>JBOHEP010000436.1:0-8296 GCA_050701075.1 Pseudonocardia sp. | reverse complement strand
GCCGCGTTGTCGGTGCGGGCGTCGCGCAGGGTGGAGAGGCGCGCCTTGGCCAGCGGGTGGTCCACGACCGTGTCGACGTTGACGCTCCGCGCCGGGGTGTCCATGGCCGGATACGCTAGCGTGAGCGTCGTGTTCGACACGATCCACGACGACGCGCGGCAGCGGATCTGCGCCATCGCCGCCGACCTGTCGCCCGAGCAGCCCGACAGCACGGTCCCCATCGCCGGGCATCCTCCAGCACAGCGCCTAGGTGCACGACCCAGCGCCCCATGATCGGCAGCTCGGAACTCCGAGCCGCAGCGAGCACGGCCCGCGGTTCCCATCTGACGATCACCGTGGCCTGACCCACCACCGCCGTACACCCTGCCCCACCACCGCCGTACCCAGTGCGCTGACTCACCTCTGCCACTCCGATGACTTTTCCGCGCCGCTCCCGTCCTACCTCTGAGGGGCACATCCCAAGGCCCTCCGATGTAGGAGGAACCATGACCCAGGCCACGACCGCCATTCCCCCGGTGGTGTCCCGTAGCGAGTGGCTGGCCGCGCGCAAGGCCCTGCTCGCGAAGGAGAAGGAGGCCACCCGAGTACGTGACGCCGTCAACGCCGAGCGCCGCAGGTTGCCAATGGTGCGAATCGAGGAGGACTACGTCTTCGCGGGTCCGGACGGCTCGCGGAGCCTGCTCGACCTGTTCGAGGGCCGCCGGCAGCTCTACGTCCACCACTTCATGTGGGTCGACGAGCGAGACGAGGGCTGTCCGGCCTGTTCCATGGCGGTCGAGCTGAACTTCACGCCGCCGCTGCTCACCCGCCTGCACGAGCTCGACGTCGCCTTCGCGGCCATCTCACGCGCACCGCTGGCGTCCATCACGCGGTTCAAGCAGCGCCGCGGGTGGAGCTTCCCCTGGTACTCCTCGCACGGGAGCTCGTTCAACCACGACTTCCAGGTGACGCTGGACGAGTCCGTCGCTCCCGTCGTGTACAACTACCGCAACCGCGAGGAGCTGCTGGCGGCCGGGTTCACTCCGGACGTCCTCACCGGCGACTGGACCGGCAACAGCGTGTTCCTGCGCAACGGCGACACCGTCTTCCACACCTACTCCGCCTACGCCCGCAGCCTGGACCAGCTGGCCACACCCTACAACTTCCTCGACCTCACCCCGTTCGGCCGGCAGGAGGACTGGGAGGACTCCCCCGCCGGGTTCCCGCAGAAGCCGACGTACGGCTGAGCGCACCGGACCCAGCAGCGTGAGCGGGGAGACCGTATGAACAGCCAAGCAGTGGCCGACGCTCGGCAGACCACGGTGCCCGAACCCGCGGTGGCCGACTACCTGCGCTGCCATGGCGAGACCGGGTACCGGGCGTTCAACCTCGATGTGCTCCATGTCGAGGATGGGCTCATCGTGGAGGTCACGTCGTTCCCACCCGACCTGTTCGGAGTGTTCGACCGACCGCAGGCGCCGTAGGTGGACGACGACCTGCTCGCCTTCCCCGGGGCCCAACCCGGGTCCGGATTCGTGACCCGGACCGTGACCATCGCCCCGGGGAGCTCGCGGGCATACGACGACGCCGAGTGGCACGACACGGTCGTCGTCGTCGAGAGCGGGGAGGTCGAGCTGGAGTGCCTGGCCGGTGGCTGCCGACGGTTCGGTGGTGGTGCGGTGCTGTGGCTGACCGGGCTGGGGCTGCGCACGCTGCACAACCGCGGCGAGGAGACCGTGGTCCTGGCGGCGGTCTCACGCCACCATCGCGGCGACCGAGCGCAGGGCTGACGTCGACGCGCAGGCGCTGTACCGGCAGATCTCTCTCGGCTTGGCTGCGCAGAAACGGCATGGCGAGGCCTCAGAAAACGGCACAGGAGGCCCATCGATTACGGCATTCATGCCAGCTTGGCCGTCATGGGCACCCTGACGAGGATCGCACCCCGTCAGCTCGTCGCCGCAGAGGTCAAAGCAGGCCGGACGTACCGGCGGGAGGACCTGCGCGGCCTCGCGCACCTGCGCGACCGGCTCGGCGACCGGTTCCTCGGCACCGCAGTAGTCGATCAGCCGCAGAGCATCGAGCGCTTCCTGTGAGGTGGCTGTTGCCCGAGATGACGACGCCCTCCGGCTCGGCAGACGCGGACCTTCGCCCGCTCTGCTTCGTGCTGATGCCGTTCGGAACCAAGCAGGACCCGGCCATCGGGGTGATCGATTTCGATGCGGTGTACAAGAAGGTGATCCGGCCCGCTGTCGATGCGGCCGACCTGCAGTGCATCCGGGCCGACGAGGAGCACGTGGGCGGGATCATCCACAAGCCGGTGTTCGAGCGGCTCCTGCTGTGCGACTACGCCGTCGCGGACCTCTCCACGGCGAACGCGAACGTGTACTACGACTGGCGTGATCATTATCCCGGGATCAACGCGGTTCAGCTCATGTCGCTGCGGGATCCGCTCGACCCCCGGATCGACGAGCTGTCGCCGGTGGTCCGCTACAGCGTGCGGCAGAAGGTGCGCTTCGGCCGCGCCGACTTCTGGGACCACGCCACGCTCATGGAGCTCGCCGTGCTCGATGACGACGAGAACGCGGCCACCCGCGGCCCTCGGCGACGCCCTCGCCGCGCGCCCGCACCGCTGGGAGGCCGAGAGCACCCTCAGCACGCTGATCCGGCTGCGGCAAGGCCCGCGAGGGCACCGATGCATCGCCACCCTGGCTGGCGGGCCTGGAGCAGGAGCTGGCTCGCGCCGCCCGGACCGCTCCGGCGTAGCTCCGCGGCCAATCACCGCTGTGCGGTGTCGCCCTCGGTCGGCGGCGGCGGAGTCGGCGTGGCCGACTTGACGACGAGCTGTCCCCACTGCCCGATCTCGCGGCGGAAAACCCCTTCGACCCGGTCGATCTCAGCGGTCAGGTCGGAGTGGGGGTCGGCCTCCTCCCAGTCGATCGTCGCCTCCTCGAGGTTGCGCGCCGCGTCCGAGAAGAGCTTGTCGAGCTGCGGGAACCCGATGAGCGTCTCGAACGCGGTGACAGCGGCCGCGAGCGAGGCGAGCACAGCACCAACCACCGCCCAGCCGGCGCGGGCGGTACCGACCGTGAACTGCCCGACGCCCCCCGCCACGGCCGCGGCGAAGAGCAACGCGTTTCGGATGACGACGGCCTGCCGGTGCGCACGGCGGTACTCGGTCCGCCGGCTGGAGTAGTACTCCAGCTGGTCGGTGATTCGCAATCTCAGGAAGAGGCGGTGGAACTCACCCGCGCGGTCGCTCATGTCGGCTCCTCCCCGGCCGTGATGGAGACGACGGCGCGGCGCAACGCGGTGACCCTGTCCGGCCCGGCGTAGCGCCCCGTGCGGGACAGGAACCGGAAGTACACGGCGCGCAACCGCTCGGCCTTGACCCGCTCGGTGAGGAATTCCCTCAGTGTGTTCAGCTCGCCGGCGGCACGGCTGATCGCCGCGAGCGTGAACCCCAACACCACGAGCAGCAGGCCGGGCCAGCGCTGCTCCGGGAACACCGCCTGCAGCCCGCCCAGTCCGCTCACCACCGCCGAGCCGAGGAGGATGATCATCTGCTGGCGTCGGTAGCGGTTCTGGTGGACGAGCGCGGCCCGGTCGGACTCGTCGAAGGAGGCGCCCACCACCGCCTCGAGGGTCGCGATGTCGTCGGCGAGCGAGGGATATGCGGCGGCCTCATCCCGCGAAATCACCGGACAGGACGTGCTCGGCGCCCGCAACGACGGGAACCTGACGAGCAGCGCCGGTCGCTTCATCCCGCAATCTCCAGTGCCCTAGTGGCGTGCCGCCGCCGATCTGGCCCGATCACCCTAGCGAGGCGACCATCGGGGATTGCGGCACCACCTCGGATCCGCGTGCCCGGGATCGCCTCACGTGAGCGCGGCGTCGACGGCGTCGCGGATCCCGTCGGCGTCCTCGACGGGGACGACCAGGGTCAGCTCTGAGGCAGCGATCATCGCGGCCCGGGGATCCGCGGCCCGGCCCGCCCTCGCGGCGGCGATCGCGTCGGCGGTGCGGCCCGTACCCGCCAGCACCACAACGGGACGTCCCCTGGCGAGGCTGCCGAACACGTCGTCATAGGTGATCTCACCGCCGTTGATCACGACGGTGACCGATGGTCGGCCCTGCGCAATCGCGTCGGCGACGTCGGCCAGCCACGGTGACTCGTCTCCCCACGTCTTGCCCGGTACGAGGACGACGTGGGTGTGGTTGGGTTCGAGCTCAGCGGCGTCCTGGGCGGCCGGTCCCCCGCCGGGCATCACGACCGTTCCCTGCGCGGCGACTCCGACGAGGGGAAAGCCGCCGCCCTCCGCCGCCCGCGCCCGGCCGATCACCCGCATGACGCCGGAGTCGGTGCCACCATCCACCACCGCCGCGCCTCGCTGATCGAGAAGGGGCAGCACCGCATCCCGAAACGCGAGACCCACCGTCTCCAGGTGATCGTCATCCATCCCACCGGCACCACCGACCAGCACGAGAACCGGACGTCCCCGGCGCAGCGCCAGCGCGTCGAGCACCGCCGGGATCTCCTGCACGAGGGACACCCGTGCGTTCCGGCTACGCCCGCCGCTGCTCGCCTGCTCGCCCATGCAGCCCTCCCGCCACAACGTCGGTTCGGCGTCCCCACCCTCCGGCGCGATCCCGGACCCGAGGCTATCGGCAGGAGTGGCCGCTGCCGCCACTCGGTGGTCCGGCCTCGATCAACAGGTCCGACCTTCGGGTGTTCGTCTCACTGCACCGGAACCTCACTGCACCGGGAACGGCGGCTGCCACCACCACGGCTCGTCGACGAGCTCGATCGCGACGACCCACTTCACCCACCAGAACCCCCGGCGCCCCGGCGCGACCAACCGCGCCGGGCCGCCGTGCCCGGCCGAGATGGGACGCCCGGCGACGTGCGTGGCCAGCAGCAGCGCGCCCGCGTCCCTTAAGGGGAATCGGCGCCGGTAGCCCGTCACCGAGACCACGTCGATGGACGCGGCTTCTCCGTCCGCACGCCCGAGGCCCAGCTCGGCCAGCGGGACGCCCTGCCACTGCTGCTCGGCCCACCATCCACCGGTGCAGTCCAGCACGGCCCGCTCCGTGCGCTGCGGGAGCGCGGCCAGCGCGGCGAGGCCGAGATGACCGGCCGGCACCCGCAGCCGCCATCCGGGCTCGTCGAGCCGGGGCACCGGGTCGAACAGCCACTGCGTCACCGGCATCAGCCGGGGATCGCCGGACCCCACCTCGTGCGAGCCGGTCACCCGCCGCTCCCGCCCCGGGGCCACCGCCCACAGCGCGACCGCTCCGACCACCAGGCCCGCCCCACGTAACGTGACGCGTCGATCCAGGTCGGTGCGACGTATCCGTGCCCGCCGCCGGTGGGTCCAGACGTGCACGCCCAGCAGTCCGACGGCCGCCACCGCCGAACCCACGTGCACCTGCATCGGCAGCAGGCCCAGATAGGACCGGAAGCCGCCGATCGCGTGCAGTAGGCCACTGCAGACCGCGATCAACACCAGCACCGCGAACACCAGGCTCAGCACCTGGCGCGACCGACCAGGCCGATGCAGGCCACGGCGGGCGATCCGGCTCTTCGCGGGCGCGAGCAGCAGCAGGCCGAGTCCCGCCGCCCCATGGACGGCGACCAGGGCTGCCGCCGCGGGTGCGGTTCCGGCGGCGAAGGCCAGGCCACCGCTCACCGTGGTAATCACCAACAGTGCCAGCAGCACCGCATTGACCGGCCTGACCAGTCCAACCATTCAACTCACCGTCCCGACCTCAGCACGATGGGTGACCGGCCCCAAAATTCACCCTGGCCCGAACGGGTGGTTGACCGCTCAGACTGTCACGTTCGCGGCCTCCCCGACGCTCTACTAGGCAACGAGGAGGTGATCCGGTGCCGGAGTACACGACTTCCGACGACGCCACGCTGGTTGCTGCGGCGGAGAAGCTGACGAAGTGCGACGGGTACGTCGTCCTGGCCGTCGATCCCCAGACCGGCGAGGTCGACGCGCACGGGCCCTTCGACGGGCTGACGGCCACCATCAAGGCCGACAAGCTGCGCCGCGACTTCGACCGCGGCGGGCTCGAGGACGTCACCATCGGTGTCGTCCGACTGCACAGCACCACCTGATCTCCGTCGCCTGATCGACGACAACCGCCCGCCGTGCCTCCCGCTCGGCGGGCGGTGGCCTGTTCGGGCGGCCCGGCCCTGAGCTCCGCCTTGATCGGCTGGAAGCCGGGGACATGCTGGGGCCTACCTGTCAGGCACGCGGGGTGTGTTCTCGGAGAGGAACGCCTCGACGGCCGCCCGTGCCGCCGGCTGGTCGTCGGGCTCCTTCCACCGCTCGACGAGGGTGGCTCGGGGTGCGGTCGCCGCCAACATCGCAGACGCGCTCCGTGGGTGGTACCGGTCATCGCCCATGAGTACCAGGATCGGTGTGTCGAAAGCCGCGATCTCCGCGGCCGAGGCACTGAACAGCATGTCGTCGCCGCCGTACATCCCGTCCCGGAACCCGGCCCAGTCAGCTGCGCTCACCTCCGGATGGTCCGCCGCGATCTCGGCCACCCACCCGTCGAAGAGCTCGGTGAACGCCTCCCGGTTGCCGTCCAGCCCGATGGGCTGCAATGCCACCGCCGACGCCACGCGCTCCGGCGCGGTGCGGATGAGACCGGCGATGTACGAGCCACCGATACACATGCCGAGCACGTGGAACCGGTCGATCCCGAGGTGGTCGAGCAGCGCGAGCTGGTCGGAGGTGTAGGCGGCCCAACCGTCGTACGCGCTGATCGGGGCTGTCGAACGGCCGGCATTGCGCTGGTCCATGGCGATGACCCGGTAGCTCGGTGAGAGCTGGTCGATCGGGTTCCACGGTGCGCGCTGCCAGGCCTCGATCACCGAGCGCATGCCGCCGGGGGCGATGAGCAGCACCGGGAAGCCCGACCCGTGCTCCTCGTAGTGGATCCGCGCGTGGCCACGTTCGAACATGGTCATCCGGTCATCCTTCCTCCTGGCTCTGCTCGTGCGGCGACGGGGCGGCTGCTCCTGGAACTTCACCGCGACCAAGGGCGCCTCGCCGATCGAATCGGTGGCCACTTTCCTGGCAGACCTCAGAGGCTCGTCGCTGCCGTCGGACCCTGAGCTCGTTCCGACCGACGCAGCCGGAAGTTGGCGCGACGCGTTCCGGATCCTTGCCTCGACGTTGCCCGGCGCGCCTTCCATCGTCGTCATCGACGAGCTGCCCTGGCTGGCCGAGCAGGACGATCTCTTCGACGGCTCGCTACAGAGGGCATGGGACCGGCTGCTGGCCGGCCAACCCGTACTCCTGCTGCTGCTGGGCGGTGACGTCCACATGATGGAGCGGCTCACCGCCTACGAAACGCGCGCCGCACGTGGTCCGAGCTGCCGGGGCGGCATCACCTCGGATGGCGGACCTGCAGGCGTCGTGTCTGCGCGGAGGCCCCTGCTGTTCCGTACGATCACTGCCGTGAGATCCGAGACGATCGATGCCTGGCTCGAACATCTGTCGGCCCGCACGCCCACGCCCGGCGGTGGTGGGGCCGCCGCCCTGCTGGCCGCCACCGCCGCGGCTCTGATCGGTATGGTGAGCAGCTACACGATCGGCAAGAAGTGGGCCGATCGTGAGGCCGTCATGGCGGAGATCGCGGTGGAGGCCGCTGAGCTGCGCAGTGCCGCACTAGAGCTCGCGGAGGCCGACGCGCTTGCCTTCGCCGAGGTCGGGGCGTCCTGGTCGATGCCGCAGGGCACCGAGGCAGAGAAGCAGGCGCGCGCCCGGGCGATCCAGGATGCACTGATCGCGGCGGCCGTGCCGCCGGCTCGGACGGGGAAGCTGGCCGTACGGCTCGTTGAGCTCGCGCAGCAGCTCGCTGCGGACGGCAACCCCAACGTCATCTCCGACGTAGCCGTGGCCGTCGCCTCCGCGACCGCCGCACTGGAATCGGCGATCGTCAACGTCGAGGTCAACGCGTTCTCCATCGAGGACCCCGCACGGGTGGCCGAGCTGGCGCGGGTCGTACAGGAGTTCGAGGCCGTGGCCGAGCGGGCCCGTTCGGCCGCATCCGAGGTGCGAAAGGGGTTGTGCCGATGAGCGGCTGGCACGAGACCGGCGATACCGCCCTCCTCGACGGCAAGGCGTTGGCGGCGGACTTGCGCGATGCGGTCTGCGCCCGCGCCGCGGTCCTGGCTAACTCGAAAATGAAGTCGGGTACGGGCATGCTTGAGCACCCGGTGACCGTGGCGGGCCGGGTCGTCTCGTCGGGCTGGCTGATTGTGGGTGGTTGACTTCTGCGGTCAGGCGGCTGCTGCGGG
>JBOHEP010000435.1:0-5141 GCA_050701075.1 Pseudonocardia sp. | reverse complement strand
GATGCTCATCACGGTCCGCGATGGCGTACGGCTGATCCATCAGCTTCGCTGTGTCCGAGCCCAGAGCGCGCGCCGCCGCTGCGACGAACGCCGGCGACGCCGGCGTCCTACCCTGCTCGACCTGCTTTACGAGGCTGAGGCTCACGTGCGCCTTGGCCGCGAGCTGTCGTTGGGTGAGGCCGACAAGCCCACGAGCTACCTTCACTCGCGCTCCGATGCCGTTCGGCGGTACGTCGTCAGAAGTCATGCGTTCGGGCTCCTGGGCTGAACTCTGCGACCGCCGACCGATCTGGTCGGGTGCGGGTTGTTCCTCGATTGTCCCTTGGGCCGCTCGATCCTGCCTAGCGTCTGCTGCCGTGATCAGTGCACTACTCGCCGTATTCCGTCGAGGCCGCCATCGATGTCGAGGCCGCCATCGATGCCCCAGGCCGCGCGCCTTCCGGTTTTACGACCGCACCCACCCGGTCTACTCCGGTGGGCGACGGCATGGGTCGAGGGCGCCACCCTGACGCCCGCGAGCCAGAGCACCTACAAAACCGAGCGCGACGCCGCGTTGCAGGTCCGTCCGGTTCTCGTTCTCACCCGCGAGGTCGTCCGTCCCTACCTCCGCAATGTGACCGGCAGATCGGCTGCCACTGCTACCCCAAACGTTCACGGATCGTCCGGTTGACCGCGCGCCCGAACGCCGTCACCACGCCCCGCACGGTGATCGGCTTGAGCCGCGTGAGTGCCTCGGCGAGTCGGATGCGCTCGGCGGCTGGGCGGCCACGGTCGCGAAACGGCTGGAGCACCTCGTCCTGGAACAGGGCCATCAGATCCTCGGCGAGTGCTGTCGTGTGGTGTTCGATCAGCCGGTGGGCGCGCGTCCACATCTGCGCGGGCAGCCCGGAGTCGAGCATCGCGAGGCCCTCGCCGAGGGTGCCGGGACCGTGCAGGCGCACCCGGCCGTCGTCGAGTCGGGTGATCATGCCTAGGCCCTCGAGGGCATCAAGATCCTCGGACTCCAGAGCACGTCCGGCCCGGCGTTCCAGCTCGACGTGGTCGAGCTCCTCGATCTGCTCGGGGACCCATGGGGTGATCAGTGCCCGGTGCAGCGCCAGCTCACCGGCGCCTGCGGTGGGTGGCAGCCGTTCCAGCTGGTTCTCGATCGCGGCGAGGGTGAAGCCGAGGGCGGAGAGCTCACTGACCAGTTCGAGCCGGGCGAGATGATCAGGCCCGTAGAGGCCGGTGCGTCCGCGCAGCTGGGGTGGCGGGAGCAGCCCTCGTCCGGCGTAGAAGCGGATGTTGCGGACGGTGATCCCACAGCGTTGCGCCAGCTGATCGATGGTGAGCCGTTCATCGTCTTGATCGGTCGACCCAGATACGGGTGCTTCGCAGGACACATGTGGCGCAGCCATGCGAGGCAGGTTACGTCACGGCTTGACCTATGTGACAGTACTGCTGTAACAACGACTCATGAGCGAGATCCCCGAGGCATACCTCTACGACGCCATCCGCACGCCGCGCGGCCGGGGCAAGGCCTCCGGCTCGCTGTACGAGGTCAAGCCCGTGTCGTTGGTGGTCGGGCTGATCGACGAGATCCGGCGCCGGTTCCCCGAGCTGGACCCGGCTATCATCGACGACGTCGTGCTCGGCGTGGTCTCCCCGATCGGCGACCAGGGCGGCGACATCGCCAAGACTGCCGCCATCGTCGCCGGCCTGCCCGACACCGTGGCTGGCCTGCAGCTCAACCGGTTCTGCGCGTCCGGCCTGGAAGCGGTGAACATCGCGGCGCAGAAGGTGCGTTCCGGGATGGAGAAGATGATCCTCGCCGGAGGCGTCGAGTCGATGTCCCGGGTGCCCATGGGCTCCGACGGCGGCGCGTGGGCGATGGACCCGGACACCGCCTACGAGACCGGGTTCGTGCCCCAAGGCATCGGCGCCGACCTGATCGCGACCATCGAGGGGTGGAGCCGCGACGACGTCGACGCCTACGCGCTGGAATCGCAGACCCGCGCGGCCAAGGCGTGGGCCAACGGCTACTTCGCCCGCTCGGTCGTGCCGGTCTCCGACCGCAACGGGGTCACCGTGCTGGACCGCGACGAGCACGTCCGTGCCGGCACCACGATGGAGGCCCTCGGATCGCTCAAGCCGTCGTTCGCGATGATGGGCGAGGCCGGTGGCTTCGACGCCGTGGCGTTGCAGCGCTACCACTGGGTCGAGAAGATCAACCATGTGCACACGCCGGGCAACTCCTCCGGGATCGTCGACGGCGCCGCGCTCGTGCTGGTTGGGACCGAAGCCGCAGGCAAGGCGGCGAACCTCACCCCGCGCGCCCGGATCGTCGCCACCGCGCTGTCGGGATCCGACCCGACGATCATGCTCACCGGTCCGGCGCCGGCCACCCGCAAGGCGTTGGCCAAGGCGGGCATGACCGTCGGCCAGATCGACCTGTTCGAGATGAACGAGGCCTTCGCCGCCGTCGTCCTGCGGTTCATGAAGGACCTGGACGTGCCGCACGACAAGGTCAACGTCAACGGTGGTGCGATCGCCATGGGCCACCCGCTGGGCGCTACCGGCGCGATGATCCTCGGCACTCTCGTCGACGAGCTCGATCGCCGCGACCAGCGCTTCGGCGTCGCCACGCTGTGCGTCGGTGGCGGCATGGGGATCGCCACCGTCGTCGAGCGCCTCTCCTGAAAGGCTCTGCGGGACTGAAGGGACAGCTAGTGACTGAGCAGCATGCCGTTCGCTGGGAACGCGGTGAGGACGGCATCGTCGTCGTCACCCTCGACGACCCCGGCCGCAGTGCCAACACGATGAACGAGCGCTATCTCGCCGGGATGGGGGCCTGCGTCGATGCGCTGGTCGCAGACAAGGAGAACATCACCGGAGTGATTGTCACCTCGGCGAAGAAGACGTTCTTCGCCGGCGCCGACCTCGACCTGCTCTCGATGGCCACCGCGGCCGACGCTGCGGTGATCATGGAGCGGGTCACCGCGGTGAAGGCACAGTTCCGCAGGCTGGAGACCCTGGGCCGCCCGGTCGTCGCCGCCATGAACGGCACTGCGCTCGGCGGTGGCCTGGAGATCGGGCTCGCCTGCCACCACCGAATCGGGCTCGACGCCCGCGGGGTGGTCTACGGCCTGCCCGAGGTGACGCTGGGCCTGCTGCCCGGGGTCGGCGGCGTCGTGCGTACCACCCGGATGCTGGGCATCGCCGACGCGTTCATGAAGGTGCTCGCGCAGGGCCAGCGGCACAAGCCGGCGGCGGCGTTGGAGGTCGGGATCATCGACGAGCTCGCGTCGTCGCCCGAGGAGATGCTCGACAGAGCGCGGGCCTGGATCGCCGCGAACGCAGGGGCCGCGCAGCCGTGGGACAAGCCTGGTTACAAGGTTCCCGGCGGCACGCCGTCGTCGTCGAAGCTCGCGGCGTTCCTGCCGGCGTTCCCGGCCAACCTGCGCAAGCAGCTCAAGGGCGCCCCGATGCCCGCGCCGCGCAACATCCTGGCCGCGGCCGTCGAAGGCACGCAGGTCGACATCGACACGGCGTTTCGGATCGAGAGCCGATACTTCGTCGAGCTCGCCACGGGTCAGGTCTCGAAGAACATGACCAAGGCGTTCTTCTTCGACCTGCAGCACATCAACGGCGGCGGGTCGCGACCCAACGGATTCGAGTCGTACACGCCTACCAAGGTCGCGGTGCTCGGCGCCGGGATGATGGGCGCCGGGATCGCCTACAGCTGCGCGCTGTCGGGGTGGGAGGTCGTGCTCAAGGACGTCTCGCTCGACGTGGCCCAGAGGGGCAAGGCGTACTCCGAGAGGCTGGTGACCAAGGGCGTCTCCCGCGGCAGGACCAGCCAGGAGAAGGGCGACGCGCTGCTGGCGCGGATCACCCCCACCGACTCCTACGCCGATCTCGGCGGCTGCGACATCGTGATCGAGGCCGTGTTCGAATCGGTGCAGCTCAAACAGGAGGTGTTCGCCGAGGCGGCGAAGGTGATCTCCCCGGACGCTCTGCTGTGCTCGAACACCTCCACGCTGCCGATCACCGAGCTCGCGAGGTTCGATGCCGGCCGTCCCGCGGAGTTCATCGGCCTGCACTTCTTCTCCCCGGTCGACAAGATGCCGCTGGTCGAGATCATCCGTGGCGAGCAGACCTCGGATGCGACCCTCGCCAAGGCGTTCGACGTGGTGCTGGGCATGAGGAAGACCCCGATCGTGGTCAACGACAGCCGCGGGTTCTTCACCAGCCGGGTGATCGGCACCTTCATCAACGAGGGTGTGGCGATGATCACCGAGGGCATCGACCCGCAGACCATCGAGCAGGCGTCGGCGCAGGCCGGCTACCCGGCTCCGGTGCTCCAGCTCATGGACGAGCTGACGCTCACGCTGACCCGCAAGATCCGCGAGGAGACGAGAACGGCGGTCATCGCCGCGGGTGGCACGTGGACCGTGCACCCTGCCGAGGCGGTCATCGACCGGCTCGTCGACGAGTTCGACCGCTTGGGCAAGTCGAGTGGTGCAGGGTTCTACGAGTACGCCGACGGCAAGCGGGTGCGGCTCTGGCCGGGCCTGCGTTCGAAGTTCGGGGCCACGAACCACGACGTCGACCTGCACGAGCTCGCCGAGCGGATGCTGATCGTCGAGGCGCTGGAAACCGTCAGGTGCTTCGACGAGGGCGTGCTCACCTCGATCCCGGACGCCAACATCGGCTCGATCTTCGGCATCGGCTTCCCGGCCTGGACCGGTGGGGTGGTGCAGTACGTCGAGGGCTATCCCGGTGGCGTGGCCGGGTTCGTGGCCAGGGCGGATGAGTTCGCGAAGAAGTACGGCGACCGTTTCGCGGTGCCGGACTCCCTCCGCGCCCGGGCTCGGTCGGCCGCGTCTGCCGCCTGACCGCCTGACCGCCTGACCGCCTGACCGCCTGACCACCTGACCACCTGACCGCCTGACCGCCTGCGACGAACGGCATTGTCGTGCACCTAACGGGGGTAAGGGCTCTCGGGCCAATAACGTCCGTTTCAGCCCTCACCGGACCCTGTTGGCAAATTCTGGGCGTCATGCTGCGGCAGTGAAGATCCGTTGCAGGTGTGTGGTTCGGGTCCTGTCCATGGGCTTTTCGGTGAGCCAGGCGTCGTAGCGGATGAGGTTGATCGCTGC
>JBOHEP010000434.1:0-5149 GCA_050701075.1 Pseudonocardia sp. | reverse complement strand
GACCCTCGGCTTCAAAGTCACCTTGGAGCCCGCCGCCTGACATCGGTCAGCCCGTCCCCGACTCGGCACCGACATGACGCCGAGCCGGTGGTCCCGTTCGCCCGTCCCCGGCTATTTTCGGATTAGGACTGGGCCGGGGAGATCCGCACTGTTGCCATCGCCAAAGCCGATCTGTTCTGTCTTCCGCAGTTCATCGAGTCCTACGTCGCCGATGTGTTCGGCAAGCTCGCTCGGGCCAACCACCTGCGGGAACTGGATCGCGGTGACTTCCTCGACGGGCTGGCCGAGGCCGTCGGGGATGTCAACGCCGTGCATCCGTTCCGTGAGGGCAACGGTCGCACCCAGCGCGCGTTCTTCAGCCAGCTGGCCCGCGATGCCGGGCACCCGCTGGACTGGCAACACCTCGACGCCGAGCAGAACCTGGTCGCCAGCCAGGCTTCCCTGCGGGGCGAGCTCGCCCCGCTCCGGTCGCTCCTGGACCACCACGTCGCGCCGGTCGTCACTGAGACCTCTACCGAGACACCCGACCTACCGGCCCAGCGGCGCGGACACCGACCCGGGCCACTGAGCTGGCCGTCCAGATGCGACGCCGCGCGGCAGGCCCGGGTGGCAGGGCGAGGGACGTCGGCCGGCGGCGTCATCGAGAAGGACGTGGTGAATCTGTTCGGAGGTCTTCGAGGCGCCGGCGAGCCGGGCCCGAGTCGGTGCGCTTGGATGTCGGGCCTCGGAGGGCGGCTGCGGGCTTGCCGAGGGGTCGGACGCAGCGAGCGCCAGGAGACGCGGCGTGGGATCAAACGTGGTGCGAATCGAGGGGGGCCAGTGGTTCCCAGGACACCTGGTAATGCCGATCGCGTGGCCATAGCCGCTGGTAGAGGCCGTGCGAGGTGCTTCCGGCTTCCCTCATAATCCGTCAGGTCGTGGGTTCGAACCCCACCCGCCCCACTGGTTGACTGGGCTTGACCCTGGTTGCCCTCAGTTCGGCAATTGGGTCCGATTGGTGTGGAGATCACGAGATCAGAGCGCAGCGGAGTTCTTGTGTTGTGATCATGGGCGTTGAGCGATCATCGTGATGAGGTATCCGCCGTCGTCGCGTACCCATGTGTGTAGTGCGGGGTCGATGGCGTCGAGGACGTGTTCGAGATCGGCGAGCCGGGCGCGGAGGTTCTCGCGGATCAGGGGTTCGTGGTCGGCAATCCGGTTGCGGAGCTGGTGCAGACGTATGACTGGGGCCTCCAGTCGCGCCCGGTCCCGCTTGGGGAGGTGCGGGAAGCCGTGTCGCATGGCAGGCCACAGCGTGGAGCTGTAGCGCCTGGCGAGCAGGTATCGCCAGAACCCGAACGGCAGTTCCACGACGATCTTGCCTGGCGGGGCGGCGGGGCCAGCGCTTTGGTGGGCGCGTCGGTTGGCTGTGGTGATCTCGTCGAGGGCGCGATGGTCGAGTTCACTCTTGGGGTCGTCGAACCAGTAGCCGGGTTGCCGGCGTTGTTGGTGGCGGGTGGTCAGGGCGTCGTGGATCGTGTTGCGGAGCAGGACCTCGCCATGTCCGAGTGCTTCCCACAGCGCGCCGGCCAGGCGTGCGTTCCACCGGTAGAGGCGCAGGGCGCGGTCGAGGTCGCCGTTGCAGGCGTCGAGGTATGTGGCGACGCGCGGGACGGCGAGGTGCGCCTGGACGAGAGCTGCTGTTGCGCTCGCTGCGGACGGACGTTGTCCACCGGGCGGGGAAGTCGACACCCTCGACCTGCTCCTCTACACTCGTGAACGAAGACCCCGGAGCGACCCTGGCCGTCGACCTCGGCGAGCTACATCACCGGGGTTATTGCATTCAGTCTGCCGCTATCGGCGCGCCTCGGATTTTGGGCTCCCCCGGGGGTCGCGGGCTTGTCGAGAGTCCGGCGCGGCCGGCGCCAGGAGACGCGCCGTGGGATCGAACACGGTGCGAATCGAGGGTAACCAGTGGTCTGGTGGTGCCGATCGGTTGGTCATAGTCGCTGGTAGAGGCTGTGTGTGGCGCTTCCAACTTCCCTCATAATCCGTCAGGTCGTGGGTTCGAACCCCACCCGCCCACCAAAGTCGCAGATCAAAGCGCTGTCGCGCCTCCGTGATACGTCTACGGGTGATCGAATCCAACGGAAACTCGTGGCGGGGTGCGGCGCCATGGCGGAACCTCCGCTGGCCATCGGAACCCACGGCAGCATCTCGGCGAAGTAGCGGCGAGCGGCAAGGGCTACGTCGCAACACCGGGTTCCGCGACTTCGACGGCGTGCCGCGGGCTCGTCGAGCCGCGTCGGCGGCGGCCCGCAGATGGCGACAACTTTCAGGATGAGTCTCCGTAGCGGGCGGCAATCGCGGTGGCGCGGTTGCGTAGGGAGGTGCGCAACGACTGCGGGGTAAGGGCTTCCGCATCCGTGCTCAGCTGCCACAGCGCCCACTCGGCGTGTCGTGCATCTTGGAAGGTCACCTCCAGCCGCAGCCAGCCGTCTGCGTCGGGTTCTTCTGCGCGGACGGCCAGCGCGGTGTCCAGCAGGTCCTCCCGCCGCGCCGGGTTCACCCGTACCAGCACGGTGATGTGGTCTCCGCCGGAGAGAAACTGCACGGAGCGTTCCCGCCAGATCCGGTCCAGATCGACCCGGTTTGGTCGCTGTGCCCGTTCGGGGAGTTCCTCGGCGGCCAGCACCCGCGACAGCCGGTAGGTGCGGTCCGCGCCAGATCTCGTGGCCAGCAAGTAGCCCCGGCCGCGTACGGTGACCAGGCCGATCGGATCCACCGTGCGCCACCGTGGTGTCTGGCCTGTGGCCGCGTAGTGGATGCGCAGCTTGTGTCCGGCGAGCACCGCGCGCCGGACCTCGATCATTGTGGTTGCCAGTACCTCCTCGGTGACCAGCCGGCGTGAGAGCAGGTCGGTCTCCGGGTCGACGAGCAATCGCTGGGCCGCGTCGCTCGCGGTGGCCCGGTGGCTCTCGGGCAGCGCGTCGAGCACCTTGCGCATGGCCGAAGCGAGCGCCGAGCCGAGGCCGAATACCTGCTCGCCGCGCTTGGATCCGGCAGCCAGCACGGCAAGGGCCTCGTCGTGGTTCAGTCCGGTGAGCTCGGTCCGGAAACCGGGCAACAACGCGAAACCGCCGTGCCTGCCGCGATCGGCGTAGACCGGGACGCCGGCCGTGGACAGCGCCTCGATGTCGCGCAGCACGGTGCGGGTGGATACCTCCAGCTCGCGGGCCAGCGTGTCCGCAGTCAGCCGACCACGCTGGCGCAGCAGCAGCACCAGCGAGACCAACCGGTCGGCGCGCATGCGAGAACACTATCAGAATACACGACACAAGATGTCGTGATTTATCGGGAGGTTCGTCACCACGACGTCAAACGATGGCGGCTACCGGGCCGATGGACGCATACGTACTCCCAACGAGTCGAATGGAACTGTTGTGGCAATGGAACGAACGGCAGTCAACCCGATGACGTGGTCGGTGGAGATGGGATTCAACCAGGGTGAGATCGTCTCCGGGCACACCCGGACCCTGTACTGCTCCGGGCAGACCGCGATGAGCGGCGACGGCAAGCCCCAGCATGACGGTGACATGGCGGCACAGTTGGCGCTGAGCCTCGACAACCTGGAGGCCGTGCTCGGCGAGGCCGGCATGTCCCTCGTGAACCTTGTCCGGCTCAACGTATACACCACCGAAGTCGATCTGCTCTTCCAGCACTACGGCGTGCTGGCGTCGCGGTTGGGCGCCGCCGGGGTGGCGCCGACCACCACGATGCTCGGGGTGACACGGCTGGCGATTCCCGGCCAGATGGTCGAGCTCGAGGGGACCGCCGTCGCGTGATGCCAACTCGCCGCGTCCGCTACTCGTGCCGAGTGAACCAGCGCGAGTAGCAAGCAGATGGGTGATCCGGTGCTCAGAATGGTGACGATCGGCGTCTATGGCTTCGACGGCGAGTCCTTCCTGCAACGACTGCGGCACGCAGACGTCCGTCTGCTGCTCGACGTACGTCAGCGCCGCGGTGTCCGCGGACCCGAGTACGCCTGGGCGAACTCACGCCGGCTGCAGGCGGCCCTCGCCCATGCCCGGATCGCCTACGAGCACCATCCTGAGCTCGCCCCAACCACCGAGCTACGCCGGCTCCAGTACGCCGAGGACGACCGCCAAGGGGTCGGCAAGCGCTCGCGCCGCGACCTCGCTACCGAGTACACCCGCCGCTACACCGCCGAGATCCTCGAGAGCGCCGACCTCACGCCGGTCGTGTCGGCGCTCTCGAGTGGTGGGGTCGCAGGGCTGTTCTGTGTCGAACGCGACCCAGAGGCTTGCCACCGTTCGTTGATCGCCCAGCGATTGGCCGAGCAGCACCGCGTCACGATCGAGCACCTGCGCCCGTGGTGATGGACGAGTTGGATGCCAGGCTGATCCGGATCGGGCAGCACCACTTCCGCGTAGAGTTCCGGCTACGTGGCCGGAACCGTGCGAGTGGTCGACCTGCGCGGCATCACAACCGTACGCAGACACGCCGAGGAGCTGGTCGAGCGCAGGCTGGCCCAGGCCGAACCGCGCAACGACGGCCGTCAGACGCCCTACCGCGGGCATCCCGTGTTCGTCGCGCAGCACGCCACCGCGACGTGCTGCCGCACCTGCCTGGAGCGATGGCACGGCATCCCCGCCGGGCGTGCGCTCGACGACGCCGAGCAAGGCTACGTCGTAGAAGCGATCTGCCGATGGATCGTGGGGCAGTGCGCTCCCCACCGCCCGCCGTGACCGGATCGAGGCACCGCTTGACACCGCTACGGGCCGACTCCGGACTTTCGCGGAGATTGATCTTGTAGGCGACACGTGGTGAGGAGAAATGTCGGTGGTGGCGCACAGGTCGCAACCACGTCTCGTGAACGCCGCGGGGCACTACTAAACGGGGCGCAAGAAGCGCCCATCACACAAGAGAGTTGACCCCATCGGTGGTGTCCAGGTCGATCGTGGGCGCCTCACACAGCGCCGCGGCCTGTGCCACCGCCATCAAGGCCAGCATCGTCGCGGAGACCGCGGCGACCCCGCTTTCCACCGCCTGGAAATGCGCCGGGCCAAACCGCCTGGCCAGCCCCGCGGCGGTGGTCGAGGGCAGCCCCGGCACCGCCGCGAGCAGCTGCCCGGCCTCGTCATCGCGT
>JBOHEP010000433.1:0-5523 GCA_050701075.1 Pseudonocardia sp. | reverse complement strand
GAGCTCCTCGGGCCGGCCAGCGGCGGCGGCCAGCGTCGCCAGCCACAGTGACGGGAGGGTGAGCAGCGCCAGCTCCCCGGCCAGCGCGGTGCGAGCCGGTGCGGGAATCGAGGTCGCGGCGGCCACGGTGACGGTCGGCGGCCCGGTGGGTGCGGCGAGCCCGGCCGCCCGGACCCGCTCGCGCAGCCCGGTCAGCTCGATGCCCGCGGCATCGTCGAGCCGGAACCGCACTGTCTGGGGCACGGCGTTCAGGCCGGCAGGGCGAAGCGACCGTCGGCGAGCTGCTCGGTCAGCCCGTCGACGAGCAGCGAGTGCAGGCACCGGTCGCGTTGCGACGCGTCGGACCAGACGGCGTCCAGGGCGCCGCGTTCCACCGGTCCCGCGGCCCCGCGCAGCACGTCCAGCAGCCGGCCCCGCACCTGCCGGTCGGTGCCGGCGAAAGCCTGGGCCGCGGGCCGCGGTCCAGCATACGCCGGCCGCCCGGCCGAGACCCAGGCGCAGGTGGTGCGCAGCGGGCAGGCCCCGCAACGTGGCACGCGGGCGGTGCATACCACCGCGCCCAGCTCCATGAGTGCGGCTGACAGTACCGCGGCGGTCGCCGGCTCGACGGGCAGCAGCGCGTCGACGTCGGCGAGGTCGGCACGCGTGCGGGCGGGACCGGCGTCCCCACGGCCGTGCACGGCTCGGGCCACGACCCGCCGGACGTTCGTGTCGACCACCGGGCACCGCAGGCCGTGGCCGAACGCCGCAACCGCCCGCGCGGTGTAGGAACCGACCCCTGGCAGCGCCTCAAGGACGTCCACATCGGACGGAACGGCGTCACCGTACCCGAGGGTGAGCACCCGGGCGGCCTCGTGCAGCCGCAGCGCGCGTCGCGGGTAGCCGAGCTTTCCCCAGGCCCGCAGGACATCCGCCCGGGACGCCGCGGCCAGCGCGGACGGGACCGGCCACCGGGCCATCCAGGTCAGCCACACAGGTTCGACGCGCGCCACCGGCGTCTGCTGGAGCATGAACTCGCTGACCAGCACACCCCACGGCGTAGTGCCGGGCCGCCGCCACGGCAGATCCCTGGCGGCACCCGGGTACCAGGCGAGGACGAGGTCGGGCAGCGGCACGGGTGTCGATGGTGCCACTGCCCGAACCGTGAGGACCACCCGGCCTCAGACGACCTCGTTCAGCTTCCCGGTCGCCACGTCGAACACGAAGCCGCGCACCTGGTCGGTGTGCGGGATGAACGGGCTGGCCTTGATCCGGCTGATCGACTGCCGCACGTCGGTGTCCAGGTCGGTGAACGACTCGGCGGCCCATCCGGGCTTGATGCCGGTCTCCTCCTGGATGCCCTTCTTGAACTCGTCGTCGGTGAACGTCAGCATCCCGCAGTCGGTGTGGTGGATGAGGATGATCTCGCGGGTACCGAGCAGTCGCTGGCTGATGGCGAGCGAGCGGATCTCGTCGTCGGTGACCACACCGCCGGCGTTGCGGATCACGTGGGCCTCACCGTTGTTGAGGCCGAGGATGGCGTAGACGTTGAGGCGGGCGTCCATGCAGGCGACGACGGCGACGTTCTTGGTCGGCGGCATCGGGAGCGGGGCCGAGAAGGTCTCGGCGTACTTGGCGTTGTTGGCGAGCAGGTCGTCCGTGACGGACATGGGTGTCTCCTGGGTGACGAGGCGGGATGTTGCGGGGCGAGCGCACATGAAGGGCGGGACGCGAAAGGCCGGGTGGCGACCGGGGGCCGCGCTACGCGGCCGGGCGACAGAACTCGTCGAATGCGACGACGCGACGGCTGGGCCAGAAGTGCTCCAGCTGCATGCGCATCACGGCATGAGTGAACCTCGGCTGCGCGGCCAGGGCAAGAGGCCATCGACCGGACTCCCCCGGTCGGAGGGGCTCTCGTGGTCGTGTCTCCGGCGACACGGGCAGCTCCTGCAACCCAACGTAGCCACATTCGATACTCTCTGTCATATGTTTGATCCAGTCGGCCCGCTGCCGGCGGGCGTCTACTGGCGCCGACGGTGGCTGGCGCTCGGGTCAGTGGTCGCCATGCTCGTCCTGGTCGGCTGGCCGATCGCCGGAGTCTCGACCGCGGCCGAGTCCGAACCGACGTCGCGGCCCGCGGCCTGGGTCGCGGTGTCGGCACCGGAGCCGGTCGCGTCACCGTCCCCCGTGGTGATGGCGGCGCCGGTCGCGCCGTTGTCCGCTGCCGGTCCCCCTGCTCCGGCAGCGGTCGATCCGGGCCGCACTCCGGTGCCGTGTGACGACGAGATGCTCGGGGTGGTCGCCGGGGTCGACCGCGTCGAGCACCGGGTCGGGGAGCGGCCCGAGCTGAGCCTCGTCGTCACGAACATCAGCGGGCAGCCTTGCGTCCGTGACCTCGGGTCCACTCGCCTGGAGGTCGTGGTGTGGAGCGGTGACGGTGTGACCAGACTGTGGTCCAGCAATGACTGCGTCAACCCGTCCCGACCGGAGATGCGCACGCTCGCGCCGGGGCAGCCGGAGACGTTCCCGGTGACCTGGGCAGGTCGGACGTCAACGCCGGGCTGTGCGCAGCAGCGCACCGTCGTGCCGGCCGGGGGTTACCGTGTGCTGACCCGGGTGGACGGCGTGATCAGTCGACCGACACCGTTCCTGCGCTCGGCGGCGGCTGCCTGAGCGGGCCGTCAGCGCAGGTTCTCGGAGTCAGCGCAGGTTCTCCAGGAGTGCGGCCACGTCACCGACCTGCTGGACACGCATCCCTGGGGGCCCGGCGTCGCACCCATGTGGCACCAGCGCTCGCCCGAACCCCAGGCGGGCGGCCTCGGCCAGCCGGCGGTCCACGCCCGCCACCCGGCGCACCTCGCCTGCCAGCCCGATCTCGCCGAGGACCACCAGGTCGGGTGGCAGTGCGATGTCCCGACGGGCTGAGGTGATGGCCAGCGCCAGCGCGAGATCGGCGGCGGGCTCGACCACTCGCATCCCGCCGACGGTGGCGGCATACACCTCGGCGTCGTGCAGCTTGATCCCCGCACGGCGCTCCAGGACGGCCAGCAGCATCGCCACCCGCGCGCTGTCCAGGCCGCTGACGGCCCGACGCGGGCTCGCGATGTCCTTGCCCGCGACGAGGGCCTGCACCTCGGCCGGTAACGGGCGGCGCCCGTCCAGCACGATGGTGACGGCGGTGCCGGGCACGGGCGGTCCGCCGAACCTCGCCAGGAAGAGCCCCGACGGGTCCGGCATCCCGACGATGCCCTCGTCGCGCAGCTCGAAGCAGCCCACCTCGTCGGCCGGGCCGAAGCGGTTCTTCACCCCGCGCACCATGCGCAGCGTCGAGTGCTTGTCGCCCTCGAACGACAGCACCACGTCGACGAGGTGCTCGAGCACCCGCGGACCCGCGATCGAGCCGTCCTTCGTGACATGTCCCACGAGCACCACCGGCAGTCCGCGGTCCTTGGCCAGCCCGGTGAGCGCGACGGTGACCGCGCGGGTCTGGGTGACCCCACCCGGGGCACCGTCGGCCTCGATGGTGGACATGGTCTGCACCGAGTCGACGACCAGCAGATCGGGCCGCACCGCGTCCAGGTGCCCGATGATCGACCCGAGGTCGGACTCGGCGGCGAGGAAGAGGTCGTCGCGAACGGCACCGGTCCGCTCGGCGCGCAGCCGGACCTGGCCCGCTGACTCCTCGCCCGTGACGTAGAGCACGCGCCCGGTGGCCCGGGCCGCGACCTCCAGGAGCAGAGTGGACTTCCCCACACCAGGTTCACCCGCCAGGAGTACGACCGCGCCGGGCACCAGGCCGCCACCGAGTACGCGGTCCAGCTCGCTGACGCCGGTGGGCCGGGCGCGGGCGGCGTCGAGCTCCACCTCGCAGATGCGACGGGCGGGAGACGTGGGCGCGCCCGTGGCCACCCGACCCCTGGTCGGCGCCACGGCTGCGACCTGCTCGAGGGTGCCCCACGCCTGGCAGGCCGCGCAGCGACCGGTCCACTGCGCGGACCGGCTCCCACAGTCGGCGCAGCGGTACCCGGTGCGGGCCGCGCGGGTGCGGTTCGTCACTCGGCCGCGGGCTCGCGGGGGGCCTGCGGGTTGCCGACGGGAATGTCGAAACGGATCTCCCCAGCGCGTTCGAAGACGAGGACGAGCTCGTAGGTGAGCCCGGCACGGATGTCGTCGCGCAGACCGGTGAGGACGATCTGCGCCGTGCGCTCGCCGCCCTCGACGGGGGCCTGCGCAGCGGGGGCCGGGGTGGTCGTCGCCGGGCTGGTGGTTGCGGGGCTGGTGGTTGCCGAAGTGGCGGGTAGCGGGGTGGTGGTTGCCGGGGTGGCGGGTAGCGGGCTGGTGGTTGCCGGGCTGGTGGTTGCCGGGGTGGCGGGTAGCGGGGTGGTGGTTGCCGGGGTGGTCGTTGTGGCGGCGGCGCCGGGTAGCCGACCGACCGGGGCCGGAGCGACCGGAGCTGTCGGTTCGCCCCCGACGAGCAGCACCTGACCGGCCGGCACCTCGGCCTGGCCGGTGACCTGCACCGAGGACGCCACGGGACTGGACGCCGAGACCAGCCGGTCGCCGGTGGTGCCTTCGTTGATGATCCGCATCTGCAACGGCGCCGTGCCCCCGCGTGGGTGGACGGTGCCCCCCTTGACCTCGTCGCCGAAGGTGATCTGCGCATCGCGGACCAGGATGGTGCCGGTCCCGACGTTCGCTCCACCGACGGCGGTGATCTGCTCGCCGGTCTGGGTGATCTGCCCGGCCCCGCACCCGGTCACCGCAAGGATGCCGATCATGGCGGCGACGAGGATGGCGACCCTCCCGGGGCGGGACCACTCGGAGCGGCTCACGACTGTTGACGTCCTTCCTGCCGGGCGCCTGCTCCGCGCCCCACGGGCGGGCCTGGCCGCACCGTTGCGGTGCGGGGAGCTGGTCTGCGTCCGGGTGCTGTGCCGGTGGGGTTCTCGGAGGTCTCGGGTCTCGACCAGCGAGAAGCCTAGCCGCGGCGCGTGGCCGTTCCGGACGCGGCTCGTGACTGCACGTTTGTGGGCGCTTGTCAACTCCTTGACCTGCGACGACGACCCATGCCGCGCAGCGGGAGCCGGAGGGGGCGTGTTAACCTTGGCTCAGCGAAAGGGGCAGAGGACACATGGTTTTCAAGGTCGGAGAGACCGTCGTCTACCCGCACCACGGTGCCGCGCTCATCGAGGCGATCGAGACCCGAACGATCAAGGGCGAGGAGCGCAAGTACCTCGTCCTCAAGGTCGCCCAGGGTGATCTCACGGTGCGTGTTCCCGCCGAGAACGCCGAGGTCGTCGGCGTCCGGGACGTGGTGGGCCAGGAGGGTCTTGACAAGGTGTTCGAGGTGCTCCGCGCGCCGCACACCGAGGAGCCAACGAACTGGTCCCGCCGTTACAAGGCGAACCTGGAGAAGCTGGCGTCCGGCGACGTGAACAAGGTGGCCGAGGTGGTGCGTGACCTCTGGCGCCGGGAGAAGGACCGCGGTCTGTCCGCGGGCGAGAAGCGCATGCTGGCCAAGGCCCGGCAGATCCTCGTCAGTGA
>JBOHEP010000432.1:0-2203 GCA_050701075.1 Pseudonocardia sp. | reverse complement strand
GGGGCGCGGTGCGCACCCCGCAGGTCCACCCCGGCGCCCCGATGACCGCGGTAACCGCGGCGCTGGGCGACGAGGCACTGCACGAGGAGACACTGCGCGAACCGCGCGTTCCGCGGCTCGGACTGTTCCAGAACGAGACCTGGGAGCTCGAGTTCGACGACGTGCCGATCTACGGGAACGGGGCACTGCATTAGCACCGCTCGGCATCAGCACGCGCGGCACCCACCCCAGCGCTGTTTCACGATCGCCCTGAGATGTCCATGAGGCCTGATCCGCGGTGGTCAAGGGGAATCCGTTGTCAGTTGATCTCTAACAACCACGGTTCCGCCTTGATCACCGCGCGCGGAGGAGGCAGCGGGTCACATGGAGCGATCTTGAGACGACCGTGCCCCCCCAGCCAGGCCAGCTATGATCCCCGAACGGGAACATGGAGCCGCACCCCGAGCGGCTCCCCGTGCCGAACACTGACCTTGGCGGGTCACCGCGACTCCGGCGGTGCCGTAGCTCCGGCGGGTCACCGCGACTCCGGCGGTGCCGTGTGATCATCGATTGGGAACCCGGAACCACACCCGGTACGGCTGACGGTATCAAGACATCGATCAAGCGCTCGACACCTTCCGCCCACCGGATCCCCGCACCACTCCCACCGTGCCCTCGCCCTACCCAGCCCCGACGAAACCCCTACGGCTGCGCTACATATGGTGGTCAGGGCCGGACACGAGGTCGTCGGTCTCGAAGTAGACCTGGGTGGCTGCTCGCAGCTGCACGGTCGCGGAACGCGGCCCATCAGGCTTGCTCGCCGGAACCTGGGTCTGGCCGGTAACGTGATCCCCTTCGTTCAGTCGCTGTGCCATCGCATTCTCCCGTCCCGGGATGGTCACGAGCACGCCGCGGCGCAGCTCGGCGTCGGTGAGCTGATGACCGTCCACCTCGACGCCCAGTATCTGGTCGAAATCCGGCGGGCCGGTGATCACGTGCGTCAGGAAGAGCTCCTGACCCTTACCGAAGAGGATGTACTCAAGTTGCGGAGGCGGTTGTGCATGGAGGTTGAACTTTCGAAAAACAACGGCATTCGTCACCTGGACAACGACATCGTCGAGAATCTGTGGACCCCCCTTCTCGTGCGGATGAAAGGTCTCAAAATGCCCTCGGAAGATGCCTGCCTTGAACGAGGTGCGTATCGGCGGTGATTGCGGGTCCAGGGGATCAGCGGGTGTCACAAGATCTGTGAGCACGAACGCATCGGTGAGCGGATCGGCATCGAACTTGTCTATCATTGGTGCCAGCCCGTACATCTTGGACTCGGGATCCGGCCGCCCAGAACTCCCGGGAGGGTTCTCCTGGCGGTCTTTCACATAGTCTGCCAGCGGGTCCGACCCGGCCTTTGACAGGGTCACCTCGAAGATCGCCTGATAGTCGTGCGGCGACCCGAACATTGGGAGGTGGGATATATAGGTCGTCTGTTCGCCGACGAGCACCATGCCATGAAACGATGCCTTCTCCGCGCTGTGCTCATTCACCGCTCATTCACCGGCATCTCGCTTCCTCAGGAGTGGTATGCGGGTCACACGGATGATCCGACAGGCCCCGCATCGCTGTCAGCCAGCTCGACCATCGGTGCGCCGCAGGTGCACACATAGGGATCACCGGCGTTGTCACAATGACATTCTGACTCGACCAGGACACGGCAGCCGCAGTCGCCATGGCTGCAGGTCAGGACGGTCCCCTGTGCATAGATTGCCATAAACTGATCCTCCTACAAGTTGGCGTCCACCCGGGACGGCACTTTCTGATCGAGTAGGGGCGCGGGCAACGCCCCGTACCGAAATGCTGATCTTGGCTGGGCCATTGCGCTCCTCATGCCCTACCGAGCAGCTCGGCCGTGAATCCGATGTTCATCCGGAGGATCTCCAGGGGGAGGTCACCGTCGATCGTGTCGAGGGTGTCAGCGGCGCTGTGCACGTTCGCATTGGCTCCGTCGGCGCCCTCGATCGTGAGGACGGCCGGAACACCGGCCTGGATGAACGGCACGTGGTCGCTGTTGAAGGGGCTGAGGCTGGTCTGCACGACGAGGCCGGTGAACTCCTCGGCCGCCTCGGCGAGCGCGTCGATGACGTGCTGGGACCCGGTCGCGCCTTCGAGCAGGACCGCCGGTGTCGGGGTGTTCAGCGTGCCGATCATGTCCATGTTGACGACCGCGCGG
>JBOHEP010000431.1:0-18101 GCA_050701075.1 Pseudonocardia sp. | reverse complement strand
GTCAAGCGTGTTGACCGGGAGGGTCTGGGGCGTTCCCGCGGCGGTCTGAGCACCAAGATTCACCTGCTGGCCGACTCCCGGTGCCGGCCGTTGGCCCGGGTCACCACCGCGGGGCAGCGCCACGACTGTCTGGCGTTCGAGGCGCTCATGGAGCGGCTGCGGATCTGCCGGGTCGGGCCCGGCCGGCCCCGTACCCGACCGGCCCGGTTGTTGGCCGACAAGGCGTACTCGAACCGCAAGATCCGGGCCTACCTGCGGCGACGCCGGATCAAGGCCACGATCCCGGAGAAGAGCGACCAACAGAAGGCGCGCGCCGCGAAGGGCTCCACAGGCGGACGGCCACCGGTGTTCGACACCGAGGCCTACAAGAAGCGCAACACCGTCGAGCGTCTCGACAACAAGCTCAAGGCGTTCCGCGCGGTTGCCCTGC
Organism: Pseudonocardia sp.; assembly: GCA_050701075.1. Lineage (GTDB taxonomy): Bacteria > Actinomycetota > Actinomycetes > Mycobacteriales > Pseudonocardiaceae > Pseudonocardia. Next base: position 17,671 of record JBOHEP010000431.1, on the reverse strand, counting down.
GCACCGACGAACGCGAGTTCGTCTTCAACGGCACCGTCGACGTCGCCTCGATCAAGATCTGGCTCCGCAACCCAACCAACCAAGATCCCCAAGATCCATGAGACACGCCCTGGAGGTGGAGACCGGGTTCCGCAGCGGCAGCCCGCTGCGGCCGGGTCCGGGTGAACCCAAACCCTGTTACGACCCGGCGATCACGACGGTGACGCAACGGCGGCAGGCGAAGGTTGCCGAGCTGGCCGCGCTGGATGCGGACCAGGCCCGGCTGCTGGGCCTGCACCAGGTCGGTTACCGGACTTTGATTCGCTGGGAGACGCGGCGCCGTCAGTTCGGTCCGATCGGCTGCGCCGACGATCGGTGGCTGCGTGGTGGCGGTGGGCATCCCAGCATCAACGAGCAGATCCGCGAGGCGATTCATGCGGTGCAGCAGGAGTGCCTGCATCGGTCGCGGGTGTCGATGAAGACCAGGCAACGCCTGGTGCACCAGTTCGTCCGGGAGCAGCACGGCCCGGAGATGGTGGCGGCGATCCCGTGTTACGAGACGTTGCGGTTGGTCTGGAGGGAGTGGTTCGGCCCCGGTGGTGGCCGGCAGCGCTACGTCCGCTCGGCCGCGTTGCCGACCAGTGGTGAGCACGTGGTGGTGCACCGGCCTGGTCAGGTCGTCGCGCTGGACACGACCATCCTGCCGGTCAAGGTCCGGGAGACGGTGTTCGGCGAGCCGGTCTCGGTGCATCTCACGCTGGCGCTGGATGTCTACACGCATTCGCTGTCCGCGTTCCGGCTGACGCTGGTGTCCGACAGTGCGGTCGATGTCGCGATGGTGTTGCGGGACATCACCATGCCGTTGCCGATGCGTCCGGACTGGAGCGAGGAGCTGGAGTGGCCCTATCCGGGGCTGCCAGCCGCGGTGGTCGCGGAGTTCGCCGGGCATCGGGTCGCCGGGTTGCCGTTCTTCACTCCGGAGACGATCACCACCGACCACGGCGCTGTCTATCGCAATCACCACCTGGTCGAGGTTCAGCGGTGCTGGGCGCGAACATCCTGCCCGCGCGGGTGCTGCGGCCGACCGACAAGCAGGCCGTCGAGCGCGCGTTCGGCGCGGTCCGCAGCCTGCTGTTCGAGCATCTGCTCGGCTACACCGGGGTGGATGTCGCCGACCGCGGCGCCGACCCCGAGGCCGACGCGGTGCTCACGATCGAGGCGATGGAACACCTGATCGCGACCTGGATCGTCGGGGTCTGGCAACGACGGCGGCTCGGCGAGCACGCCCCGTGCTGGGACCCCACCGGTGATCACAGCCCGAACACCCTGTTCGCCGCCGCGCTGGCTCAGGGCGGGTTCGCGATGGAGATCCCCGCGTCGGAGCTCTACTACCAGCTGCTGCCCGCGCACTACGTCACCATCCACCGCCAGCGCGGGGTGAAGATCCGCGGACTCTGGTACAACGGCCCGGCACTGGACCCCTACCGGCACGAACCATCATCCGGGCGGGGCGGCCGGCACAAGGGCCGGTGGGTGATCCGCCGCGATCCCCGCGATGCCCGCATGGTGTTCTTCCAGGATCCCGGCACCCACGCCTGGCACACCTTGCGCTGGACCGGTCTGCCGCCCGAGGGCGAGGTGCCCTCTTTCAACGACGCCCGCGTCCGCGACCTGTTGTCGACAGCCCGGCAAGCCGGGCTCAAGCCGCGCACGGACGCCGAGCTGCTTCCGCTGCTGCTGGAGCTGATCGGCGCGCACATCCCGGTCACCGCCTGGCCCACGATGGCCAAGGCCGCCCGCACCGAGCACGCACGCGAGGCTGCCCAAGCAGGCGCCGCAGCAGCTGACCGCGCCACCGCGCGACCGGTGCACGCCGTCGACGACGCCGGCACACCGCGGCCCCGACCGGCACGAGCACGCAAGCCCGCTCAAGGCAACACCGAGCAGCGCTGGGCCACGCGCGCCCGCACGAGTCAGCAAGCCGTGGACGCTGATCGCCGCCGCCGCCGCGAAGAAGCCGTGGCTGCCGGCCCTGTCAGCCCACCGCCTCGGCTGGGAGAGACGTTCCGCCGCGGCTCGCTGTTCCTGCTCGCAGACACCGAATCTTCCGAATCATCCGCGCAACACCCGGAAAGCGCCTCGTGACAAAGCATCCCGATGACCAATCGGCCATCCCGTTCGTCCTGACCGGTCCGGTCGCCGACCGCGAGACCGTCGAGGGCTGGCGGCAGTGGCGGCTGACGCGGCACACCTTCCAGCCCGCACCACGGCTGAGCCTGGCCGACTACCGCGTATTGAGTCCTCGCAAGCGGGCCTTGCACGACCTGCACCGCGGCGCCACCCACGCCAATTTGCCGCTGCAGGAAACACCGATGAGCGCCGCTGTCGCCCGGCTGATGCGGTCCCGGCTGCAAACCAACGCGCTCAAGCAGAAGCCGACCACCCGTCCCGGGCTGATGATCACGGGCGGGGGCTACCAGGGCAAGACCGAGACCGCCTGCGAGATCGCCGCCGCGTTCGAGGACGCCTGGCTGGACCTGCACAACCAGCTCAACCCCACCGCGATCCCCGGCACCCGCGACCTGCACGCCCCGGTCGCCTACGTCCAGACTCCGGTGACCGCCAAACCCAAGAGCACCTGCCAGGCGATCCTGGACTTCTTCGGCGCCGACCACAAAGGAATGACCCTGCCGCAGCTGACCCGCGCGGTCCGCACTTCGCTGCGCGACCACGGCAACCGGGTGCTGCTACTCGACGACATCACCCGGCTGAAGATGCACCGCGCCGACGACCAGGACACCTTCGACCTGATGCGCGCCTTCATGAGCATGCACACCACGCTCGTGCTCATCGGCGTCAACATCCCCGGCTCCGGGCTGCTGCGCGAAGGACGCCACGACCCGCGCACCGGCCAGTGGGTCTTCCCACCACCCGCCGGCGCGGCGGCGGGGGACGACCCGGCCACCCAGACCGAACGGCGCTTCGACTTGGAGGCTTATTCAGCGATCTTGATCGGAGGAGCATCTCCGCAGCTCAACCGTGGTCTCACAAGATCCACATGATCCTCCTGAATAACCCTCTTGGTTCACCTGGAGCCATTCCGCTACGACACCGCGGAAGGCATCGCCGCCTGGACCGCCCATCTGGCCGGGCTGGAGGGACACCTGCGCTTGTTCCACGCCCAAGCCGGAATGCTCACCGGTGGCACGATGCCCGAGTACTTGTTCCGCCGCACCGGCGGCGTGATCGGACTGCTGGAACGCCTCATCGAGGACGGCTGCACCGAGGCGGTCGACACCGGAGCCGAGCAGCTGACCGCGGACCTGCTGGACAGCATCCTGATCAACCTCGGCAACGATCCCGCCCGCGACGCCACCGCCGGCGAGATCCCGCGGGTCCCGGCGGTCACGCCCGATTCCAAAGGCCGCCGCAAGGCACGCAACACCGTCTTCGACGACACCGGAATCCCCGCCAGCGGCGATCAACACAGCGGCCGGGGAGCATGACCGCGCACCGGCCACTTCCCCGCAGCCTCGACCCGCTGCCCGACGAGTCGATCGTCGGCTTCGTGCTGCGCCTGGCCCATAGGCTGGACCTCACACCCGCCCGCGTGGTCACGCTCACCGGCCTGAACACCGGACACCACAGCAGCGCCGCCGCCCTGGGCCTGACCGTCCACGTCGTTCCCGCCGCCCGCGACGCCTTCGCACACGCCACCAAGCTGACCCCGGCCGAGATCTACACGCTGTTCCTCAGCGCGCTGGGCGATTCGCTACCCGGCCGCCAAACCCACACGCGGCCCGAACCGGTGGGGCAGCACCACCTACTTCGACCGTTGGCTGTTCACCCGTTCCACTCGCTACTGCCCGGACTGCCTGGCAGGTGACGACACCCAGCTCGGCAGGGAACTGGGCGGCGCCTGGCGCCGAACCTGGCGGCTGCCCGTGGTGTTCGCCTGCACCGAGCACCGCCGCTTCCTCGATCACCACTGCCCGGCCTGCCAGCAGCCCGTCCACGTCAAGCGCGGCACCGGCCATTCCAGATGGACCACCACCAGCCTGCACCCCACACAATGCCGATCCACCGTCGGCCTCGTCGCAGGCGGGGTGAACGCAACGCCTGCGCCGCCTGGCTTGCCACACACGACCAGCCGGCCATCACGCCCTGCGCCGCGATGCTCGGCCTGCAGCATCGCATCCTGGCCGCGCTCGACACCGACCGACCGGATCGCATCGACGTGCTCGGCCACGAGACTCTCGCCCGCCACTACTTCGTCGACCTGCAGATGCTCGCCTACCTGATCCGTGTTTCCTGGCCCCACGGCCGCGACCTCGTCCCCACGCGCGACCTCGGCGACGCCCTCGACATGCACCTGTCCGATCTGACCGGACAACACGAGTCCACCGCTCACTATGCGACCAGCAGAGGCCGCAGCCAAGGCATTCAGCACCGTCACAAGTCACCGCCACTGGACGCGGTCGCCTGCGCCACACTGCTGGCCACCGCGGACAGCTTGTTGACGCTGAGCTCGCCCCCAGAGCTGAGCACCGAGCTGCGGCGCCTGCTGGCCCACGACGACCGCCGCCCAGGCAGGGCCGCCTGGAGCAGGACCTTCCTGGAGGACCGGCCGGACTGCTCGCCGGGCATGCGGCTGGCTGTCGCCCCGTCCTGCAGACCTACACCCGCGCCCGACGACCCCGCGGACTGAACGCGCCCATTCGCCGCACGCCGTTCGGTCCCGCTCAGATCGCCCAGTTCCTGCAACAAGACTGGTACGACCAGCACTTCAGCCACTTCACCGGCATCGCCGAAGTCCATCTCCGCCGCGGCGCCGCGCTACACCTGTGTCAGCTCGCGGCCGGTGGCTCGATCAAACAGGCCGCCCAGCGACTCGGCCTCCCCGACACCCCGGCCACTCACACCCGGTGCTACTCCAGCACCAAGGCACTGCACCGCTGGGCCCGCGCCCGCCGCGATCCGCACGAGTTCGACACCGCCCTGCACCGACTGGTCGACCAGCTCGACACCACCCCGCACCTGACCGACTACGGCCAGCGCCGGACCGCCTTGCGCGGCGACTGGTGCATCGACCCGATGACCTGGAGCTGGCTCACCAGCCAACTTCCCTCGGCAGAAGGGATTCCCGGTCCCACACCGCAGCTTGGTGACCGGAAACGGCAGAGCGCGTCGATCTACGTCTGGGCCCGCGTCACCGGCACCGAACACGTCTTCGCCCCTCACCCGCTACGCGACCAGCAACCCGCACACCAGCACGACGCCTGGAGGCTCAGCGACTACGCGTTCTGGGCCCGCTTGCGCCAGCCCCGCACACGCCCGCACGACACCGCGCTGCGGCAGCTCCTCAACACCTACACCCGCGACCTCGCCGGCCATATCGACCTCACCGGTGACGCCGACCACCAGCCATGGAAAAGCGCACGATGACCGGAATCCGGCCGCTTCCCCGCAGCCTCAGCCCTCTGCCCGGCGAGTCCTTGCCCGGCTACCTCCTGCGGCTCGCTCACCGGCTCGATCTCTCACCCACCAGGGTCGCCACTCTCACCGGACTGGCCAATCCGCTTCTGCCCACGATTCCCGCCGGCCGACTGCACTCCCTCCCACCCGAGCATGCCGAGGCGTTCGCTCGCGCCACACACCTGTCCGCCGAGGAAGTCACCGCGCTGACCCTGATCAGCTTCGCCGAGCGCTACCCGCCGGTGAATCCCGCGTTCTCCGGCCGCCAGCGCCAGAACCACGGGATCTTCGTCAAGGAGAACTGGGTGTTCTCCCGCTCCAGCCGCTACTGCCCGGACTGCCTGGCGGGAGACGGCAGCCCGATCCAAGACCAGCACGGCGGAGCCTGGCAACTCATCTGGCGGCTGCCCGTCGTGTTCGCCTGCCCGCTGCACAGGCGGCTGCTCCGGCACTTCTGCCCAGGCTGCGACCAGCCCGCCCACCATCGCGCCATCGGCCAGGTCCAACTGCTGACGCAACCCGCCAACGCCGATCTGCATCCTGTCCACTGCCGCAACGTCATCGCGTCCACGCACAACGACCACACCCGCAGGCGCGTCTGCCGAACCCGACTCGATGATCCATCACACCAGGGACCAGCTCTCCCCGACGACAGCGAGCTCCTCCGTTTTCAATCGCGCCTGCTCAGCCTGCTCCTCGCGGGCACAGCGGAGACGATCATCAGCGTCGGACAGCTCAGCGATCCTGCACGCTACTTCGTCGACCTACGCCTGATCTGCTGCCTCATCGCGTCGTCCTGGCCGGCGGCCCGTGACCTCCTCACACCTGCCGCATCCGCCGCACACGCCATCGACGAACACGTCCGGAACACCCGCGAGCAGATCGACACCATCCGCCGATCCGGCCGGACCGTCCGGGAAATCGCCTTCTACGACAAGCCGCCCCTGGACTCCGCTGCCGACGCGCATCTGCTCGCCCTGGCCCACCAGATCACCAGCACCGCCTCCGTCGATGAGGTCCGCACACTGCTGCGCACGCTCGTGATCCCCGCGCCTGCCAACACATCGCACTGGACCCGGCAGTTCCTCGCCGGCGACGGACACTGCTCGCCCGGCTTGCGCACAGCGCTCGGCCTCGAAATCAGAGCCCGCAACGTGATGAAGGAACTCGGAGTCCGCTGCCGACCACGATCCCCGCGCCCGCAACCGGTCCGGTTCGGCGTCCAGCACATCCCACAACACCTGCTGCCGGAATGGCACGTCGAACACCTCGCACACATCACCGTCGTCAAACCCCAACTGCTGGGCCGCGCCGCAGCCGCCCGCCTCGCGCAAATCTGTGTCGGCGGCCACGCCACCGAGGCCGCAGAACTCCTCGGGATTCCCTACTACGCCAGCGAAAACGCACTCGCCGTCGTCAAACAGAAGCTCCGAGGCCAAGCCTCCGACGCCTTCGACCGCGCCATCCACTGCATCGCCCAGCGCCTCGACACCGCAGTCACCCGGATCGACTACGGCAAACGACGCGACGCGCTCAAAACCTGGTCTTTCTCGCCCGACGAATGGGAAACCATGATCGCCGGTCTGCCCGAACAGCCTCTCTCTGGCCCGGTCCGCCCCTACATCGACTGGGGCGACAGCAAACGCCTCCTCGCATCCGTCTGGGTCTGGGTCCGCATCACCCACGGCGAACACGTCCTCGCACCGGCAATCCGCCCCAGCGTCGACCGACCTCGGCCAGGCGGGCCGATCATCCGACACGTCCATACGAGATGGCGATTCATCAGCGCAGACCAGCCCGCAGGCCACTACATCGCTCTCCGGCAACGACTCGACGCCTTCGCCGACACGCTCACCGCGACAATCGACAACAGCGGAACCCTTCGGTAACAGCTATCGCTGGCAAGGTCATTGGTCCTCCGCTTCGCTCCATCTGCGCCTTCGTAGCGGTCAAGGGCAGCGAGGACCGAGGAGGGAAGCCACCCGTTGTCCTCACGAGATGGGTACAGGTGGGTGCCACGAGCCGTTGTTGACTACCCAGGCGACGTTCAGGGTGCGGCTGTTGCCCATCAGTGCGGCGGTGAAGACATTGTCATACTGGTTGGCGAGTGCGACACCGCCGCCTGGGGCGCTGACCGGTTCGCTGACCGCGACGGGCCCGTTCCAAGCGCCGTTGCCGACGACCCAGGCAATGGTGAATGCGCCTCGGCTGTCGAGGAAGCCGGCGGTGAGGATGTCGGTGTGGCTGTCGCCCTGCTTTGCGAGTGCGACGGGTGCGCCTGGCTTGCAGAGGCCGCCCACGGCAACGGGCAGTCGCCAGGTGCCGGTCCTGTCGGCCCACGCGACGTTGAACACGCCGTTGCCGTCGATGAGTGCGGCGGTGACGAACCCCGCAGACTGCTCGGCCAGCGCGACGGCGCCGCCCGGCACGGTTACCGGGTTGCCCTGGGTCGTGGGGGCCTGCTCCCACTGGCCGGTGTTCAGATTGCGCATGGCGACGGTCAGCGTGCCGGTATTGTCGGCGAATGCTGCCACAAGCCGGTTGACGAAGTGGCCGTCGGACTGGTGGGCGAGTCCGACCCTGGACCCAGGTACGCCTACCTGACCGCCGACGGGGCTGGGCCCCTCCCAGGCGCCGAGGCCAGTAACGGAGGCGACCTCCAGCGTGCCCCACTTGTCGATGAACGCGGCGCTGAGCTGGTTGGAGCTCGGCTTGGCAAGGGTGACCGCACCACCTGGCTGTCCGACAGCATCGCCGATGGCTATGGGCGCCTGCCAGATGCCGGTGCCGTCCACCGCGGCCACTTCGAGTCTGCCGGTCCTGTCGATGAATGCGGCCACCAGCCTGTTGTCGGTCTGCTTGGCCATCGCGACGGGCGTACCGCGCAGGGCGAGAGCTGCGCTGATGCGCACGGCTGGGTGCCATGCTTGCGTGCCGACCACCCAGGCGACGTTGAGCACGCCGTCGTCGTCGATGTAGCCGGCGGTCAGGACACCTGTGGTCTGCTGGGCGAGGCCGACGCCACTGCCGGGAACTCCTACTGGGCTCGCCGACGCCGTTACCGGCACGGCAAGCAGAGCCGCGGCCAGCACTGTGCTGGTGAGCGGTCTGCGGAACATGGATTCTCCTTGTGTGGTAGGGGATGTAGCCGACAGCTGACGTCATAAGCCAGCGCGGCGGTCGGGACGTAAGAAATAACCCGCAAGTTCCGAGGTTCCTCGTCGGGAACGCGAGGATCCGATCTGCCCAAGACGAGTGCGTTCCCCACTCCTTTGACGCAAGGGCACGTCCGCACTGCGCGAGCGCCGGGCTGGCCGCGCCTAGGCTGGCAGGTCATGGGGAAGAATCCGGCGTGCACACCGAAAATCAACGCTGGATTGCTTGCCGAAGTGCAGGGCTCCGGGTAGGCCGAGCGGGGTTGGTGTCAGCAGTGTTGGTCGTGCCAGGCTTCGCGGCCTTCTTTGACCGCGACCGAGGCAATGGCCAGAGCGACGAGCGGATCGGCTCATGTTCTTCTGAAGTCTGGGCTCAATTTTGGTTGTTTGGTTGAGCTGGGTCTTGTGCTGTGAGGCTTGCTTCGATTGCTTGGCGTTCTTCGGGGGTGGCGGGGCGTCCTTGAGGGGCGTTGAGTTGCTCCCGGGCTTTCTTGATCTGGGCGATCGCGGTTTCGAGGTCGGGCTGGGTGACGGCTTGGCGGTCTCCGACGGCTGCGCGTTCGGCTGCGGTGAGGATGGCGAGCTTGATCTCGCGGCCGCTGAATCCGTCGGTCGCGGCGCAGAGCCGGGGGACGTCCACGTCAGGATCGAGAGGGAGGGCGGGGACGAGGAGTTTCCGCCAGATGGCGGTGCGTGCTTCCGCGTCGGGCAGGGTGAAGTGGAAGTGGCGGACGCGTGACTCGAAGGCACGGTCGTAGTTGGTGACGAGGTTCGTGGAGAACACCACGACGCCGGTGAACTGGTCGAGGCACAGCACGATCTGGCTGCGCATGGAGTTGATGGCCTGCTCCGATCCCTGGGTGACGTCGGTCAGGCGCCGGGAGAGCAGGGAGTCGGCTTCGTCGATGAAGAGCAGGGCTCCCTGGCTCTCGGCGGCGTCGAAGGCGGCCTTGACGTTCTTGGGTCCGTCGCCGTGGAACTTGCTTTCGATCTCGGCGTAGCCGGCCATGATGATGGGCATTCCCAGCTGGGAGGCGATCGCGTGGGCGGCGAGGGTCTTTCCTGTGCCGGGCGGGCCGTGCAGGTTGAGCGCGACGCTCGGTGAGGGTTCGATCTCCCGCAGCCCCCACTGCCCGTAGATCCGGGAGCGGAGGCTGATGGCGGCCACCGCGGTCAGCAGTTCGTCGGCCTGGGCAGCGGGGATGACGAGCTGGTCGAACCGGTACCGCGACGGCTCCGCGACGTACTGCCTGGCCCGTTTCTCCGCGGTCTCGGTGTCGGGGTGGTCTCCGTTGTTCGCGGGGACGTACGGTCGGGGCGGGTTCCTGCCGACTCGCAGAACCAGTTGCTCGGTGCGGGTGTGCTGGGCGAGGTCGTCGAAGGCGCGGGCGAGCCGGGTCCTGGCAACTGCCGCGACCGGTTCGGGCACGTCGCCGGGGATGCCGTCGAAGAACAAGGGCGGTGGCATCGGTTTCTCCTGTGAGACGTCAGGGGTAGATCACGAGGCGCCTGCCTCGGTGGTGGGCGGCGAGTTCGTCGTCGACGTACTTGGACGTGATCCGGCGGGCGTCACTCTCGACCTGGTTGGTGGCGGTGTTGAAAACACCCTGAACGGTCCGGTACTGGTCGTTGGCGATGAGGTCCTGCAGCGTGAACCCGACCCGGTTCCGGTCGGCGGTGTTCAGGTAGCTGCCGTACAGGCGGCTGCGACGCTCGCGGAACCATTCGACGATGTGGCGAAACTTCAGGACCAGCTCCACCACCAGGTCCACGGCGGTGAGTGCGGCCACTGCCATGAGCAGGATGGTTTCGATGACCATGCTCGGGTCCTCCGGCTCAGCTGACGATCAGGAGTGGGGTGCCGCCGAAGGCGTCGGTGAGTTCCTCGTCGAGCTCGTCCACGAGGAACCTGGTCGCGCACGGCGTGCCGTCCTGGGCGCAGACCAGCTCGCCGGCGGAGTCCAGGAACATCAGCGTGATCTCCGTGCCGCCTCGGGAGCCGGGGGTGCGCAGGATGGCGCCCTGGGTCGCGGTGTTCTCCTGGGGCCGGTGGGCGACGAACCAGGCGATGGCCTCGGCGTATCCCAGGCGCCGATGCGGGTGAGGAGGCAGGGAGATTCCGCGGACGAGACTCCGGACGGCGGCCAACCGCTGGACGAGTCTCTGGATTCTCGGATCGGTTTTCGGCGGGGACACGGTTTCGGCGGGTGTGTCGCGCCGGTCGCTTCGGCTCACGGGCACCTTCTTCTGATCGGGGGTGGTGGAATGTCGTGCTCACAAGTCGTGGATCACGACCTGGTTGGTGCGGTGCAGCTGGGCGAGGTCCCAGCCGAGGCGACTGGAGTCAACGGTGCGGTACTCGACCCAGTAGTTCGTCCTGGTGTTGAAGACGCCCTGCACGGTCCGGTAGGAACCGGACGCCAACAGGTCGACCATCGTGGCGGCGACCAGGTCACGGTCGACGAACACGGCGCGACGGGCCCGGAACCAGGCCAGCACCGCCGGCAGGGTGAGGACCGCGACGTGGACCGCGCCGGCCGCGGCCGCGCCACCCAGAATGCCTCCGAGCGCAGCCAGGATGATCATGGTGATGGGTTCCACGAGCCCTGCTCCCCTTATGTCGAGTCGGGATCGTCGGTCAGTAGTCGTCGAGTCGCCGCTGTGCGATCACTTTCGCGACGCGTCCGTTGACGGTGTTCTGGAAGTAGAGCTTCAGACTGCCGTCCAGCGGCACTCCGGCGGTGAAGAAGTCCGCGCCCGCCGGGATGGTGGCGAAGGAGACGGGCTGGGCGAACGCGCTGAGGATCCCGTCCCGGAGCTGGGCCAGCAGTTGCCCGTTCCCGACACCGGAGGTATGGACCCGCCAGTGGGTCAGCGCGGCGACAATGTCGGTTGTGCCGTTCGGTCCGGCCGCCTTCTGCAACCTGAGGTCGAGCTCGACGTAGAACGTGGGATCGGTGACGACCGGGACGCTCACGAACCCATGGGTGCCGAACCGCAGGACCCGGTTGTGCGGTCCGGCGAACCCGTCGCTGGTGTCGCTGACGACCGTGAGCGTTTCGCGGCCGCCGTAGATGCCGACACGCGAGTCCTTCTCGCGGACCTTCCTGGTGAACATCGTGGAGATGGCGCCCTTGAGCGGCGTGGCCCCCAGCACCGCGGCGGGGGCGGTCGCGTCGAGCCACGCCTCCTGCACCCTCCCTGCCCAGGTGTTGTCGTCCCACGCCTCGGCGCGGCGCTCCGGCACGACGCAGACGTGGTCGCCGCGGAAGGCCTCACGCCACACGTAGGGCCTGATGCAGGTGTCGGGGCCGTAGGGGCCGCGCGGGTCGACGCGGAACCTCGCCTGAGCGTTGTCGTCGCGGGCCTGCTGGCGCCGCACCGGGTAGACGCACACGTGATCGCCAGGCCCGGCCTCGCGCCACACGTAACCCTGCGGGCAGGTGTCGAACCCGCCAGGCGCGGCCTGGGCCGGCAGGCCGACCATCACGATCGCCGCGGCGAGCACCGCCACGAACAGAAAAGAGCCGGATCGCATAGCTTGTCTCCTCCACACGGTCAGCGCACGAGGGCCGTGCATTCGTTTGTGTCAGTTCATGGTGTGCGTCCGAACCGCACGCGCCCAGCGGGCTAGCACGCATGTGTTCCGACGCTTGCGGCGCCACACTGGGTGCTGTTCCAGTCGACGGAGAATTCGCGAGGTAGAGCGGAGCACGACATCAGTGAGTCAGAGCTGAGGGTGTTGATCGTCGATGACGACCAGTTCTTCCGGGAGATGGCCGCGGCGCTGCTGGACGGGCCGGGGGTGATCGTCGTCGGCCAGGCCGCGGATGGTGCGACGGGTGTGGAGCAGGCACGTCGGCTGCGGCCGGACGTGGTGCTGCTGGACATCCAGCTGCCCGATCTCAGCGGGCTGGAGGTGTGCCGGATCCTGGTCGACGCCGGCTTTCAGGTCGTGCTGTGCTCGGCGCGCGAGGCGTCCGTATACGGGCCGTTGGTAGCGCAATCGGGTGCTCGCGGTTTCATCTCCAAAACAGTGCTGTCCCCACAAGAACTGACCCGCATAATCGAGTCCTGACGTCCTGCGAGAATTCGGGAGAATCATGACCAGCAGGGTCGGTTCGCTGTGGATGGTGCTCCTCGCCGCAGCGGTCGCGGCGTTGGGTGTGGTCACCACGGACATCGCAGCCTGTGCGCCGAACGCGGACCCGGTCCGGGTGACCCTGCACGCGGCCTCCGGAGCGCTGTATCTGGCGGCGGGACTCATCACGTATTCGAGGCGGCCCACCAGCGCGATCGGACTGCTCATGATCGCGGTGAGCGCGGGGTTCTTCGCCGAGGACCTCCAGTTGTCACCGGTGCCGTGGATCCACACGATCGGCGAGCTGACGATCGCGGGTTCCAGCGGGTTCCTGGTGCATCTGGCGCTCGCGTTCCCGACCGGGCGGATCAGCTCGACGGTCGGCCGGGTGCTGATGTGGGTGGCCTACACGACGATGGTCGCCCGAGGGGTGCTCAACGCCTTGTTCACCGACTGGCAGCGGCATTCCGCGGAGAACGCGGCCGGCCTGCTGCTGATCGTGCACAGCGAAACGATCACTGTGATCTCGACGAACGGCGCGCACGTCGTGACCGTGCTGGTCGCCGGCGCGATGCTGCTGGTCCTGCTGCACCGATGGCGGCACGCCCGGCCTCTGCTGCGGTCGCTGCTGATGCCCGTGATCATCGTGATGCTCGCGGTCGCGTTCGTGTCGGCCCTGGGAACGACCCTCAACGTCAACCCGGTACTGCACGACTCGCTGCTGCGCGTGTACGACGTGGTGTTCCTTCTGCTGCCGGTCGGATTCCTGGCCGGGATGCTGCGGCTCTACCTCGGACGAAGCGCCGTCATGCGGTTGCTGCAACAGGTGCCCGAGGCCGAGACGCCCGAGCAGCTGCAGAACTTGCTCACCCGCACCATGCACGACCCGTCACTGCAGATCGCCATCCGGACTGGCGACGGTCTGGTCGACGTGAACAACCTCCCGCTCGACCCCGACTCACGATCGATCACACCGCTGAAGACCCGTACCGACTTCGACCCGGCCGTGCTCGTGCACGATCCGCTCCTGCACGTGAACCAGGAGGTGCTCAACGCCGTCGCCGCCGCCGCCGATCTGCATCTCCTGAACCAGGAGCTGACCACACGGCTCGCCAAGCAGCTCAAGGAGGTGGAGGCGTCCCGTGCCCGGATCGTCGAGGCCGCCGACGCCGAGCGCAAGCACATCGAGAAGAACCTGCACGACGGGGCCCAGCAGTACTTCCTCGGTGCGATCACCGGCATCCGCGTGGCCCAGCGCAGACTGCCCGTCGACCCGCAGGCGGCGAACGACGTTCTCGACGAGGTCGCCGCGAAACTGACCGAAGCGCACGAGAAGGTCAGGGAACTGGCCAGAGGCCTTCATCCGGCGATCATCACCAACGCCGGTCTGGTCGCCGCGCTCGAGGCACTGTGCGCGGAGCAGCGACTCGCCGCCGACCAGGACACCCTCCTCGTGCTGAACGCGCCGCAGCTGGACCGGCTCGACGAACACATCGCGGTGACCGCCTACTACGTGACCGCCGAAGCCGTGACGAACGCGCTCAAACACGCCGTCGCCAAGACCATCACGATCGACGTGACCAGGGAACGGAACCTGTTGACCGTCCGGATCATCGACGACGGTCGCGGCGGAGCGGACCCAGCGCGCAAAGGCATGCTCGGGATCACGGACCGGGTCGCCGCGGTCGGCGGCACTCTGCGGGTGCGCAGCCCAGTCGGTTCCGGCACCGTCATCGAAGCGATCCTGCCCACCCCATCTAACCGAGAGGACAACATCTCCCATGCTCAGAGTCGTAGTGGCTGACGATCATGCGTTCTTCCGCGAGATGCTCGCCAGATCGTTGCGCGAGGAGGGCATCGACGTCGTCGCAGAGGCTGGCGACGTCCCTTCCCTGAACGACGCTGTCGCCCGCCACGAACCCGACCTCGCCGTGATCGACGTGCGGATGCCCCCCAACGGCACCACCGACGGGCTCGAAGCCGCCGTGGAACTGCGAGCACGAAGACCGCACCTCGCGACCTTGGTGCTCTCCGCCCACAAGGAGACCGCGCACCTCGCCGCTCTGCTCGACAGAGGACGAGCCCGAAGCGTCGGCTACCTGCTCAAGGATCGCGTCTCCAAGGTCGCGGAGTTCGCCGCCGCAGTCCGCGACGTCGCCGCAGGCCGGTACGTCGTGGACCGTGACGTCGTGTCGGCCATGGTCGCCAACCGCAGCTCGCGCATCACACATCTCACCCCACGAGAAGTCGAAGTCCTTGCCGTCATGGCCGAAGGCCTCTCCAACGCCGCGATCGGCAAGCGACTGCAGCTCGAACAACGCGGCGTCGAAGCCCACATCCGCAACATCTTCGTCAAACTCGACCTCCCCGAAGCCCCTGACTACAACCGACGCGTCCAAGCCGTCCTCCGATACCTCCAATCACCTCCTCCGCGATGAAGATCACCAACCCCAGATGATCAGGAACACGCCACCTCTCATCACAACTACGAACCCGACTTCAAGGTCGTTCGGTTAGCAGTCGAGGATGTCGCACAACGCGGCGAGGGTGTCCATCGACAGCCGCTGGGGCGGCTGGATCACGAGCCGAAATACATGCTCCCAGGACAGGTAGATCCCGCGCTCAGCCAGCAGTGGCGCTAGTACCTCCAGCGCGAGGAACGACTTGAGGTTGGCGACCTCGACGCGCCACCGCAGGTCGGCCGTGGTGAGCCCGAACAGCGCGAGCACGGCGGTACGCCCGAGCTCACCGTGCCGTGCGGCTGCGACCCGGAGCCTCTGGTCAGGCACGATCGTCGTCTCCCCGATCCCCGGAGGGCCGCAGGTCGTTGGGCCCCCATCCGAAGCTGTCGCAGGGGATGGCTGACGACCCGAGGCGGGCGATGGCCCGCGGCGGCAACAACCACAGGCGTCGAATCGCCATCCGGTCTCCCTGTCAGACGTGGTGCCGCCGCTCTGAACGGAGATGATCTGGCAGGCCGCAGGGCGTGTCGAGACCCCGTGAAATTGCTGCCGAGGAGCGCCCGAGCGTTGATACCGTCGAGTATGAGAACGGGACTGGTGCTCGGCGCCGGCGGCGTGCTCGGCTCGGCGTGGATGATCGGGGCGCTGGCCGCGCTGAGTGGCCGGCTGGACCGCCCGCTGGGCGAGCTCGATCTCGTGCTCGGCACCAGCGCGGGTAGCGTGCTCGGGGCGGCGTTGCGCTGTTCGGTGACCGTGCCCGATCTGATCGCCCATCAGTCCGGCACCTACGCCGACGACGTGTTGCCCGACATCCGCGCCCTGGAGCGCGAGACCGGCGAGGGGCGGCCCCCCGTGCTGTTGCCGTGGATCGGCTCGCCGCGCCTGCTGGCCGCGGCGGCGATGGCGCCGCGGCGGATGAACCCGGTGATCGCCGCCACCGGGCTGCTGCCGGTGGGCCGGGCCCGGATGGGTTCGCTCGTGCATATCGTGGACGCCCTGCAGGCCCGGATCGGAGTCACCGAGGACCGCTGGGTGCCCGGCGCTCCGCTATGGGTGGTCGCGGTCGACTACGACACCGGGCGCAGGGTGGTGTTCGGCCGGGCCGGTGCGCCGCCGTCGTCGGTCGCCGACGCGGTGCTGGCCTCATGTGCCATCCCCGGCTGGTTCGTCCCGAAGGAGATCGACGGACACCGCTACATCGACGGTGGGGTGGCGTCGTCGACATCGCTCGGTCTGCTCGCCCGGCCCGGGGCGCCGGCGCTCGACGAGGTGTTCGTCCTGGCCCCGCTGGCCAGCCACGATTACGACCACCCCCGCGGTGCCGTTGCGGTTCTTGAGCGGGGTGTCCGGAGGGTGATCACCCGCTGGCTCGACCAGGAGGTCCGGGCGGTGCGTGCCACCGGGACCCGGGTCACGGTGCTTACCCCCGGCCCGGCCGATCTGGCCGCGATGGGCGGCAATCTCATGAGCCCCCGTCGACGTGCTCAGGTGCTGGAGTCGTCGCTGGACACCTCGTCGGTGGCGTTGGCCCGGGCGCTGAACGGGCAGGCGGCGTAGGAGCTGCCTGTTGGGGTTGTGCACTGCCTGGATCATGTCTGCTTCGAGTCGTCGAGACTGAAGCCGTATGCTGGCGGCGACTGCGAGAAGCGCGACTCCGGAGAGAATTGTTCCGACGCGCTGAAGATGATCCCGCGTGCGCGCGGGCGATTATATTTTTATCCAGCTGGCATCAGCGTGTCATCGCACCATACTCAAGGTAGACAGCTCCATTGGAACGGTTGGCGAGGGCAGTGCGAATACGTGGAGCAAGGCGCCCGTTGAGGACTGAGGTCAGGTCGTCGGCTCGCGTCCATTGCCACAGGTCGACCTCCCGTTCATTGAGTCGAATATTCGTTTCGTCCTCACCGATGACGCCGCAATCGAAGATGAAGAGGAGCTTGTCACCCTCCTTTTTGTGAGGCGCCCAGTCCACTGCGAGTAGACGATTTGCGGTCCGGCGCAATCCGATCTCCTCGTGTACCTCACGTTCGCAGGCGGATGCGGGGGATTCTCCGCGTTCGACATATCCGCCAGGGATGTCCCATGTGTCCTTGTACGTCGGGTGCAGAAGGAGCACCCGGCCCTCGTCGTCGACGAACAGCGCCCCGGCAGCGACGCGGGGGGTGGCGAAGCGTTCGGCCTCCTCGGTCATGGCGCCGACTTTACGAGCCGGCAGTCAGCCGCTGAGGCAGAGGCGGTGCGCGAAGTCCGCGAGAGTCGAGCTGACCGGGCCGCGGGTGGTCTTCATCCAGTGCGCGACCAGGCGCCGGCTGAGGAAGTGGTGCCTGACCTGCTCGGGGGCCAGCGTCTCGGCGTCGAGCAGCACGTCGAGCGCATTGTCGCGGCGGTTACGGGCTAACTCGAAAATGAAGTCGGGTACGGGCATGCTTGAGCACCCGGTGACCGTGGCGGGCCGGGTCGTCTCGTCGGGCTGGCTGATTGTGGGTGGTTGACTTCTGCGGTCAGGCGGCTGCTGCGGG
>JBOHEP010000430.1:0-7223 GCA_050701075.1 Pseudonocardia sp. | reverse complement strand
CGACACCCCACCTCCGCTGGTGCCCACCGCCCGGCGTCCGGCGCTGCCGGTCGGCTCCGGCGGCGTCGGCGCCGAGCGGAGCACACCCGGCTGGTCCGACCCGGGTGAGGTCGACGACCGGGTGATCTACCGCAGGGCCGACGCCGTGCCGCTGCGCCCGGGTGGCGCGCGACCGGTGCAGGCCGAGCTGGTCGACGGGGTGCCGGTGTACCGGATCTATCGCCCGCGCGGCACCCAGCCGGTGTACCCGAACGGGTCCGGCCGTGCCGACTGAGACCGTGCCGACTGAGGCCGTGTCGACTGAGGACAGGGGGGCCGCCTGCGTCGACCTTGTCGACGTCGGTCAGCGCCGCGACCGGGAGGTGGACCTTGCCGATTAGGACTCCGCGCGGACGGGCCGCTGCCTACCGGGCCCTGTGGCAGTGGCCCCTGCGGTCGCCGGCCCGGTTGGTGCTCACGGTCGTCGCGTTCACGGTCGTGGCGGTCGGTGTCAGCTTCGGCGTCGGAGCGGTCAGTGGGGCGCCGTCGGGGCCGGTGCCCCGGGGCTCACCGGACGACACCGCTACCGGCGTCCAGCCGTCCCGGTCCCGCGGGCCGGCTGTCGCGGTCACACCGGCGCCGACCGCGCTGCCGCCCGTCCGGGAGCTCGTGCCGTCCACCCGGCCGCTGTCGCAGGCACCGTCGGCGGCGGTCCGGGTCGCGGCGCGCTGGTCAGCGGCATGGTTGCGGCCGACCGAGGGCACCACCGGTCCGCAGTGGCTGAACGGGCTGCGGCCGTACACCACCGACGAGTATCTGGGCGTGCTCGCCGGCGTCGACCCGGCCAACATCCCGGCCACCCGGGTGACCGGAGAACCGCGCCCGGTGCGCGTGGCAGAGCGGTCGTTGCAGGTGGAGGTGCCGACCGATGCCCTGACCCTTGTCGTGTTGGTGGTGGATACCGAGGCGGGCTGGCGGGTCGCCGGCTACGACCGGGCTTGAGTGCCGTGCTGAGGAGACCGGGCCCATGAGGCCGTTGCGGCTTCTCGTTCCGTTCGTGGTGATCGCCGCGGCACTCGGGCTGTTCCTCGCGATCGGCTTCATCGCGTTCACCATCAGCGGTGGGACGGGCGGTGTGCGCGGCTGCGACGCCGGCCTCGGCACGGTGTCCGGACCACTGGCAGGCGGCCGCGCGGACATGCGGGCGGATGACCTCAGCGAAGAGCAGCGGCGCAACGCGGCCACGATCATCTCCGTGGCCCGCGACCTGGACGCGCCGCCGCGGGCCTGGCTGGTGGCGCTGGCCACCGCTATGCAGGAGTCGACCCTGCGGAACATCAACTACGGGGACCGGGACTCGCTCGGGCTCTTCCAGCAGCGGCCCTCACAGGGTTGGGGGACGCCCGCGCAGGTCACCGACCCCGTCTACAGCACGACGATCTTCATCGAGCGACTGCTGGACATCCCGGGTTGGGAGCAGCTCCCGGTGACAGTGGCCGCGCAGACCGTCCAACGGTCGGCCTTCCCCGATGCGTACGCGAAATGGGAGCGGCTGGCCACCGACCTGGTGCAGAAACTCGCCGACGTGGCCGACCCGACCGGGTGCGGGCCGGGTGCGGCGACCCTGCCGGAGGGCGTCGCGAGGACCGCGATCTCCTTCGCCCTCGACGAGGTCGGCAAGCCCTACGTCTGGGGGGCGACGGGGCCCAACACCTATGACTGCTCCGGCCTGATGCTGCGTGCGTTCCAGGCGGCGGGAATCAACCTGCCGCGGGTGTCCCGGCAGCAGTTCTACGCGGGCGGGCATCTCCCGGTCGAGCAGGCCCAGCCGGGTGACCTGCTCTTCTACGCGACCGACCCCAGCGACCCGAGCACCATCCACCACGTCATGCTGTACATGGGCGACGGGCAGATGGTGGAGGCGCCCTACAGCGGCGAGTCGGTCCGGGTGCGGCCGGTGCCGTGGGAGTTCGAAGAGCTCGTGTCGCTTGCCACCCGGCCGGGAACCACCCCCAACCGTGCCTGATCAGCGGACGTACGAGTGCTCGACCTCGATGCCCACCACCCGCGGCGGGGCGGCCGGGGCGTTGCCGAGCAGCCGGCGCACCAGCAGCAGCGGCCGGCGCGCCGGCACCGCCAGCACCGATGCGGCGACTGCGTCGACGGCCCCGCAAGCGATCCTGCGGCGACTCGACGGCGCCGGCCGTCACGTCGGCGGCATGCAGTGCCCGCGGCACCTGTCCCCATGGCCGGAACGGCGGAGCTCCGTCGGTGTCGACGCAGCGTCCCCAGGCCACCGCGGCGTCTCGATCGGCGGCGATCCCGGCGAGCTCCTGCGCGAGCCGGGTCTTTCCGATGCCGGCCTCGCCGGTGACGAGCACGAGCCGTCCGCGCGCCGCGCCTGCGCCGTCGAGCCAGCCGCTCAGCGCGTCCAGCTCCCGGTCTCGCCCGAGCAGGGTCGAACCGCGCTGTCCGGTCGGCCGCGACGTCATGCGGCCCAGCATGGTGCATACCCGCCACCCTGAGCGTTCTCCCGCGGACCTGGAAGGCTGGCGGAAGTACACGAGCCCAGGAGTGAACGATGTCCCCCGACCCGCCCGCCCCGGCGTCGACGACCCCGGTGCAGGACTACCTCGATCGTCCGGCGCCGGGTGCCACCGAGGACTACCTCGTCGTGCCCCGGTCGCTGGCCCAGTCGATGCCGCTGCGCTGGCAGCAGGTGTTCGTCGGCCTGCTCGCAGACCTGCACGACGCCTACGCCGACCTCAAGTGGCCCGACTACCGGGTGGTGCCGAGCCGGTGGGAGCGTCTGGTCGATCTGGACGAGGAACAGCTCGCCGCGGCCGGCTACCTCGCCGACCTCGGCCCGGAAGGAAAGTTGGAGTACCGCGACGTCGCCGACCGCCCGGTCGTGGACCCGGCGAACCACCGGGTGCTGGCCCCGGTCGAAGATCCGCTGCCACCGGCGTCGGCCGGCCGGGTCGAGCCCCGCCCCGCCGCCCCCATGTAGCGAGAGCCGGGCGGTCCTGCGTCGTCAGCTCCGTGATCGTCCTGCGTCGTCAGCTTCATGATCGTCCTGCGTCGTCAGCTCCGTGATCGCCGAATTGGAACGCAGAGCCCCATCCTGTACGGCTCCCCGTACTGTTACGTTGATCTTGGCAGGTCGCTGCGGCTCCGCGGATGCCGTGATCATCGGTTGGGAACCCGGAACCGCACACGGCACGGCTGACGGTTCCCCAACATCGATCAAGCGGTGTGCGGACCCCGTCCAGATCTGACTGCTTCCGTGCCCAACTGGCGGTCATGCCCGACCGACCCGACACGCCCGAACGTCCCTGTGTGGTTTCGGCGTGGGCACGTTTCGGCGTGGGCGCTGAGAGGCTCAGCGCGCTGGCTCCAGTTGGCTGTCGGTCAGCTCGTCGAGGTGCCGCAGCAGGCTCTGGTGGCTCATCGGCTCGATGGTGACGACGGCGCGACCATCCGAGGTGCTGCGCCGCAGCTGCATGAAATGACCCGACGGGGTGCGGTGGATCCCCACGACGTACGGCGCGCGGCAGGTCCGACCGGATCGGGAACGGGCGGTCGCGCCGAACTGGCCGTGCTGGTCGATTTCCGTGCACATCTGCACCAGCCCGTGCGCGACTGCGGCATGGATGCCGAGGCGGCGTAGCTCGATGGCGAACCGGTCGGGGTCCTCCGGAGCTGCGGCGCGGGCGGCGTCGAGGATGTCAGCTGGTAGCTGTACCCGGGATCCGTGGCCGGGACGGACCGGGCTGAGCAGCTCGGCCAGCGCGAGCGCGGCCGCGGTCGGCGGGATCTCGAGTACTGCGATCTCGTCCCGATGCCGGACCGCGAGAGTGGCGCGGCACCCCCGCCGGGCAACGACGGCGGCGGTCAGTGTGCGGTCGCGGAACCGCACGTCGAGCTCGGACTCGGGGTCGGCGAGCAGCCGCAGCTGCTCGGCAAGGTGCGGCCGTGGGCCGCGGGCATCGCCCACGCCGCGCGCCTGCAGCTCGTTGGTCGTGTCGGTGACGATCCGGTGGCGTTCCTCGTGGGTGCGTCCGAGATGGGGTGGGTCGAGTTGCCACGGGGTCTCGCCGAGCCGGAGAAGGTCCCAACAGACCTCGAACTCGGTCAACGACAGGACGTTCGCCCTGGACCAGTCGAGAGTCACCGTTGTCCGTCCACGTCGCCGCCGATGACGGGTGGGGTATACGGCACATCGACCTCGAACGCCTCGGAGGACGGGATCCAGTAGCGCGTCTTGTGTTCGAGGGGACCGCTTCCGGCGCCCATCCCGCCAAGCGGCGGTGGGTGGCCGTACATGGTCGGCCCGGCGGCGACCCGTCCCGGCTGCGGTCGGGCCTCCGGTGGAGGAGGACCTGAGCCGCCGGGTCGCGATCCAGAACCGGCATGGTCGGGGCCGGCCGACGGTGGTTGCCCCCCGGTTACTCCCGGCCTGGCCGACCCGAACGGCCCTTCGGAACCGGGCCCGTTCGCGCCGCCCTGGCCGCCGAACCGGCGTCCGAACTCGGTGCCGCTCGTCGGTGGCTGTGGTACGGGCCGGCCGTGATTGCCCGGGCCTGCGCCGGGACGGCCCGGACCGCCCTCTCGCGGACCTGTGCCGGGCAGGCCGAGGCCGCTGTCGCGGCGGCTCGTACCGGGCAGGCCCAGTCCGCTCCCGCCGGGACCTGTGGGCATCGGGCCCAGGCCGGACCGTGTGTTGCCCAGAGCCGGCGAGATCGCGCTGGTGACGCGCCCGCCCGGAACGAGCGCTCCCGCCAGGTCGGTGGGCGGGTGGGGACCAATGGCACCGACAGCGGGCGGAATGGCTCCTCCCCGGGCCGCGCCGGAAGGCGGGAGTGTACCCGAACCTGCAACGTCGGGTGCGAGGCTGGGAGGACCCGTTCCGGCTGTAGGTATGGGGGCGACGCCGACGGATCCTGCCCCGCCCGCTCCAGCGGTACCGATGCCACCACCGGGCGGCGCACCTGCGGTCAATGCGCTGGCGGGCTCCATCGTCGGGAAAGCGGTCAACGATTCACGAGCGATGCCTTCGTGAGCGTAAAGCGCGGCGTCAGCTCTCGCCTCGAGGGTTCGGTTCTCCTCGGCGGCGGCGTAGTAGTCGGACTGGACGTCGAACACGTCACCGAACGCCGAGTCGAGCTGGCGACCCGTGACGTCCCAGAACGTGTCATCCCAGCCGTAGGCGCCAGGGTCCTCCCAGTGGATCTTCGGACGTAGTACCTCGAAGGACTGCCCGTAGCCGTCGACCGCGCCGCCACCGACTCCGCCGGCGGCGCCCGTCTCGCCCGCTCGACTCGCAGCGCGCTGCATGGCCTCCCCAGCCGCCTCGGCGGCGCGGCCCTGCCAGGGAACACCGACTCCGCCGAGCACGTTCCGGACGACGTCATCGGAGTCGAGAAACCCGTTGCCCACAGTCCCGAGCATCTGGCGGGCGGAGCCGACGGCCTCGATGCCGGGCGCGCTCAGCAGCCAGCTGAACTTGGTGCGGAGGTCGAAACCCTCGTAGCGGTGGTAGCCGATCTCGCTCATGGTCTTACCCGCCTGCCTGATCGATCAGGGTCTGCATGGCCAGCTCGGCGGCGGCCCGGGCTTTCTGGCAGGCCAGTTCCCGGGTCATGGGGAGGGTGGTGCCGTTGTAGTCGTATTGGACCTGCAACGTCTGCCCAGCGGCTACGCCGATCAGGATCATGCAATGTGAGTCCTCGGGGGAGTACAGGCCCTGGGTCTCGATCGCTGGAAATCCGGCGATGGTGGTTACTGTGGTGCCGTTGGGGTTGCCGAACGCATTTTCAGCACCTTGGTCGTTGGTGCGTAGGACGAGATAGCTCTCGATTGGCTCGTACGGGCTATGCCTCCACTGGCATCGTGGACCGGTTTCCTCGTCGGCGGGCCGGAAGCGGGCACCACCGATGTCAAGCTGGCGCAGTTGGTCAGCGCTGAAGGCAGTGCACGGGTTGAGATCGTCGATACGGATCTCGCGTGGCCGGGAAGGTAGCACGGAGTCAGGTGAGGCAGGTATCGCGTCACCCGTGACTGACGGAGCGCATGCAGACAACGCGGCCGTCACGAAGACCATGCCCGCGATTGCTCGATACCGGAGGCTCATCGGTTGGCTTGAAATGAGGCGGCGATCTCATCCTCGGTCCAGCCGTAGCCGTGAGCTACGGCGTCCAGCGCGTGAGCAGCTTCGCGAAGGTCCTGGTTGTATCGGTGGCACTGGCTCAAGAGCGCTTCGATTCGTTCATTAAACGCCGTCGCGGCCTCCGGCGATACTGGGTCACCGCCGCACAGGCCGACGCCCATACCGCGGCGCCGCTCGTCAATGATCAGCTCGTCCAGCCGATCGGCCTCCGCCAACAGCGCAGTCCGCGCCGCCAACACGTTCTCCCGATCCACCTCCATCCCCACCGCGGCAACGGCCGCATCGAGCTGGGGACGGAACGGGCCGGGCTCGGTCATGAGTCCCAGCGTAGATCCATCCACCCCTCCGCGCGGCCGTTCGGAACAACTTCACGGGACCGTGCGTTGTCTCGGTCAGAACCAAGTTGAGCGGCTCCGGCTCAAGCCCGGTTTGACGATCGGGCCCTCGCCGCGCTAGAACTTGAGTCAAGGTAACTCAACATCGGAGGCAACCACCATGGCTCGTGCGGTCGGCATCGACCTCGGGACCACCAACTCCGTCGTCGCCGTCCTTGAGGGTGGCGAGCCGACGGTCATCGCGAACTCGGAGGGTGCGCGGACGACGCCGTCGGTCGTCGCGTTCGCCCGCAACGGCGAGGTGCTCGTCGGCCAGTCGGCGAAGAACCAGGCCGTCACCAACGTCGACCGGACGATCCGGTCGGTCAAGCGCCACATCGGCACCAGCTGGTCCACCACCGACATCGACGGCAAGAAGTACTCCGCGCAGGAGATCAGCGCGCGCGTGCTGCAGAAGCTCAAGCGCGACGCCGAGTCCTACCTGGGCGAGGAGATCACCGACGCGGTCATCACGGTGCCCGCGTACTTCGAGGACGCGCAGCGCCAGGCCACCAAGGAGGCCGGCCAGATCGCGGGCCTCAACGTGCTGCGCATCGTCAACGAGCCCACCGCGGCCGCGCTGGCCTACGGGCTGGACAAGGGCCAGAAGGACCAGACCATCCTGGTCTTCGACCTCGGTGGTGGCACGTTCGACGTGTCCCTGCTGGAGATCGGCGAGGGTGTCGTCGAGGTCAAGGCGA
>JBOHEP010000429.1:0-3908 GCA_050701075.1 Pseudonocardia sp. | reverse complement strand
CCGCCGCCGTCCCGGCCGCCACCGCCAGCGTCGGTGACCGGCGCGGCATCATGATCGGCGAGACGTGCACCGCCACCCGGCGGCCGGTGGCGTGGGACCCGTGGCTGGCCCAGGAGGTGCGGCGGGTCTCCGGGCTCACCGCGGTCGTGGGCGGTCTGGGATCGGGCAAGGCGCTGGCGTCGGACACGCCCCTGCCCACCCCGACGGGATGGACCACGATGGGAGAGGTCGCTGTCGGCGATGAGCTGCTCGGTCGCGATGGCAAGCCCACACGTGTCGTCGCCGCCACCGAGGTCATGCACAACCGGCCTTGCTACGACGTCGTGTTCTCCGACGGTTCCGTTATTCGGGCCGACGGACAGCACGAATGGCTCACCAGGACCCGGGATGGCCGGAAGGCGGCCAACCGGCTTTCCCACCGGCCGCGCCGCGCCGCCGCGGCGCCCGACGACCAGGCTCTCAGCGGGCATGGGCGGCGAGGGCAGCTATCGGTCATGCCCAGCCAGGTGCCGACGGTACACACGACCGAGGAGATCGCCGCGACGATCAACTCAGGTCCGCAGAGGAACCATGCAGTTCCAGTGGCCCAGCCGTTCGACCTGCCGGACGTTGAGCTCCCGGTTGCTCCGTACGTCCTCGGGACATGGCTTGGCGATGGCACGTCCATCCGCACTGAGATCACCGCCTATGACCAGGAAGTAACCGCAGAGATCGAGGCGGCCGGCCAGGAATGCCGGCCTCACCCCACCCAGCATCGGTACGGCCTACCGGGCGGCCTTCAACAGATGTTGCGCCGGATGGGCGTGCTGAACAACAAGCACATCCCATCGATGTATCTGCGGTCTTCCGAGACGCAGCGTCGAGCCCTGCTCGCAGGGCTGCTCGACACCCACGGATACTGCGACGAGAGCGGTTGCGTCGAGCTCAGCGTGACGAACGAACGGCTTGCTCGCGAAGCCCGTGAGCTCATCCTGAGCCTGGGATACCAGGCCCGGCTGCGTAAGAAGGCGGTCAAGGGTCGTCACCCCCACACGTCGACCGCGTATACCGTCGCGTTCACGACCTCGGACAAGGTGTTCCGCCTTCCGCGCAAGCTGGCCCGGCTCAACGCATGCCCACGATCCACGAATGGGTACCGCTACATCGTTGATGTCGTTTCTGTGCCTTCGGTACCTGTCCGGTGCGTGCAGGTCGACAGCGCTGATCACCTTTACCTGGCAGGCGAGACATGTATCCCCACGCACAACTCCTTTCTGACCGGCCTGATCGTCTACAAGACGTTGCGTGCGGGTGCCCGCTGGACCGTCCTCGACCCCTCGGGCCCGCTGGCCGAGCTCACCCGGCTCCCCGAGCTCGCCCCGTTCTCCCGGCACATCAACCTGCTCCGCGCCGATCCCGGCATCCTCAACCCCTACCGGGTCGTCGCCGAACCGCGCCCGGATCACTTCCTCGACGAGGAGGACCCGGAGCGGGCCTGGCGACGCGAGCGTTCGCTGGCCGCGGCCACTCGGCGACGGCTGGTGCTCGACGTGCTCACCGGGCTGCTGCCGTTCGAGGTGGCGCGGCTGCCGCACACCCGGATCGTGCTGCTGCGCGCGGTGCGTGACGTCGGTGGCGCGGCCGACCGGCACCCCGGGCAGGTGATCGACTCGCTGCGCCGGCACGCCGCCGACGGTGAGGACCACGCCGGGGTCGTCGCAGACTTCCTGGAGGAGCGCCGGGAGCTCCCGCAGGCCGCGTTGCTGTTCCCGGACGTCTCCCGGCACGACCCGTGGCAGGCCGACCGCGACTACCGGCTCACCGTGCTCACCATGCAGGGCATGACCCTGCCCCGGCCGGGCAGCCCGCGCGAGGAATGGACCGACAACGAGTCGCTCGCCGTCGAGCTGCTCAACCTGGCGTCCTGGCTCACCCAGCGCACGATCTACGAAGCCGATCGCAACCTGCGCAAGGGCGTCGCGCTCGACGAGACCCACTTCCTGTCGCAGGTGCCGACCGGCAAGGTGCTGATCGACCGGCTGGCCCGCGACTCGCGCAAGTTCAACGTCCGGGCGTTGTTCGCCTCCCAGCTGGCCGGCGACCTGCTGCGGGTCTCCGGGTTCGCCTCCCTGGTCAATGCCGTGTTCGTCGGCCGCACCGATGATGAGCAAGCACAGGCCGAGGCGCTGCGACTGCTGCGGGTACCCACCGGCGTCGGGTACGAGCAGATGCTGGGCACCCTCTCGCCCAGGCCGCGCCACGACGACCGGCCCGACGACACGCCCCGCCAGTTCGTGTTCGCCGACGGGCACGGCGGCGTCGAGAAGATCCGCATCGACCTCGAGGCCCCGCACCTCGAGCATGTCCGTGAGGCGCTGGACACCAACCCCGACGCCAGCCGGGTCTCGGCCAGGGGTGTGCCCGCGGCCCCGGCCCGCGCAGCCGTACCGGCGCCGGACCCACGGCCTCCGCTGGCCCGGTTGGGATCCGATCCGGGGTTCGTCGCCCTCGCCGCCGGCAACGGAGACCGCCCCGTGTCCTCGGGCGTGCCGATCCCCACCGACACCGAACTGTTCGACGACGAGGAACTCGACCTGTTCGACGACATCGACGCGTCACCGGCGGGCGAACGTCCGGAAGGCCACCCTGTTGAGCCGAGCTCTGACCGGGTGCCGGCGGCGGGGGAGGCCCGTCGGTGATGCCGTCCGCGGCGGGTGCCGTGCCGGTGGTGCTCGTGCTGGTTGCGGCCGTGCTGGTCGCGGTCCGGCGGGGGCGCCCCGCTCGGTGGGTCGGGCGCGACGCCCCACCGCGGCGCCGGCTGGCTCTGCTGGTCGTCACCGGCCTGGTCGGTGGTTCGGTCCTGCTCGGGCAACCCGCGTTCGCCCAGACGTTCGACTGCAAGGAGTCCCCCGAACCTGACCGGCCGGGCACCGGTCTCGTCGGTTCGCTCGACCCGCCGACCTACGGGGTCGGCGAGCCGGGCAGCGTCTACAACGAGGTCGGTTACGCGGGCCTCGTCTGGCACAACTACGACCTCGGCTGCGCCGGCCAGGCCGCGTTCAATCCGGCCACGAGCACGGACACCTGGCTCGGCAACCAGACGTTCAACGTGGCCAAGTTCGCCGTCGCCGGCGTCAACTGGTCGCACTACCTCATCGCCGACGGCGGTGAGCTGCTCGCCCCGCTCGACGACCTCATCACCGACGCGACGCGAGCGATGTACGACGCCGTGTTCACCGTCTGGATCGGCCCGGCGCTGCTGGTACTCGCGCTGATCCTCCTGGTGCTGGCGATGCGTGGGGACCTCGCCCGGCAGGCGCAGCGCAGCGCGTTCGCGGCGATGGCTCTGTTGGTCGGTTCGGCGGCCTACCTGGCTCCCGTCGACTGGGCGCGCGCCGCCGACACCCTGCTGCTCGACGGGATCACCGAGATGCAGCAGGGGTTCCTCGGCCAGGTCGGGCTCGGTGATCGGGACACCCTGCCCACCGTGCTCGTCGACCAGATCGTCTACGCCAACTGGCTGCGCGGGGAGTTCGGTTCACCGGACGCGCCGCAGGCCCAGGAGCTGGGCCGCGACCTGCTGCGCGCGCAGACGTTCACCAAGCCCGAGGTCGCCGAAGGTCGCGACACCCTCCAGCTGGCCGAGCAGAAGAAGGTCGACTTCGCCGCGATCGCCCTGCGGATGGGCGACCGGTACCCGTACTTCCAGGGCGAGTCCGGCAGCCGCACGGGGGCGGGCGTGCTGGCGGTGGTGCAGGCGGTGTGCATCGCCCTGTTCCAGCTTCTGTCCAAGGTGCTCGTGCTCGTCGCGATGCTGTTGTTGCGACTGATGGTCATGACCGCGCCGGCGATCGCCGTGGTGGCGGTGCTGAAGCCGGAGATACTGCCGGCCCTGCTCCGGGTGGCCGGCGCGGCGATCGTCAACACCC
>JBOHEP010000428.1:0-5108 GCA_050701075.1 Pseudonocardia sp. | reverse complement strand
CCGCGCGCGGTCGGTGCTCAACGCCCTGTGCGGGTTCGAGGTGTCCGACGGGTGGGTCGCCGGGGTGCGCGGGGACGCCGCGCGGCTGCTGGAGCAGCAGTTCCTGCCCCGGGTCCGGGAGCTGATCCCCGCCGCGCCGGTCGCGCCCGCCGACGAGACCACCGCCCGCGCCGACGGGCGCTGCGCTACCCGCACGTCGCGGCCACCGAGCACCTGACTGCGATGCACGTCGGGGACCGCACCAAGGACGACATCGACGCCGCCGGGATCTGGCCGTCCTTCACCGGGGTCCTCGTGCGCGACGGCTACGCCGGCTACGAGCACCTCGACCGGGTCGAGCACGCCTGGTGCGGCATCCACCCGGTCCGCGACCTGCGCTCGGTCCACGACCCCGACCCCGACGGCCAGACCTGGGCCGACGCCATGGTCACCACCCCGCTCACCGCCAACACGACACCGCCCACACCGCCCGCGCCCAGGGCCGGACCACCCTCACCGAGCCCGAGCTGAGCACGATCCGGTCCCGCTACGCCGGGGCGCTCGCCGCCGGGTGGGACGAGAACCGGGACGGCCGCGACCCCCTGCACGCCCAGGCCCGGACACTGCTGCGCCGCTTCACCCGACATCGCGACATGATCCTGCGGTTCGCGGTGAACCTCACGGTGCCCTTCACCAATTATGCCGATGTCCGGGTTATGCCGATGTTCCGGTGATCCCGCTGGTCAGGGCGGTGGCTGGTCGGGATAGTTCCGCATAATTAGAGAGTCTCCAGGAATGTGAGCAGTTGGTCATCGATCCGGTTGCGCCGTGTCGTGGGTGCGGTCGGCGGAGTGGTCGGGTCCGTTGAGCAGGGCCTCGACCTCGGGATCGGTGAGATAGGTTGGCGGCCTGCGGTGCACGGATCGTCCATGGCCAATGTCCTTCCATCAGTTCGGAAGAACCAGCATCGACCAGCCCGGCCTGATTATGCCGAACTATCCCGACCGGCCACCGCCCTGACCAGTACCGTCACGAAGACATCGGCATAACCCGGACATCGGCATAATTGTCGTTATGCCGATATCGGCATAACACCAACAACACCGCCGAGTTGCCCGCACGCTCGGCCGAGGTCCAGCAGCGGACCTCGGGCGGCTGCCGGCGCACCATGCAGGGCCTCACCGACTTCGCCGTCGTGCAGTCCTACCTGTCCACCGCCGCCAAGTGCGGCATCGACACCCTCGACGCCATGACCCGGCTGTTCACCACCGGCGCCTGGATCCCCACCGCCCTCACCCCAGACCAGCCCGCAGCAGCCTCAGACCTCCGGCAGTCGGTCTGCAGCGGTCGTTTAACGTCGATCACGGGTTGGCGAGTTGAAGAGCTGTGGCGGGCCTGGTCGAAGGGTGACGATGATCGCAGGTCCGCCAGGCAGCCCGACCGCAGTTAAACTCTTTTTGCAGACCAGCAAGCTGGCAAAATCGCAGGTCACCGCGCCCGCGTCTTGCTACTTCCGGAGGTCTGAGCCTGACCAGGCGCTTACACGGCCACCTGAGCTGAACAGCTACGTATCGACGTGCCCTTTTGGAAGAGAATCCCACGCTCGTGCAGACGCCACCCGGTGCGAGCGAACGAATTGCGAAGTTCAAAGATAGTGGACCTCGGATGATCCCAGAGCGACCGCGACCGCAGCGGCGTAGAGCCCGATGCTCTCGGCGCCGCCACCCACGACCAGGACGGGTGCGGCGGGCAGCTGCTCGAGGAAGGGAGCGACTGTTCGCCAGCCATCGGGGATGTTGTCACTTGCGCTCGCGAGCGCGAGCGGATCGATCTCGGGAGGTATCGGGACCAGCATGTGGTCCGCGAACGGAACCCTGATCAGATCGCTGACCATCCCGCCCCACGGACCCATGTAGGGGCCGAAGCCATAGGCCGACAGGTACGTGTCGCCGGCCGCTGAGCATTTGGACGTGAGGCCGACCCGGCACAGCGGGCACAACCCGCAGGAGATCACCCAGGGGACGATGACCTTGTCGCCGAACTTGACCTCCGCCACGTCGGCGCCACACGAGACGACCTCTCCGACGCATTCATGCCCTACCGGAATAGGACCTCGTTAAGGGCTTCTGCCGAGTGGATCCGTTATCACCGGATCCAGGTAGTGGACTGCCACCCCGACCTGCATCAGCTTCGTGATACCTCTGAACAGGAATACCTTGTCACCGTCACACCGAGCTGCCGCGATGGGACGGACGATTGCGTCGTGCGTTGACTGCAGTTCCGGCTCCGGCACGTCCCACCACTCAAGCAGGTTCTTCCGCCGATACGTGAGCTGTCGCAATGACGCCTTTCCGCGGTGATCACCGACAATGGTCAGTCGGCGAAATCAGAGCATACTGTACCCGAGTCGGCGGGCCACTGCGCACGTTTGCGGCGGGCCGGTGTAGCCGTCGTTTCAAGATCGCCCTGACGTCCGCGTGGAGGCTGAACATCGCGGTGATCAAGGGCGATCCGTTGTTAGTTGATCTCCAGCAACCACGGTTTCGCCTTGATCACCACGTGTGGAGGGGATCGTCGGGTCACATGGGGCGATCTTGAAATGACCGTGGGCCGGTGCCGCCGGGCCGACGTCAGTGTTCGGCTTCGGAGATCTGTCTGGCTTCGGTAGCGATCCGATTCGGCAGACACGGCCAGCGCGCCGCGCCGGCCACATCGCGGCATTCGAGGCACCGCCCGGCCGCATCCGGTGAGTGTTGGCCGAGCGCCCGGCGCCAGACGTCGGGCATGTCGGCGAGGAGCTCGGCGACGTGGCGCCGGATGAGCCCAGCATCAGCAGTGTGCGTTTCCATGACGTACCTCTCAAGCACCAGAGCTATCGACCGAACGGGGAAGTGGGCATTTCGCGCTGCCACCGCTCAGCCAGCCGGGCAGCCTCCTGGACCTCCGGCGGGATCTCCCTGGATGCGGACGGCGTCCGCTCGCCCCCAGGGCTGTCGGAGGACCCGGGACGCTGCGGCTCCGGTGGCCGGGCGCGCGGCGTCTGACGGGGCTCCGGATCGGCCGCTGTCGGCGGCACGGGCGCGAGGACGGGAGCGGGGACGACAGGTGACCCGACGACCGGCAGCTCCGCCGATCCGCTTCCCGCCGACGGTCCCGGCAGCGCGGCCGTGGTGGCCCAGCGATCGCTGGTGAGGTCGGTCGCCACGGTGAGCGACATCACGAACAGGACGAACACGAAGCCGGCGAGTATCCGATACTGCAGCTCGGGTCCGCCCGTCCGCCCGGCCGGGGGCCTGAGGGGTGGGCGGACGGACGGGTCTGTGGGCGCTGCCGGGCGCCAGCCCGACGGCGGCTCTTGCGCCGGGCGCCAGCCCGACGGGGGCTCGGGCGGCGCAGCTGCGTGCTCCGGCGATGGCGCGGCGGGAAAGGCGTGGAGGTACTGCGGCCGCGCCGCCTCGCGCCTCGGCGCGCTGACCGAGGCCCGTCCGGAGGCGAACGCGCGCGCATGCACGAGGGCCAGCAGTTCGCGCACCATGTGGACCCGGGCCACCTCGGTGGGCACGTCGGGTCGTACGGCCGGCACCGCCGTGAACACCTGTACGACATCGCCACCGTGGCGCGCGGACCGGGGGCACAGTGGCGTGGCCACCGCTCCCGCGTCGGGGGGCGACGTCGGGTCGGGAGAACCGTTGTTCATGAGGGGACCTCATCCGTGGGGAGCGGGTATGAAGAGCAGACCATGACCAGCGCCTAAGGCGTAGTGTTCATCGAGCAAAGTCTCGACTAAGGTGCCCGGGCCGCTTACCGCGGGGGCGGGCCGAGGTGGAGCCAGACCCGCGCCCCCCCGAGCGGCGAGCGGTTCAGCCGCATGGATCCACCGGACTCCTCCGCGCAGCGGCGGGCGATGTCCAGGCCGAGTCCCGTCGACGCCGCCCCGGATCGGCCGCGCTCGACGACTCGCCCGTCCGGGAACCCCGGGCCGGCATCGTCGACGATCAGCATCGCCCCGCCCAGCGGCGCCGACCCGGCCGTCACGACGAGGCCGGCACCGGCCGGGGTGTGGGCGAACACGTTGCCCAACAGCGCGTCCAGGGCAGCCTCCACCGCCGCCGCGCCGGCGCGGACCGGCAACGGTCCGCGCTCCACCCGGACGGTGATCTGGCGCTCGGTGTCCTCGGCCAGCGGCCCCCAGAACGTCGCGCGTTCGCGAACCACCCGGCCGAGATCGGCCGATTCGGATCCGGGCTCGGGAGCGAGGCGCCGCGAAGCGTGGATGACGTCGTTGACCGCAGCGGTCATGTTCGCCACGTCGTCGCCCAACCGTCGGGCGGCGGTGCGGTCGGCGAGGCCGTCGATGTCCAGGCGCAGCGCGGTCAACGGGGTCCGCAACCGGTGGGTCAGATCCGCGGTCCGCCGCCGCTCGGCGGCCACCAGGTAGCCGACCCGGACCGCCAGCCGGTTGAGCTCCGAGCCGATCCGGCGGATCTCAGGCGGACCCGATGGCGAGACCCGGGCTGTGAGGTCGCCAGCGGCCACCCGGTCAGCGGTACCGGCCAGCTCGGTCACCGAACGAAGCAGGCCCGCACCGAGTCGTTCGGCCAGGAGCACCCCGGTCAGGAGCAGCCCGCCGGAGAGCGAGAACACCAGTACGAGCAGCGGTGCCAGTCCCGCGCGCTGCGCCTCGGTGGTGACCATCATCCGGACCACCCCGACGCAGGCACCCTCACGGATCACCGGCACCAGGATCTCGACGGCGCCGTCGCCGTCGGTCGTACCGGTTCTGCACTGCCCGGCGAGCTCGCGCGCGATGGCATGCTCGACGGGCACTCCGAGTACCCGCCCGTCGGCGAGGATGACCGAGCCCGCGAGGCCGTTCTCCGTTCCCCCGGACAGTGAGCTGCCGGCGGCCACAGGCACCGACGCCGCCAGCAGCTGGGCGCGCTGCGTCGCCTCAGCCAGCGCTCGGCTCCCGGCGTCCCGGATCAGGAGCACCACCAGCGGCGCGAGGAACGCGATCAGGAGCAGGCACATCGCGGCGGCCACCAGGCCGACGAGCTGGCGTCGCACGCCGCCTCAGCCGTCCGGGTTGTCCAGGCGCAACCCGACCCCGCGCACCGTGTGCAGGTAGC
>JBOHEP010000427.1:0-10716 GCA_050701075.1 Pseudonocardia sp. | reverse complement strand
GGAGGCCGTGGTCGACGATGGCCGCATGTACCGGCGGCTGGGCGGCTCCGCGCACCGCTACGGCAGCGGTGAGCAGCGCGAGCGAGTCGGCGCCACCGGAGCAGGCCACCACCGGCGGGGCGGCCCGTGTACCGGCGTCGAGCCCGGCCAGCGCGGTGCGGACCGCACGACGCACCTCGGCCACCGCCGGGTCGAGGCCCGATCGGCGCGGTGCGCGGTCGACACTCATGGACACACGGTCGCACGGCGGGCCGGTACACCCGACCTCCCACCAGCCCCGCGAGTTGCCCGATCCGACACGGCGAGTTGTCGGATCCAGCTCGGCGAGTTGCCCGATCCGACACGGCGAGTTGTCGGATCCAGCACGGCGAGTTGCCCGATCCAGCACGATGCCTCTGCCCCTGCCTGGCGAGTTCGGCGAACCCGACCGGCGAACTCACCGTGCTGGTTCGCGGAACTCGCCGTGCTGGTTTGCGGAACTCGCCGTGCTGGTTTGCGGAACTCGCGGTCAGGTGGGGCGGTTGAGCCAGGCTGCGGGGTCGGCTAGCTCGGCCCTCGTGGGGAGGGCGTCAGGGCCGGCCCAGACGCGGTTGAAGCCGTCCATCCCGACGGCATCCACGACGTGGCGAGTGAAGGCCGAGCCGACCGCGTACTGGCGGACCTTCGCCTCCACGCCCAGCAGCGCCCGCAGCAGTCGGTCCATCAGGCCGCCGCCGCTGCGGCGGGCGGTGAAGCGAGACCGGATAATGGCGACGCTGGGCACCACCTCGGGACCGGCGGCGTCCATCACATGATCGGCGTGGCCCTCCAACAGCGTGGTCAGGGCGAGCAGTCGGTCCAGCACCTCGCGCTGCTCGGGGCCCTGCAGCAACTCGATGAGCGCCAACGAATCACCCCCGGACGTGCGCAATGCACGGACCGCGTCGGGTAGCCGCTCGAACACCCCACCCCGTCCACCATCGGGAACCGACAGGAAGCGGCTCACCTCGGCGCCGAAGTAGTCACGCAGCCACGGCACGGCGGTGAACTGCAACCGGTGCGTGGCCTCATGCAGGCACACCCAGAGGCCGAAGTCGGCGGCCGGGACGTCAAGCGCTCGCTGCGCAGCGTGGACGTTCGGCGCCACCAGCAGGAGCCGTCCCTCACCGTCCGCTCCACCGAACGGGTCGTACTGGCCGAGCACCCGGGCGCCGAGGTAGGCCAGTACGCCCCCGACCTGCAGCCCGGCCGCGGTGCCGGTGACCGCGCGAGCCGCCCGGGACACTGCCGGAAGCTGAGCGCCGGCAGTGAGCGCCGCCATCCCGTGCACGGCGGCAGCTGCCCATCCCGGGCGATCCACGACGTCGGCCGGTAACAACGGCAGACCTGTACCCAGACCGGTGACGGCGCGGACATGGCTCTCCGCGACCACCGCATCCGAGCGCAGTTGGGCAACCAGCTCATCGGCTTCAGCAGGCTCAACCGCGGGCCCGGACGCGACCAGTCGGGTGGCGGTGCGGCGGGCGAGGTCCCAGTCCACCGGTAGGCCCGCCGGAGCGGCCTCGTCGGGAGTGGCCAGGACGCGATCGGTAGGCTGAGACACCTGTCCCACGCTACGCAACGTGCCGCCCGGTGCGCACGCTCAGTGCCACCCGCAGTGACCACCAAGATCAGCTTCTCGGTACTGGGAGCCGCACGGGATGCGGCTCTACGTTCCCGTTCAGGTGATCACCAAGCTGGGGCATGGATCCCCGGACCCCGCAGAACCTCTGCGGCGCTGCACCAGCCATTGAGAGTCAGGAAGCACCTACCTGACACGGAGCTCAGCGGCGGCAACCGCAACGGCTCAGCGCCGCAGCCATCGCGTCCATCCGCGGACGCACCACGGCGGGTGAGGCGCCGTTGGACATCAGGGCGAACACCAGCAGGCGCCCGTCCGCGTCGGTCGCGACTCCGGCCAGGCTGCTCACCCCGGTGAGGGTGCCCGTCTTCGCCCGCACCGCACCCCGACCCGAGGCTGAGGCGGCATCGACGGCGAACCGTTCATCAAGCGTGCCGTCGCCCCCGGCGACCGGCAACCCGGTGATGATCGGACGGAGGAACTGGGTGTCCCGCTCGCCCAGGGCGGGGGCGGCCGCGGCGGCGAGCACCGCGCCGAGCAACCGCGCAGGCACCCGGTCCTGGTTGGACAGGCCACTGCCGTCGACCAGCACGACCCCCGTGGTATCGAAGCCTGCCTGGGTGAGCGCGGCCACTGTCTGCGCCGCCGCACCGGTGAAGCTCCTCTCGCCGTCGCGGACCTTGGCGACCTCGCGGGCGAGCGCCTCGGCCAGCACGTTGTCGGAGCTGCGCATCACGTGCTCGACCAGCTCCCCGACCGTAGCCGAGGAGACGATGCCCAGACTCTTCGCATCGGGTACCGCGGTACCTTCCGCGACCTTGTCCGGGTCGGCTCCGAGCATCTCGGCGAGGGCCCGCCCGGCCGCCAGCGCCGGATCGGTGATCCGCGGCCCGTCCTGCAACGTCGGGTCGACCCGGCCACCGTCGAGCATCAACGGCTCGATGGGGGCCACGAAACCGTCGGCGACGTCCGCGGGATCCCAGCCCGGCGCAAGGGTACGGCCCTCGTAGCGGCTGGTGTCGATGAGCACCCGCTTGATCGGGCCAGCCGTGGCCTCACGCACTTCGGCAGCAAGCTCGGAGAGTCGCGCCGGTTGGGGATAGACGCTGTCGGTGCCCGGGGGAAGCGCCGTGAGCGTCGGGTCACCGCCGCCGACGAGCACCACCGTGCCGGGTTCGGGTCCCGGGGCCACGCGTGTGGTCAGGCGATCTGTCGAGTCGAGCGTGAGCAGCGCGGCGGCCGCGGTGAGCAGCTTGCCGGTGGAGCCCGGCACGAGGGCCCGCTCGGGTGAGCGTTCCCACAGCGACGTGGACGCGGCCGGTGCGGCCGGATCGAGCACCACACCGGTGAACCGACCCAACGTGTCGGAGTCGGCCAAAGGGTCCAGCATGGAATCCAGGCCGGCCGACGTCGGCACGGGCGCTTCAGCCTGCAGCGGGACGAGCACCAGGTCGGGACCCGGCGGTGCGAGGACCGGCTGCGACGCCACCAACCCCAGGTTCCCGGCCAGGGCAGGCGCGGTGAGCGATATCACCACACCGCATCCGGCCGCCACTACGAGCACCACCATCACGATGAGGCTCCGACGCAGACCGTGACCGGGCACGCGGAACGTCTGGCCGATCCGCTGCCCGAAGCCCACGCCGTGTTCCTTCCAACTCCGGCCGAGTCTGCACCTGATCGGCCAGTCCGGCCCAACTGGACGCGGTGGACCACACTAGAGGCACCTGCCGAACGCCCGACCGCCACCGGCGCATCGCTGCATCCTCGCCGATGCAGGAGACACCGAGGTGGACTTCGACGTCACCATCGAGATCCCCCAAGGGCGTGGAGGTGGCGCGGGGACCCGGTGGGTGGAAGGTGCCGAGTCCTTGATCGACACCTGGGAACCGTCAGCCGTGCAAATTGCGGTTCCGGGTTCCCAACCGGTGATCACGAAACCACCGGAGCCGGGTTAACCTGCCAAGATCAGCGTTTCGGTAGCGGGAACCGCACGCAATACGGCTCCGCGTTCCCGTTTAACGATCATGAAGCTGGCGACGTGATCAGACCCGGCAAGCGCGTCGAGGGCGCAAGGTCGGTCGGCCGCGGCGACACCGAGACCGAGATCCGGGCGTTCTGGCGGCGGGCGTTCTGGCGGCGGGCGAAAGGACACCGCGACCGATGGCGGCCCGGAGTAACTGACCTCCCACGGGCCGCCTCGTCGTTCGGGGCCGCAACTACGGTAGCGGGCCGACCGAAGACCGCACTATGACGACTGCAGGCGAAGATCGCGCCGTCTACGGTCCAGCTCCGTGCAGTCCAGGCCGAGCAGTTGCCCGACCTGCGCCGAGCTCAGCCCCTGAGCGATGAGCTTGTCTGCGGCCATCTCGAGTTCGGCGCTGCGGATCTCGAGCTCACGCCGCGCCCGATGCACCGCTTCGCGTGCCCGGTCGGCCTCAGTCATGATCGCTACCGCGCGCTCGGCATTCGGCAACAGCAGGGCCAACAGTCGGTCGCGGGGGTCGCCGATGGTCGACAGGAAGACGTTCTTACCCCCGCGGTCTGCGGCCGAACCGCTCCCGTCAGGCGCGACCCGTAGGACCACCGGCTTCGGTTCCTGCTCGGTCGCGCCGACCGGCATTGCCACCTCGGACGCCATGACACTCCCTTCGTCGACGGACTTGCGTGAGCCACCTCGGACAATATGCCCGACAGGCGGCTCCGGGACCCGCGACACCCCGAGCGGCGGCGAGTTCAGCGATCTGCTCCCGGCTCAGCCCACCGACGATCCGGTTGTGTCGTCGAGCTCGGCGACCCGGGTGACGAGCTCGGGTCGAGCACGCTCGGCGGTGTCCCGGACGACGGATCGCCGGAATCGGACCCTTCAGGAACACGGCGAGCCTCGACGCCGGACTGGCTGCGCAGGGGGAGCTCCTTCATCATGATCACGGCGATCAGCCCGATCACCAGCACCGCCGCGGCGACCAGGAACACCAGGCCCATCGAACCGGCAAAACCCTCAAGGATCGGCCGGGCCAGCCACGGGTCGGCCGCGACGAGGAACGACGAGTCGTCCAGCCTGAGGTTCGCCACGCCCCGCACCGCGTCGAGCACCGGTGCGTTGGCCGGGTTCGCGAGCACGGCGGGGTCGGTCAGCGCGGCGCGGAACTCGGGTTCGGCCCCCGCGGCCCGGAAGCCGTCGGCGATCCGGTTCGGTAGCGAGCTGAACAGGATCGACAGGAACACCGCGGTGCCCAACGTGCCGCCCAGCTGCCGGAAGAACGTGGCCGACGCCGTCGCCACGCCCATGTCACGGGGCGGCATCGCGTTCTGCACGGCGAGGGTGAGCGGTTGCATGACGCCGCCGAGGCCCAGGCCGATCACCACCATGATCAGGGCGGCGCGCCAGTACGGGGTGTCCACGCCCACCCGGGAGAGCAACGCGATCCCACCGATCATCAGCGAGAACCCCACGATCGGCCACATCTTGTAGCGCCCGGTGCGCGAGATGAGCTGCCCGGAGAGCACCGACATCACCATGATCCCCAGCACCAGCGGCAGCAGCTGCAGCCCGGCCTCGGTGGGCGAGGCGCCCTGGACGATCTGCAGGTACAGCGGGAGCAGTGCGATCGCCCCGAACATTCCCATGCCGGAGACGAAGCCGGCCACCGAGCCCCAACCGAACACGCCGTTGC
This sequence comes from Pseudonocardia sp., assembly GCA_050701075.1. Lineage (GTDB taxonomy): Bacteria > Actinomycetota > Actinomycetes > Mycobacteriales > Pseudonocardiaceae > Pseudonocardia. Next base: position 5,439 of record JBOHEP010000427.1, on the reverse strand, counting down.
GGAAGAACCGCAGCGGCAGCAGGGCGTCGTCGCCGAATCGGCGCTCGGCCAGCAGGAACGCGGCGATCCCGACCGCCCCGGTCCCGTAGCAGAGAATCGCTCGGGTCGAGTCCCATCCCCAGGTGCGGCCCTGCTCGGCCACGATCAGCAACGGGATGAGCGCGACGGCCAGCGCGATCGCTCCGGGCCAGTCGATCCGGTGCTCGCGACGGGTGTGCGGCACGTTGAGCACCCGCTGGACCACGTACAGCGCGAGGATGCCCAACGGCACATTGATCAGGAAGACCCAGCGCCACCCGGTGATCCCGACGATCTCGGCCTGCCCGGCGAGGAAGCCACCCGCGACCGGGCCGAGCACGCTCGACGTGCCGAACACCGCGACGAAGTAGCCCTGGTACTTGGCCCGTTCCCGGGGCGGGACGACGTCGCCGATGATGGTCAGCGCCAGGGAGAACAGCCCACCGGCACCCACACCCTGGATCCCCCGGAATGCCGCGAGCTGGTACATCGACGTGGCGAACGCGCACGCGACCGATCCGAGCACGAAGATCGTGATGGCGGTGAGGAAGAGCGGTTTACGGCCGAAGAGGTCCGACAGCTTGCCGTAGAGCGGCGTGGTGATCGTGGCGGTGATCAGGTACGCCGTGGTGGCCCAGGCCTGGAGGCTCAGCCCCTGGAGGTCGTCGGCGATCGTCCTGATCGACGTGGCCACGATCGTCTGGTCCAGCGCGGCGAGGAACATCCCGATCATCAGGCCGGCGAGGATGGTGCGGATCTGTCGGTGGCTGAGCAGGGCCGGGCGGGACTCGACCGGATCTGCCAGGGCGGCGCCGGCGCTACCGGGCATCGGCGCTACCGGTACGGACATCGGGACTCCCCTCGGGATCGGGCCGCCGCGGCGACCATGAGGAACCAGCGGTCCGTCGGTGGCGCTCGAAGTCGGTGACGAATCGCCCGAGCAGGCGGCTCAGCGTGCGACGGTCCGCCGGGTCCCAACCCGCCGTCATCGTCGCGATCTTCTCGTTGCGCATCCGCCGGTTCTCCTCGAAGACCCGCAGGCCTTCGCAGGTGGCGACGAGCAACGTCGCGCGGCCGTCCTCGGGGTCCGCGGTGCGCTCGACGAAGCCAAGGCGGACCAGATGCCCGATCTGGCGGCTGACGGTCGACGGGTCGGAGTGGACGGCCTCGGCCAGCGCGCCCGCCCGGCTGGGGCCGTCCTTCACCAGATGAACGAGCAGGTGGTAGGTGGCGCGCTCGACCGCGTCCGGGTGCTCGTCCTGGTACTGCGCGTGGGCCCGGTCGAGCAGCCGGACCAGCCCGACGAGCTGGGTGCTGAGCTCGTCGGCGTCGGCGAGCTCGCCATCGGAGAGCACGGGCAGCTCCTCAGATTGCGTGCACTAAGCAACAACATGTTGAGCACAAGTATTTGTCCGCCACGCCCCGGAGTCAATCCGCCATCAGCGAACGACGTCGTCGAGGCACTCCCGCTCCGGGCTCTGCGGTTCGGACCGCCGCCGGCGCTCGGCCTCAGCGAGCAGCGGAGAGGTCACCCACCGACCTACCCAGACCTGCTCAGCTCAGACGTAGTAGCGCAGCAGGCTCTCGGCGACGACCGCCGGACGCTCGGATCCCTCGATCTCGATGGTGACCTTGTTGGTCACCTGCACCCCGCCGTCCACGTCGCTCACTTCGACCAGCTCGATACTGCCCCGGACGCGGCTTCCGACGGGCACCGGCGCGATGAACCTCACCTTGTTGAGCCCGTAGTTGATCGTCATCCTGACGCCCTTGACCTGGTATACCTGCCAGCCGATCACCGACACGAGGGAGAGCGTGAGGAAACCGTGCGCGATCGGGGTGCCGAAGGGGCCGTCCTTCGCCTTCTCGGCGTCGACGTGGATCCACTGATGGTCGCCGGTCGCGCCGGCGAAGGCGTCGATCTGTGTCTGGTCGATGCGCAACCAGTCACTCACACCGAGCCGGGAACCCTTGGCCGCACGCAGCTCGTCGGTTCCGTTGAAGATCTTCATCGACGACTTTCCCATCTGTTGCTCTCCCTGTCGACGTGATCACCTTGCCACACCGCTTCGGCCTGGCACTGCGGTGCGCGACGAGGGGCACTATGGTCCGGCCGAAGCGAGCTGAGTCGGGCTGAGACCGTGGAGACCGGCAGAATGACAACGGCAGCAGTGCGCCAGGCCCGCCCACCTGCTGGCGTGCGCCCGTGACCGCCGCTGACCCAGCCGGGGGTGCACAGCACGCGGCGCTGCTGTATTCATCGGTGGCGGACCTCGCATCCCAGCTCGCACCGCGGATCGGGAGCGCACTGGCGGCAGGTGACCCGGTGATCGCGGTTGTCGACGCGCCCAGCCGGGCAGCCCTGGACACCGCACTCGGGCCGGCCGCCGCTGACATCGACTTTCAGGATCCGACGCAGGTGCACAGCGTCCCGTCCTTCACCGTGGCCACCCGGTGGGCACGGCTGGGTCGTCGGGTGACCGAACCCGGCCGCCGGGCCACGGTCGTCGGCCAGCACATCGAGACGCTCGACTGCGACCCCGGTCACTGGGCTCGCCTCGACATCGCGTTGAACGTGGCGATCGACGGCCTGCCGGTCAATGTCCTGTGCCCTTACCGCAGCCCGGGCGCCGACCTCCCGCGCCTGCACGCCACCCACCCGCTCCTGTTCACCCCCCTCGGCCCGGAACCCAGCCCGGGATTCCGCCTGCCGCACGAGTCCGTCATCGAGCATCCACCGCCGCCCCCGGTGGATCTGGGAACGCCCGCCGCCGAGTTGGAGTTCGGTGCGACCGGGCTGAGCCCGGTACGCCGCCAGGTCACCGGTTTCACGGAAGATTCCGGGCTGGACGCAGATCGGGTGGATGACCTGGTGCTCGCCGTCAACGAGATTGCCGCGAACAGCGTCGAACACGGCCCGGGTCGCGGCCGTCTGCGGCTCTGGATCACCAAGCGTCAACTCGTCGCCGAGGTCGCCGACCTCGGCCGGATGGATGTCCCGTTCCCCGGCATGGTGGCGCCGCCGGCGGCGGGGACGCGCGGCCGGGGGCTGTGGTTGGCGTCCGAGCTGTGTGATGTGTTGCAGGTATGGAGCGACGAGCGCGGCACCGTCATCCGGTTGTTGATCAATCGATGACCGGCGTTGCGGCGCGGCGAACAGTTCGACGTGCGTGGCCGGCAGGCGCAGGATGACCGGTGTGGACGCTGTGGCCTGGTTCGCCGAGCTGACCGGGAACCCGGATCCCGCGCTGGACCGGGCCGCCCTGGCGCTGGCGGCCGGAGCCGATCCGGGCCTTGACGAGGGACGCTGGCTCGCGCAGCTGGACCGGCTGGCCACGGGCGTCACCTCCCTGGGAGCACTGGTCAACCGGCTGTTCGTCGAGGAGGGCTTCGCCGGCAACACAAAGGACTACTACGACCCGCGCAACTCCCTGCTGCCCCACGTGCTGACCCGCCGCGTCGGGATCCCGATCACACTGGCCGTGCTGAGCATCGAGGTGGGTCGGCGGGCCGGAGTCGAGCTCGAGGGCGTCGGGATGCCCGGGCATTTCCTCGTCCGGCCGACCGGCACCGAAACGCTCCTTGACGTGTTCGACGGTGGGCGCGAGCTTGGCATGGACGAGTGCGAGGCCCTCTTCCGCGGGGCCAGCGGTATCGGGCCTGAGGTGCCGTTCGGCCCGCACCTGCTCACTCCCGCATCCACCCGCGCGATCCTGGCGCGGATGCTGGAGAACCTGCGGCTGGTCTACCGCATCCGACGGCGCCCGATCGACCGGGAATGGGTGCTGCGGATGCGACTCGCCCTGCCCGGCGCCGGGATGGCGGAGCTGCTGGAACTGGCTGAGGCGATGGGTGAGCAGGGGCGATGGTTGGCGGGCGCCCAGCTGTTGGAGGCCCACGTGGCGGCGAGCTCACCCTCGGCGGCGCAGGCGTTGACCCTCACCACGGCGGCCCGATCCCTGAGGGCGCACCTGAACTGACCGTTCCCCGACTCACCGGCGGTTGGGTGGTGGCCTCGCCCCGACCCCTTCGCGCCCTGATCACCAACGACGACGGCATCGACTCCCCCGGTCTGTGGGCCCTGGCCGCCGCCGCCCGCGACGCCGGCCTCGACGTCGTCGTCGTCGCACCGCACGTGGACACGAGCGGGGTGGGCGCGTCGGTGCTCGCGGTGCGCGACAGCGGCCACACGGTGCTGCACCCCCGGGAGTTGCCCGGCCTGGCGGGCATCCCGGCCTACGGGGTTCAGGGACATCCGGCGTTCATCGTGCATGCCGCCGGCCGGGGTTGGCTCGATCCCGAGCCGGACCTGGTACTCGCCGGGGTCGACGTCGGCGCGAACGTCGGTCGCGCGATCCTGCACTCGGGCACCGTAGGAGCTCGGACAGCGGTCCGCGGTCAGTGCTCGTCGACCCCGGTGAGCTCCTCCTCCAGCCGGTCGGCGACCTCCACGACAAGGCGGAACGGCCGCTCGAATGCGGCCAGCCCGGTCTCGTGCAACGGGACGGAGTGCCGGAACACCACCACCCCGTCGGCGGCGGTCGCACCGCCGACCACCGACTTGCCGGCGAGCTCCAGGAGCCGGGCCAGGTCGATGTCGGCGACCCGGCCCACCGGCGAGGCGATCTGCGCCCACGGGTGGTCGTCGTCGCCGATCACCTGTCGCACGACCACCAGCTGCGTGCGCTCGCCGACCGTCGGCAGGTTGAACCACAGCTCGCCCTCGGCCTGCCGCATCACCTCGTACCGCATCCGCACGTAAGACACCAGGTCGTCCCAGCTCGCCACGTCGGCTCCTCCTGTGATCGTCGTGCCGGACCGTACCGCGACCACCCCCCGCCGCGGGCCCGGACGTCGACCTCCTACAAGCCGAGCCGCCGGGCGATGAGCATCTTCTGCACCTCGGAGGTACCCTCGCCGATCTCCAGGATCTTGGCGTCACGGTAGAAGCGGCCGACCGGGAACTCGTTCATGAAGCCGTAGCCGCCGAAGATCTGGGTGGCGTCGCGGGCATTGTCCATCGCGGCGTTGGACGCGACGAGCTTGGCGATCGCCGCTTCCTTCTTGAACGGCTCGCCGCGCAACATCCTGCCTGCCGCGTGGTAGTACGCCAGCCGGGCCGTGTGCACCCGGGCCTCCATGTCAGCGATCTTGAACTGGATTCCCTGATAGGAGCCGATCGGGTTGCCGAAGGCGTGCCGGTCGCGGGCGTAGCGCACGGACTCGTCGACGCATCCCTGGGCGAGCCCCACCGACACCGCGGCGATCGCGATACGGCCCTCGTCGAGGATCGCGAGGAACTGTGGGTAGCCGCGGCCGCGCTCGCCGAGCAGGTTCGCCGCGGGCACGCGCACGTCGTCGAAGAAGAGCTCCCGGGTGTCGCTACAGCTCCAACCCACCTTGGAGTACTTCTCCGAGACG
>JBOHEP010000426.1:0-5677 GCA_050701075.1 Pseudonocardia sp. | reverse complement strand
AGACGACGATCAGGTCCAGCACCGTGGCGAGACCGAGGGTGAACGCGAAGCCCTTCACCTGCCCGACCGCCAGGATGTACAGCACCGCGGACGCCAGGAAGCTCACGGCATCGGCGGACAGGATGGTGCGCCGCGCCCGCACCCAACCGCGCGGTACGGCCGACCGGAAGCTGCGGCCCTCACGCATCTCGTCCTTCAACCGCTCGAAGAAGATCACGAACGAGTCCGCGGTGATGCCGATCGCGACGATGAACCCGGCAACCCCGGCCAGATCCAGAGTGAACCCGATCCATCGACCGAGCAGCACCAGCACCGCGTACACCACCGCACCGGAGAGCACCAGCGACAGGATCGTGAGCACGCCGAGCGCCCGGTAGTATAACAGGCAGTACACGAAGACCAGCAACAACCCGATCCCGCCCGCGATCAGCCCCGCCTGCAGGGACGCCAGCCCGAGCGTGGCCGAGACCGTCTGCGCCTCGGACGAGGTGAACGACAGGGGCAGCGAGCCGTAGCGCAGGATCCCGGCGAGCTCCTTGGCCTCGGCCTGGCTGAACTGCCCGGTGATCTGCGTCGCCCCGAAGATCGGCTGGGTGATCTCCGGCGCGGAGACGACCTCACCGTCGAGCACGAAGGCGGCGTTCTTGCCGACGTTGTCGGTCGTGTACTCACCCCAGATCGCCGCCCCCGCGCCGGTGAAGGTCAGGTCGATGACAAATCCGACGCCGCTCTGGTTCTGTCGAGAAGCCGCCGTGTCGATCTCGGTGCCCTCCAGGAACACCGGGCTGAGCACGTACTTCATCGAACCGTCGTCGTGACAGGCCACGAGCGGCAGCGCGGGGTCGTCGTAGCCCTGCAGTGGGTCCGGGGCACCGCAGTCCAGCGTGAGCAGTGCCTGCTGCTGAACAGCCGGGTCCGTGCTCTGCCGGGTCTGGCGGGCCTGCTCGATGGCGGCGGCCCGTTCGGGGTCGGCCGGGGCGGCCGGCGCCGCCGAGCCGGGCGAGATCGGCGGCGCCGGGGACGTGGAACCCGGGGACGGGACCGGAGTCGGCGTCGTGGTCGTGGTCGGCACCAGGGCGGGAGGCGGTGCAGGGGGCGGAGTCGGCTCCTGCAGCGACGAGATGTGCGCAACCGGCGCGACATCGAGCTCGACGACCGGATCGGGTGCGCCCAGCGGCTGACCCCCGGCAGGCGCCGGCGGAACCGGCTCGACCGGCGCCTGATCAGCCGGCGCCGGGTCGACCGGAGGCACGGGCTGGTCGGGCGCGCCTGGCACCGGCGCGACAGCACCGCCGGTGCCATCGGGCGAGGGCACACCCGGGGGGACGCCGGCCGGGATCGCTCCGGGGGGGAGCACCTCGCGGAACCGCAGCTGAGCGGTCTGCCCGAGCGAGCGGGCCTGGTCGCCCTCCTCACCGGGCACGGTGATCACCAGGTTGTTGCCGTCCAGCACCACCTCTGCGCCGCCGATGCCGAAGCCGTCGACCCGCTGCTGAATGATCTCCTGGGCCAGGAGCAGCTGCTCGCGCGGCGGTTCGGCACCGGTCTCGGTGCGGGCCTCCAGGGTGACGCGGGTACCGCCCTGCAGGTCGATGCCCAGTTTCGGCGCGGCCCGGCCATCACCGGTGAGGAACACCAGTGCGTACAACATGACGACGATGCCGACGAACGCCGTCAGGTACCGCCAGGGGCGGATCCGCCCCGGGGTGGATGCCACAGTCCGTCTCTCTCTGCTGTCTTCTCGTCCGCACAGATGTCTTGGTCAGGGCCTGTCTTCTTGATCAGAGCCGCGGCGACGACTCGCGCCGCGCGGGTGCTCGGTCAGGTACGTGGGCCCGAGGTGCCGTTGGTGTGCACGTCGTCGGTCGACTCGGCAACGGCGGCGTCCTTCGAGCTCTCGGCCCCATCTCCGTCGACGACCGGGTTGACCTTCTCCCGCACGGCCGCACGCACCCAGGTGGTGACGACGCCCTCGGCCACCTCGAGATCGACGGTCTCCTCGTAGGACGCGTCGACGACGGTGCCGCGCAGCCCGGAGGTGGTGATGACCACGTCACCGGGCTCGAGGGCGGCCTGTAGCGCCTGCATCTCCTGCGCGGCGCGACGCTGGCGCCGGCTGGACAGGAAGATCGGGATGAACAGCAGCAGGATGAGCGCCGGGAACAGCAGGTTCTCCATGATCTTCATATCTCCGCACGTCGTGGGGCTTGGAGTCTGCCAGCCCGCTCAGAACAACGCGGGAGGGGCCGCGCTGGTGACCTCGGGTGGCGGCGCCAATCCGAGATGACCCCAGGCGGCCGGTGTGGCCACCCGGCCCCGAGGCGTACGCGCCAGCATTCCGGCACGGACGAGGTAGGGCTCGCAGACCTCCTCGACGGTACCGGGTTCCTCACCCACGGCGACGGCCAGCGTCGACACCCCGACCGGGCCCCCCCCGAAGGACCGGACCAGCGCCGCGAGGACCGCGCGGTCGAGCCGGTCCAGCCCGAGCTCGTCGACGTCGTAGACGGCCAGCGCGTCACGGGCGACCTGACGGGTGACCGCACCGTTCGCGCGCACCTCGGCGAAGTCCCGGACCCGGCGCAGCAGCCGGTTGGCGATCCGCGGGGTGCCGCGGGACCGGCCGGCGATCTCCTCGCCCCCGTCCGGTCGCAGGTCGACGCCGAGGATCACCGCGGCTCGCCGGAGCACCTGCTCCAGTTCGCCGGGTTCGTAGAACTCCATGTGCGCGGTGAACCCGAACCGGTCGCGAAGCGGCCCGGTGAGCGCCCCGGACCGGGTGGTCGCCCCGACGAGGGTGAACGGGGCGATGTCCAGCGGGATGCTCGTCGCGCCCGGACCCTTGCCGACCATCACATCGACCCGGAAGTCCTCCATCGCCAGATACAGCATCTCCTCGGCCGGGCGGGCGATCCGATGGATCTCGTCGATGAACAGCACGTCACCGGACACGAGGTTGGAGAGCATCGCGGCGAGATCTCCCGCCCGCTCCAACGCCGGTCCCGAGGTGAGCCGGATCGCCGCGCCCAGCTCGGCGGCGACGATCAGCGCGAGGCTCGTCTTGCCCAGCCCGGGCGGGCCGGAGAGCAGGATGTGGTCGGGGGGGTCGCCGCGGCGTCGTGCTCCTTCCAGCACCAGGTCGAGCTGCTCACGCACCCGCGGCTGCCCGATGAACTCGGTGAGGTTGCACGGCCGCAGCGACGTCTCGACCTCTACCTCGTCCTCCTCGGCGCCCCCCGACAGCTCACTCACACCCCACCCCCCGCCCCCCGCGAGTTCCGCGTCTCGACACGGCGAGTTCCGCATCTCGGCACGGCGAGTTCCGCATCTCGACACGGCGAGTTGCGCATCTCAGCACGTTTCGAGGAGCGCGTCATCGTGAACGGCCCAGGTGGGTCAGGGCACTGCGCAGCAGCGCGGACGGGTCGGCGTCCGCCTGCGCGGTCAGGGCCGCGTCGACGGCCTGCTCGGCCGGGCGCGGGGTGAACCCGAGCCCGAGGAGGGCCTCCACGACCTGGTCACGGCGTGGGTTCGAGCCGTTGGCCGGGGCCGGAAGGCCAGCCGGTACCGAAGCCGGGGAGCTCACCTTGTCGCGCAGCTCCACCACGAGACGCTCAGCTCCCTTGCGGCCGATCCCGGGCACGCGGGTGAGCGTGGTGAGGTCACCGTCGGCAAGTGCGCGGCGCAGGGTGTCCGGGTCGAGCACGGCCAGGGTGGCCATCGCGATCCGAGGTCCGACCCCGCTGACGGTGGTGAGCAGGGTGAACAGCTCCCGTTCGTCGGCGTTGGCGAAGCCGAACAGGGTCAGCGAGTCCTCCCGCACCACCAGCGTGGTGGCCAGCCTGCCCTGCTCACCTCTGCGCAGCCCGGCCAGCGTCATCGGCGTGGCCTGCACCGCGAGCCCGACCCCGCCGACCTCCACGACGGCATGGTCCAGCCCGATCTCCAGCACCTCGCCGCGCACCGAAGAGATCACCCGCGCCCCCGATCATCCGCGAACACCTGTTCGACGCGAAGGTTACAAGTACGACGGGCCGGCCCGCAGGCCCCTCGGAAACCCGTTGGTCACGGCTGAACAAGATCCGCTGATCACCTTCTCCCCGTGATCGACGAGCGCTGCACCCGGCCGTCAGCGCGCCTTCGCTGCCGCTGCCAACCGCGCCCGGTGCACCCGCGCCACCTCCGCCGCACGGACCTGCGCCTGCGTCAGCTGCTCCATCATCGGCGCCCGCCAGCAGTGACAGATCGCCAGCGCCAGCGCGTCGGCGGCGTCGGCTGGCCGGGGGGCCTCGGCCAGCCCGAGCAGCCGGGCGACCATCGCGGCGACCTGCGCCTTGTCCGCTCGGCCCGTCCCGGTGACGGCGGCCTTGACCTCGCTCGGGGTGTGGAAGGCGACCGGCAGCCCGGCGCGGGCGGCGAGCAACGCGACCACCCCGCTCGCCTGGGCGGTGCCCATCACGGTGCGGACGTTGTGCTGGCTGAACACCCGCTCGATCGCCACCACATCGGGACGGTGCAGCTCGATCCACCGCTCGACCCCGGCACCCAGCATCAGTAGCCGCTCGGCGAGCGGAACCTCGGCCGGGGTGCGGACCACCTCGACCGCCACGCATGTCACAGCGCGACCGCCGACCCCGTCCACCACCCCGAGCCCGCACCGCGTCAACCCTGGATCGACGCCCAGTACCCGCACGCGTCATCCCACCTTCGCTGACGAACAGCCGTTCGCCGGGAGGTTACCGGCGCGACCCCGATCAAGGCCGCAGGACACGCCGCCGTAGGGTTCTGCCATGTCCGGGACCGAGCAGTTGAGCACGTATCTCAACGACCACCTCGGCGGCGCCAATGCTGGCGTCGAGATGGCCCGCCAGCTCCAAGAAGACGTCGAGGGCGAACCCGACGCCGATCTCCTCGGCCGGTTGGCCGAGGAGATCGAGGAGGACGTCGAGACGCTCCGAGCGCTGCTGGAGATGATCGGCACCACCAAGAACCCGGTCAAGCAGGCCGCCGGTTGGCTTGCCGAAAAGGTTCAGCGGATAGCGGTGGGCGAGCCGATCACCGGTAGCGCCCACCTCACCCGCCTGCTGAAAGTGGAGTCCCTTTCCCTCGGCGTCGAGGGCAAGCTCGGCCTCTGGCTGGCACTGATGGAGGTGACCACCGCCAGCCCCCAGCTCGCCGACATCGACCTGCCCCGACTCGTCGAGCGGGCCCGCGACCAGCGCCGCCGGCTGGAAACGGTCCGTCTCGATGTGGCCCGTCGGGCATTCACAACGGTCGAGTAGCGCCACGTCAGATCGATCGGTGGGACCGGAGATCAGCTCGGCACCGATCGAGACGCGCCGAACGGGTACGTTCGGACGGGGATCGAGGAGATCGATTCTGTGCATGGTCGGGACGCGCATGCTCGGGTCGCCGTTGCCGAGGACCTGCCCGCGATCCAGGCCACCTACGCACACCACGTGCTCCATGGTGTCGGCACCTTCGAGGAGGAGCCGCCGGACGCGGCGGAGATGGCCACCAGGATGGCCCAGGGCATCGCCGCAGGTGGCAGCTGGCTGGTCGCGGAATCCAGTGGCGCACCGAACGGGGTGGTGGGTTTCGCCTACTACGGGCCCTACCGCCCGCGGTCGGCGTACCGGTTCACCGTGGAGGACAGTGTCTACGTCGACGAGGACGC
>JBOHEP010000425.1:0-28859 GCA_050701075.1 Pseudonocardia sp. | reverse complement strand
GCCGGGCCCGGGCGGCCAGCCGCTGCCGGTCGGCGACCCGCAGGCCGGCCCGCTCCGCTCCAGCCACCGCAACGATGTCCAGCCCATCCAGCAGCGCCGCGGCGACCGCCACCAGATCGTGACCCGGATACGGGACCAGCGCCACTCGCTCGAGGAGCAGCCCGGCCTCGGTAGCCGCCACCAACCCCAGCCCGGGACGGCCGACCACTCCCACCCAGGCACCACCGGCCGAGGCCTCGGCGAGTAGCGCGAACAGCAACGAGGTGACGCCAGGACCGGCGACGAGAGCGACAGTGGACCCGCGACGCAGACCGCCGGCCGGCAACAGCCGGGCCATCGGCCCAGCGACCGGCAACACCCGACCGTCAGCCTCCGGGGCAACCACGGGCCGTACGTTCGCGGACCGATCCTCCATGCGGCGGAGCAGGCCACGGGCCAGCTCCAACCGACTCGCCGCATCTCGGAGCGCGGCACCGGACTCGACCACGAGCACGCCCTCCCTGTCTCGGTTGCATCCCCTGTCACGGTTGCGTCCCTGTCACGGCTGGGCCGCTCGGGACGGCCCACAGGGACTGACTCATTCCGAACATATGTTCGAAGCATACCCGCTCGAACGCGCCTGCTCAAGGCCGCGCCGGGAGGATCCCGTAGGCCACGCGCACCGCAGAACGAGCTGTCGGCCAGCAGGATGGCCTTGCTGACGTTGAACGTCAGGAAAGTCCTCTTGCTGACGCCCGGCCCCGTTGACAGGCGCTGATGCTGATGGACTCGGTGCAACGCCGCAGAAGTGTCCTTCCGGGATCCGGAACACTCCGTCAGCTTCGTGATCGCCGAACCAGAACACAGAGCCGCATCCCGTACGGCTCCCCGTACCAAGACGCCGATCATGGGCAGGTCACCCGACTCCGAGGACGCCGTGATCACCGGTCGGGAACCCGGAACCGAACTCGGCACGGCCGACGGTTCCCAAACATCGATCACGTGTTCAGCGCCCTCCGCCCACCGGATCCCCGAACCACCTCCACGCCTGCCCGACCCCGACCCCGACCCCAACCCCCGAAGGACCTCTGCGGCACTGCACTCAGTGGGCGAAGTGGCGGGTGCCCGTGAGGTAGAGCGGCACGCCGGCGACCGTCGCCGCAGCCGCCACCTCCTCGTCGCGCACCGACCCACCGGGCTGTACCACCGCGACCACCCCGGCGTCGAGCAGCACCTGAAGCCCATCGGGGAACGGGAAGAACGCATCCGACGCGGCGACCGAACCACGTGCCCGGTCACCGGCGCGAGCGACGGCCAGGCGGGCGGCGTCGACCCGGTTGACCTGCCCCATCCCCACACCGACGGCCGCGCCACCGGAGGCGAGCAGGATCGCGTTGGACTTGACCGAGCGACAGGCCCGCCAGGCGAACGCGAGATCGGCCAGCACCGCATCGGAAACCGGGTCACCGGTCGCCAGGGACCAGGACGCCGGATCGTCGCCGGGTGCGTCGATCGCGTCGCGCTGCTGGAGCAACAGTCCACCGCTGACCGCCCGGAGCTCAGCACCCCCGCGGACGGCAGGCCCGGGCAGCTGCAAGATCCGGACATTCTTCTTCCGGGTCAGGCACTCCAACGCCCCGGGCGCGTACGACGGCGCGAGCACCACCTCGGTGAACACCTCGACGACCTGCTCCGCCATCTCCGCGGTGACCTCACGGTTAGCCGCGATCACACCGCCGTAGGCGCTCACCGGATCGGTCGCGTGTGCCAACCGGTGCGCATCGGAAATGTCCGTACCGACCGCGATGCCGCATGGATTGGCATGTTTGATGATCGCGACGCACGGCGCGTCATGGTCGTGCGCGGCCCGCCACGCCGCGTCGGCGTCGACATAGTTGTTGTAGGACATCTCCTTGCCGTGCAACTGTTCGGCGCTCGCGAGACCGCCTCCGACCTGGGCTCCGCCGACGTAGAGCGCCGCGACCTGGTGCGGGTTCTCCCCGTAGCGCAGGACCGCGCGCCGCTGCCAGCTCGCCCCCACCCACGAGGGGAGGACGATGTCGCTACCCGCGATGTCCTGCTCGGGCGCCAGCACGCCGCCCATCCAGGAAGCGACGGCGACGTCGTAGGTGGCCGTGTGCCGGAAGGCGTCGACAGCGAGACCGCGTCGGTCCGCGAGGTCGAAACCACCTGCTTCGATCTGCTGCAACACCCATTCATAGCGCACCGGGTCGACGACGACGGCCACGCTGTCGTGGTTCTTCGCGGCCGCCCGCATCATCGCGGGCCCACCGACGTCGATCTGCTCGACGCACTCGGCCGGACTCGCGCCAGACGCCACCGTCGCGGTGAAGGGGTACAGGTTGGACACGAGAAGATCGAACGCGGCGATCCCGAGCTGTCCGAGCTGGGCGAGATGCTCGGGACGGCGGGTGTCGGCCAGCAGCCCGGCGTGCACCCGCGGGTGCAGGGTCTTGACGCGGCCGTCCAGGCACTCCGGAAACCCGGTGAGCTGCTCGACCGTCGTGACCGGCACGCCGGCGTCGACGAGCTGTTGCGCGGTGGAACCGGTCGACACGATCTCGACGCCGGTCTCCTGCAGGCCCTCGGCGAGATCTCGTAGCCCTGTCTTGTCGTAGACGCTGATCAGGGCCCGGCGTACGGGGCGTCGCTCGCTCACGGAATGGTCACCTCTCGTCCGCTCACGGTGGCCCCGTGCCGGACCAGCGCGGCGACGGTGCTCACGAGCAACCGCCGCTCCTCGATCTTGATGCGCTCGTGCAGCGCGTCCACCATGACTCCGGGGGCCACCGGAACGGCGCTCTGCGCCAGGACGGGACCGGTGTCCACGCCGGTATCGACGAGGTGCACCGTGGCGCCGGTGACCTTGACGCCATAGGCGATCGCATCGGCGACCGCGCGAATCCCGGGAAACGCCGGGAGCAACGACGGATGCGTGTTGATCATCGGACAGCCGATCCCGGCCAGGAACCCCGGCCCGAGGATCTTCATGAAGCCCGCGCTCACGACGAGATCGGGACGATGCCCCGAGACGGCGGCGGTCACCGCGCCGTCCCAGGCGGCCCGACCGGGGTGATCCGCCGGCGCGAGAACGAACGTCGGGACGCCGGCCCGCTCGGCTCGGGCCAGCCCCTCGATGCCCCGGCGATCGGCCCCGACCGCGACGACCACCGCCGGAAAGCCTGCCTCCGCTGTCGCGTCCAGGAGGGCCTGGAGCAGGGTGCCCGACCCGGAGACCAGCACCACGACTCGCGCCGGGACGGGTATCTCGATCCGGTGACAACAGCTCGGGGACACGGGCAAGCGACGGCTCCTCGATCATCAGTGACCGGCACAGCCTATGCCGCGACGCAGGTGACACCACCCGACGGCACTCGTCGCTCACGGGGGGTCGTTGCGCTCGGCGTCCTGGTCGGCCGCCTCCCGGACCCGCTGCGCGACGAGTTCGGCAACCGTCCGCCGGCCGCGCTGCTCCGGCACGATGGAAAAGGCCTGATCGACCCCATCGAGGTCCGCATCCTCGGTGACCGGTCGCTCCGACCACGGCTTACCCGTCCGCCGCACCGCGGCGATCAGCACTGCCGGGCCACCGATCCAGAACAGAACCGCGGGCACGACGAGCTCGACCGGCATTCGTACCGGGTCGAACGGGCCCGCCGCCAGCCGCCCCCCGGCCAGCACTGCGAGCAGCCCGGCGGCGCCGGCAACCAGTCCCGCCGCCGCCGCGGCCGACCGCATCCGACCGACCACCTCCCCGCGCGACGCCGGCCCTGTCGTCGACGCCGACCCCGACGCCCGACAGCAGGCCACCCCGACCAGGATCCCGACGGCCACGGGCGCGAGGAGGACAACAGCCGCCCAGCCCGGCGGGGTGGTCCCCGGGAGCGCGGCCAGCAGCGGGAACGACGACCGCTCACCGGGGAACGCCGCGAACGGTGACGCCGCGGCGGTGCCGACCGCCACCCCCGACCCGAGCCCCCAACTCAGCGCCGCGACCACGGCGTTCGGCAGGTACGCCAGCGACAGCAGGGTGACCCCGAGGGTGGCACCGAAACCCGGTGCGATCCGCTGGTAGGCCGCATGGACGTCGGCGGCACCGAGCACCAGACCCGCGAACAACAGCACCGAACCGAGGACCGCCAAGCCCGCCAGCCCCACGACCGCGCCGCGCAGGCCCGACCGGCACCAGTCCGGAATGGGATACAGCCACTCCGCCGGCAACGCACAGGAGCGCAGCACACCCGCCCCGACCGACGCGCCCGCCACCAGCCCCGCCCCGACCATCGCAGCCCAGGGCGCCGCGGCGACCTCCGCGGCATGCGGCAGCAAAGCACTACCCAGCACAGCGACGGCGGCATGCGCGCCGGCGATGCTGGCGAGGACGGCTCCGGCGTCCGCGCGGACCCGCCCGCCGAGGCGCCGCAGGGCCCAGCCGGAGCCGATCACGATCACCGCGACCAGCACCGCGGTGGGCAGCAACGGCAGCACGCTGAGCGGCTGGCCCTGGAGAACCAGCGGGATCTGGTGGGCGGCCAGCCACAGCGGGACGGCTGCCGCGAGAGCACCGTCGAGCGACAGCCCACCCCCCGCGGTGAGCACGATCCCGGCCGCGGGCGGGATGAGCAGCGCGAAACTGACGAGCACCGTGCCCATGGCGGCGGCCAGCAACACACGGAGCCGGTCGAGGCCGGCCGGAGCACCACCGGCGTCGGGGACGGCCGGATCCCGATCAGAGCCACCGAGCGTGCGGGTCACCCGCGTAGCGTCGCAGTGCCTCGGCGGAAAGTCGGGCAGAAACGCCGAGAGGTGCCGGCGTCCGGGTCGCTCGACCTCACTCCGGCGGGCGGAGCTCACCCGGCCGGATGACGCGGGTGCGCTCGTCGCGATCGCCCCCGGCGTCCGGGGTCTCGACTTGTCCCTGATCATGGCCGCCCGGGTCGGCCTCGGCCGACCCGGTGGGCAGCGTGGCGGCGGGACCTGACGCTGGTGAGTGTCCCGACGACGGCGTGCCGGCGGACTCCGGGGCAGGACCGCCGGACCAGCCGCCCGGCTGCGCACCGCCGGCATTGGGTCCCGAACCGGCGGGCTGCCCGTAGGCCGGCTGGCTGTAGGAAACCGTGGGCTGGCTGTATCCGGGCCCGGGCTGAGATGGGCCCGCGGGACTCGGGCCGTACTGGCCCGGCTGGCCGTAGCCGGGTTGGGCACCGCCATAACCGGAGTATCCGGCCGGGGCACCGCCGCCGTAGCCGGGCTGGCCGTAACCGCCCTGCTCCGGGTACTGACCGTAGGCAGCGCCGTAGCCGGGAGGCTGACCGTAGGCGCCGTAGCCGGGCTGCTGGTGGCCGGGCGGGGGTGACGGACGCCGCGCCGGCATCGTCAGAATCCCCGCGTCGAGCAGCACGGCCGCGACGACAGCGGCGACGAGCAGGAAGGACAACACCAATGCAATGATCATCATCGTTGGGGCACCAGTGGTGCCCGTGACGCCCTGGAGCAACAACAGGGTGCCGACGGTGGCCGCAACCGCGGCCGGCACGAGCACTCGACCCACCCTGGGCAACACCGCGGCGCCGGCCAGCAGACCTCCAGCGAGCACCAATGGTCCGGCGAGCAGGCTGCCCAGCCCGAGATCCTCGGCGAAGCCCAGCACGTAGATCACCAGCGCCAGACCGGCCGCGATGAGCACCAGCAACCGCGCCGGGCCGGGAGCGAGCTGGTGGTCCTTCGGCTTGGCCGACGTCTCGTCGGGCTCGGTCCCAGGCTGCTGGCTCATCGGTCGAACTCCCTCCGTGTGGATGCCACGGTCGCACGGACTCATGCGGTCCGTCATATGGGCGTCGCGAACGCTAGCCCATCCGGTCCGGGACCGGTCCCGACGGGCTACCCCGAGCTCACGGCGCACAACCGAACACCGCCTGCGCGCATCGGAGCACGCCGTGCGCGTGGACGCCCTGGCTACCGGGCCGCGATGATCTCGCGCATCAGGGTCGCCGTCTCACTGGGGGTCTTGCCGACCTTCACCCCGGCGGCCTCCAGGGCCTCCTTCTTGGCCTGGGCGGTGCCGGCCGAGCCGGACACGATGGCGCCGGCGTGGCCCATCGTCTTGCCTTCCGGCGCGGTGAACCCGGCCACGTAGCCGACGACCGGCTTGGTCACACCGGCCTTGACGAACTCGGCCGCCCGCTCCTCCGCGTCGCCGCCGATCTCGCCGATCATCACGATCGCCGCGGTCTCGGGGTCGGCCTCGAAGGCCTCCAGCGCGTCGATGTGGGTGGTGCCGATGACCGGGTCGCCACCGATGCCGATCGCGGTGGAGAAGCCGATGTCGCGCAGCTCGTACATCATCTGGTAGGTCAGCGTGCCCGACTTCGACACGAGACCGATGCGACCCGGGCCGGCGATGTCGGCCGGGATGATCCCCGCGTTCGACTTGCCGGGGGAGATGATGCCCGGGCAGTTCGGGCCGATGATCCGGGTGTGGTTGCCGCCCGCGCAGGCGTGCGCCCAGAAGTACGCGGAGTCGTGCACCGGGATGCCCTCGGTGATCACGACGGCCAGCCCGATTCCGGCGTCGATCGCCTCGATCACGGCGTCGCGGGCGAAGCGCGGCGGCACGAAGACGACGCTGACGTCGGCGCCGGTCTCCTTCATCGCCTCCTCGACGGTGCCGAACACCATCAGGTCCTTGACACCGATGGTCACCGTGGTGCCGGCCTTGCGGGAGTTCACCCCACCGACGATGTCGGTCCCGGCCGCCAGCATCTTGGTGCCGTGCTTGGTGCCCTCACTGCCGGTGATGCCCTGGACGATGACCTTGCTGTGCTCGTTCAGAAAGATCGACATGATCAGACCCCCGCAGACGCGAGCTCGGCGGCCTTGTCGGCCGCGCTGTCCATGGTGTCCACCTGGGTGACCAGCGGGTGGTTCGCCTCGTCGAGGATCCGGCGGCCCTGCTCGACGTTGTTGCCGTCCAGGCGCACGACGAGTGG
Organism: Pseudonocardia sp.; assembly: GCA_050701075.1. Taxonomy (GTDB): domain Bacteria; phylum Actinomycetota; class Actinomycetes; order Mycobacteriales; family Pseudonocardiaceae; genus Pseudonocardia. Next base: position 21,870 of record JBOHEP010000425.1, on the reverse strand, counting down.
CTTGGTGGCCGCGTCGCCCAGGATCTTCAACGCCTCGACGATGCCGGTCGCCACGGCGTCGCATGCGGTGATGCCACCGAAGACGTTGACGAAGACGGCATTGACGGCCGGGTCGCCGAGGATGACGTCCAGACCCGCGGCCATCACCTCCGCCGAGGCGCCCCCGCCGATGTCGAGGAAGTTGGCCGGCTTGACACCACCGTGGCGCTCGCCCGCGTACGCGACGACGTCCAGGGTCGACATGACGAGCCCGGCGCCGTTGCCGATGATGCCGACCTCGCCGTCGAGCTTGACGTAGTTGAGGCCCTTGGCCTTGGCCTTGACCTCCAGCGGGTCCTCGGTGCGCTGGTCGACGAGCGCGGCGTGTCCAGGGTGGCGGAAGCCCGCGTTGTCGTCGAGGGTGACCTTGCCGTCGAGCGCGACGATCGCGCCCGACGGATCACGCACCAGCGGGTTGACCTCGACGAGCGTGGCGTCCTCCGAGACGAAGGTCTCCCACAGCTTGACGATCACGTCCGCGACCGCGTCGGCCACCTCGGCCGGAATCCTGGCCTGCGCGACGATCTCGGCGGCCTTGGCCCTGTCCACCCCGGCGATCGCGTCGACCGGGATCCTGGCCAGCGCCTCAGGGCGATCCACCGCGAGCTGCTCGATGTCCATGCCGCCCTCGGCACAGGCCATGGCGAGGAAGGTCCGGTTGGACCGGTCGAGCAGGAAGGAGACGTAGTACTCCTCGGCGATGTCGCTGGCTTCGGTGACCAGCACCCGGTGCACGATGTGGCCCTTGATGTCCAGGCCGAGGATGGCGCGGGCCTTCTCCCGCGCCTCGTCCGGGCTCCCGGCCAGCTTGACGCCGCCGGCCTTGCCGCGGCCACCGGTCTTCACCTGGGCCTTCACCACCACGGTGGTACCCAGCTCGACGGCGACGACAGCTGCTTCATCGGGCGTCTCGGCGGTGCGGCCCGCCAGTACGGGGACTCCGTGCGCGGCGAAGAGGTCCTTCGCCTGGTACTCGTAGAGGTCCACTCGGCACTCCCTGCCCCTGTGCGTGCTCCCGGCGACCCTAGCGATGCCGATCGCGCCCGCTCTGACCTGCCCCGGTGACGGCGATCACCCCCCGGGGGGTGACGGTCCCGCGGCCGAGATCCGGAAGACCCGACACGCGACCAGCAGAGCAGATTTGCCTCGGCCACAACCTGCCCGCTAAGTTTCCCCCGATCCGGGTCCCGGATCCGTCACGACGGCAGCAGAGCCGGCCCCGATCGGCTCTGCGGGTTTCCCCCACCCAGCCGGCGCGACGAGCGACATCGGATCAGCAGTACCGGACCAGCAGTACCGCCCGACGAGTTCCGACCGAGAAGGGCAGGTCTTGGCGCGCCACCGCTCCCCAAGCGGCGCCCGACCGGACCCCGGCCACGATGCGCCACTGCGCGCACCCGTGCTCCCGGGGACGCACCGGCTCCCGGCGCCACCCACTGCGTCATTGCGCGGCCGCATGACGGTTGCCGCCGTCGCCGTCGGCGCGGTCGTCGCGGCCGGGGAGACGATGGTCACCGGGACCATCGCGCTGAGTGCCACGCCGATCACCGGTGCCCTGCTCCCGGTTGCCGACCGTGGCCCCGCCTCCGCCCCCGAGCCGGCGATCATCCGCGACGCCATCGGCGGTGACCAGCTCCTCGCGGACTCCGTCGCGATCGGCGCGCTGAACCCGGAGTCCGAGGTCGACGTGCAGAACCTGGCCAAGGCCGTCGACATCGGCCAGCAGCTCGCGCAGCAGGCCTCGGTCCTCGGCCTTGCGCTCGCCGACGGGGCACCGGCGGCCTTCCTGCGCGGCGACAGCGCGTTCGTCCAGCCGATGATCGGCCGGCTCACCTCGGTGTTCGGTGCCCGCTGGGGCACCTCCCACCAGGGCATCGACATCGCCAACCGGATCGGCACACCGATCTACGCCGTGACCGACGGGGTCGTCGAGGAGTCCGGCGCCGTATCCGGATTCGGACTGTGGGTGGTCCTACGCCACCGAGACGGCACCCAGAGCGTGTACGGGCACATCAACCGCGCGTTCGTGCGCGAGGGCGACACGGTACGCGCCGGTGAGCAGATCGCCGAGGTGGGCAACCGAGGCCATTCCACGGGCCCCCATCTGCACCTGGAGGTGTGGGACGCCGACGGCAGGAAACTCAACCCGATCCCCTGGCTGCTGAAGCACGGCATCCGGTTCTGACCAGCCGGCGCGCATGGCGAGCACGTGGATGTGGCGGGGTGGTCGGTCTCGCCGGGCTTCTCGGGGCGTTCAGTGCGATCCTCGCCGTGTCGTTCGTGTTCGCACCCGTTGAACAGCGGGTGTTGACCTACAACTGGAACCTCGATCAGAGCATCGTCGCGACAGCGGTCCCGCTCAGCAGCTACCGTGCCGTCTCCCTGACCGTGACCGTCGGGTGCGCGCAGACGAGCGCCGCCGGTGCGGCCGCCGGGATCTTCAGCACCGCGGCCACGAGTCCGGCTATCGTTGGGCCACCGCCTACCGGCCTGTGGATCGGCACGGTCGAGAACCGGGTGGACGTCGTGCTGCTCGGGCGGACACTGCTGTCTCGATCCCGCGTGGAGCTGCCGTGCGGCTTCGAGGTCACCTCGACTGCGGAGCGCAGCTCCGTGACGGCGGGGCCGGCGGTGCTGGCCGAGTGGGAGGGAGACCACCGGCCGGAGGTCGCCGGGTTCTTCTCCGGCCTCGCGGCGGACGCATCGAGTGCGGGCCTGTCAGCCCGGCTCGTCGCCGACACCCGGTTCGAGACGTCGCCGACGCCGACGAAGATCTGGATCGGAGTGGCGGCAGCAGTGTGTCTGGTGCTGTCGGTGGCGGCCGTCGCCGTTGCGGATCGAACGGGCCACCGGCTCCCGAACCGTCCGGCTGTGGCCGGCTCGCCTCGTTGTTCCACGGGCGCCCGACGCACTGGCGGTCGGGGTTCTCGCCGTCTGGACGCTCATCGGTCCCATGACGGTCGACGACGGCTACACGACGACGATGGTGGCCGATGCGGCGCGCTCGGGATACATCGGCGGGTACCACCACTGGTTGAACTCGCCGGAGGCGCCGTTCGGATCCTTCTACGACGGATTCCGCCTGTGGACCCTGGTCAGTACCGAACTGCTCTGGCTCCGCATCCCCGGCGTCGCGCTCGGTGTGCTCTCGTGGCTGCTCCTGAGCCGGCTCGTGCTGCCGCGCATCCTGCCGGGCGCGAAGCGTTGTCCGTGGCTGACGTGGTTCGCCGCCGTCGCGTTCCTCAGCGCGTGGTTGCCGTATTGCAACGGACTGCGGTCGGAGCCCTACGTCGTGGTCGGGATGCTGTTGACCTGGTGTTGCATCGAGCGTGGGGTGACGACCCGGCGGTTGCTCCCGGTCGCGATCGGCACCGTCGTCGCCGCGGTGACGGTGACCGTCGCCCCGACCGGACTGATCGCTCCGCTCGTCCTCGTCGTCGCGATCAGACCGATCGTGCGCATGCTGAGGGCCCGCGGGGACCTGCACCGGCTCCCGGTCGCGGGGGTGGCCGCCGGGGTTGGGCTGATCGTGTTGCTGGTGATGTTCGTCGACCAGACGCCCGCCGCGCTCCAGGCCGGGACCGACGTGCGCACGTTCATCGGCCCCAACCTCCCGTGGCACCAGGAGCTCACGCGGTATCAGAGACTGCTCGACACACCCGATGTGGAGGGTTCCTTCGGCCGTCGGGTTCCAGTGCTGTTGATGCTGCTGGCGTTGGCGACATTCGCCCTCCTGGCCCTGTCCTGGCGGGTCGGAGGTGTCCGGATCAAGGGCGTCCACATCGGAGCCGCCAGCCGGTTCGTGCTGCTGACGGCTCTCGGGCTGGCGGCACTGGCGCTGACCCCGACCAAGTGGACCCATCATTTCGGCGCCTTCGCCGCGTGCGTCACCGTGATGGTGGTCCTGCTGGCCTGGGTCGGCGTCCGCGGGGTTCGATGCGTCGCGCACCGTGCGCTACTCCTGGGGGGCATCGGGTTCGTGGGCGCGGTCGCGCTGCTCGGAGCGGTGTCCTGGTGGTTCCCGTCCGCCGAGGGCATTCCGTGGGGCGGTGTCCCGCCCGCCCTGCGGGGAGTGCCGCTCTGGCCGATCGCTCTCGCGTTCGCCGCCGTCTGCGCGGCCGCGGGGTTCGCCCTCATCGTGGCGCCGAGTTGGGGACCGACGCTGCAACGCGTGCTTCCGTCCACGGCGCTCGCGCTGTCCGTGTTCCTCACCGGTGGGCTCGTCGTGCAGACCTACGGGCTGGTCCGGGCGGTCTCGACCACAAGCGGCTACACCGTGGGAAAGGATGTCCTGGCCAGCCTGACCGGCGGCCGGTGCGGCCTCGCCGAGGCGATACAGCTCGAGCCGTCACCCGCGGCCGGCGTCCTCGAGTCCGCGTCGGGCGCGGCCGGAGTGGCCACCCATGCAGGCGGAATCCGGCAGGGCGTTACGTCAGCCGTGCACGCCAACCCGCACGACATCCCGACCGCCCACCAATGGCAGGGGGTCGACGGGCAGTCCGGACGGTTGATGACCGGCTGGTATCCCCTGCCGGCGGCAGCCCGGACAGGGTCGAGCCCGGTGGTCGTCACGGCCGGGGGTGCCGGCTCGGTCGCCGTGGTCGTGGAGTTCGGCGTCCAGCGGGCCGACGACGGCTTCGAGCCCACGACCGCGATCGAACTGGGACTGACAGACCGCGTGAGCGACATTCGGCTCTCGGTTCCCGACGCGGCGCGCGGTACCGTGGCCGTCCGGCTGAGGGCGCGGCTCACCGACGGTCCGCCGAGCTCCTGGATCAGTGTGACCGCGCCACGGTTACCCGAGCTGGTTCCCTTCACGTCGGTGTACTCCACCGATGCACCTGCTCTGCTCGACTGGCCAGTTGCACCGCTCATGCCGTGCCAGCGGACCGCGACCCTCTCGGGTGGGGTCGCCGAGATCCCCGCCTTCGTGCTCACCGGCGGTCGACCAGATGCCGAAGCCACAACGCACTCCGCAGGCGGCCCGTTCGCGATGATCAAGGATGTCGCCGACCTTCGGCCGATCCCCACCTACCTCGACGGTGCACCAGCAACGTGGTCCCCGCAGATCTTCGCGGTCGATCCGCGTCAACCGCTTCGGGCGCCGCACGTGGATCTGACAACCACCGTGGTCCCAGCCTGGGAACGAGGGCCGGCCTTGATCTGAGGATGCATCGAGCTTCCTGCTGTCAGCCGGGTGGGGACGGGAGCGCCGAGGCCTCGACGTCGCCGCCTCACGAGCCGCTGGTGGCGCACCGACGACAACGGCGTCACGAGCAGCGCTCCGTCGACCAGCTCAACGCCCGCGGGCATGTCAGGCAGAACGAAGTACCCACAGCAGTCCCTGCTCACCGCTCCCGGAACGATCATGAAACGGACCTACGGAAACGGCAGGAGCATGTATCAGCGGTGGGTGGTCCCTTCTCTAACTCCTGTTGCAGGCGTAGGTGCATCTTCGAAAGGGAGAATCTGGTGGATCCCATCTTGTACTGGAACGAGGTCGCCGCGGAGGCCGACCGTACGACGCACACCATCCGTCCGCCGGAGGAGGTGGAATCTCGGGGCCCGTGTGGCAGCTCGCGGGCCAACGCGATCGTGCACCTGGCAATGCACGACGCCTACTTCGGCATCACCCGAAAGTACGACCCGTACCTGGAGGGCTTGCCGACGCCCGAGCCGGATGCCGACCCCGACTCGGCGGTCGCCGCTGCAGCGCACGCCACGCTGAGCGCGCTCTACCCGACGCAGACGGCGTTCTTCGACGCTCAGCTCGCTGCGGCGGGCCTTCCCGGCGGTCAGCCCCGCTCAAATGGTGATGAGTTCGGCCGGGCGGTCGCCGCAGCGATCCTCGCCCTCCGCCAGAACGACCCCAGTGCCAGCGGCGCCGGCTACTCCCCCTCGATCGCTCCCATGCACCACCGGGAGGACCCGGACAACCCCGACCAGGGCTTCTACGCACCGTTCTACGGTTCCCGGTCGCGCAACTTCGCCGTGAACACGCGCCACCGCCTCGATGAGTCCCCGCAGCTCGGTAGCGCGGAGTACAACCAAGCCCTCAAGCAGGTGCGCAGCAAAGGCATCGCCCCACAACTCATCGGAACGCTGCCGGCCGAACTGATGCCCTCCCGCACTCCCACCGAGACCATCATCGGAATCTTCTGGGGCTACGACGGGGCCAAGGAGCTCGGCACGCCGCCTCGGCTGTACAACCAGATCGTTCGCAAGATCGCGGAGACACACGCCAACGACGTCGCCGCGAACGCCCGACTGTTCGCACTGGTCAATGCGGCGATGGGTGATGCGGGCATCCTGGCCTGGGACGACAAGTACCTATACGATGTATGGCGCCCGGTGCTCGGGATTCGGGAACATGACCCCTCCACAGGCCCGACCGGACTGGGCGGCAACGTGCTGGATGTGGACGCCGACCCCGGCTGGCTCCCGCTCGGTGCGCAGAACACCAACAACGTCGGTGCGAAAAACTTCACTCCACCGTTCCCGGCTTACCCGTCGGGTCACGCGACGTTTGGAGCGGCGGCCTTCCAGTCCGTCAGGTGTTTCTATGACAAAGGCGAGCACTGCCCGGACGACCTCCTGGAGGGCCTTGAGTTCGTCTCCGACGAACTGAACGGGATCAGCGTCGACAACGTCGGAACAGTCCGCCCGCGTCACGTACGAAATTTCCCGGGCGGCCTGTGGCAGATGATCGAGGAGAACAGCCGCAGCCGGGTCTTCCTCGGTGTGCACTGGATATTCGACGGCTTTGCGGTCAACGACGACGACGAGATCGATCTCACACAGAACATCGGCGGAGTCAGGCTCGGCCTTGACATCGCCAACGACATCGCCACCAACGGGCTCAAGGCGGCCAACGCCGCAGGGCCCCGTCTGCCCTGAACCATGTCGATCAGCGGCCGCCGACCGGATGATGCAATCCAGTCGGCGGCCGTTGCGGGGGGCCTACGAACAGAGCGAGCCGCCGTTGTACGTACTTGCAAACTCTCACCGAGGAAGAGTCATGACCAGCAGACGTCCGGTGTCGACAGAAGTTGTGCACGACCTTGACGCCATCGAGAAGACTGCCCCACCGAGGCTTCAGCGATTCGAAGCCTGGCTGACCCGTTACAGCATAGGTATGCTGCGTATCAGCTTGGGACTGATAGTCCTTGGGTTCGGTGTCTTGAAGTACTTCCCAGGCGTCAGCCCGGCCGAGAACCTCGTCAAGGCGACCATGCATGTGATGACCTTCGGTCTCGTGCCTGACATGGTAGCAATTGTGGTGACCGCGACACTGGAGTGCTTCATTGGTCTATCACTGATCTTTCGGCGAGGATTGCGTGCGACAATCTACCTCCTCCTGCTCTGGGTCATCGGAATACTCTCCCCGGTCGTGTTGTTTCCCCAACGACTGTTCAGCGGTCCGGGCCACGCCCCGACACTGGAAGGTCAGTACGTTCTCAAAGACCTCATCCTCTTCACCGCCATCCTGGTGATCGCCAGCACGTTGTACCACACCACAAGCACCGCGGAACGTCAGTCCACTCCTGACGACGGTCGATGACAGTCCAGCCAGAATTCGATTGTCGAAGATCATGGTTCGGTCGGAGCGGGTGCGCTTCTGTGCAAAAGCGACCGCGGGCGACACGGTGTCCGGCTGACTGGCCGAGCTGGTTCGCGCCGAGCTGCTGAGGCGGTCCGACGCTGCGGAGATCGCCGAGGGCTACCGGTCGCGCCGGCTGCGGTTGATCCGGCGTCGCCGGGTTGCGTGGGATGGGTACGCCCTCGGTCGAGCCGGCCGATCAGACGAGTCGCGCCGCGGCGCTGAACGGGGTGCTGTGGGCTGTTGGCGCGCTTCCGGACCCTGTTGGCCGATCTGCCATGTCGCTGCCGACCTCCACGCTGTTGATCTTCTGTGAGGGCGTGGTTCAGTCTGCGGTTGGCTCCCCCTGTTCGCCACAGTCGTTTCAAGATCAGCTTAGGTCGTTACCAGCTTGAGGATCTTGATTGGCCGGTGCATTGAGCGGCTCGCCTCGCGGCCGGCCTCGGTGATGTCGCGTCGGCCTGCGAGGTGGTGGGCGCCGACGGCGAGGTTACCTGTCGACTGAACTACGGATGCCGTTTTAGCTGGTCAGTGACCTATGGCGCTGGATCGTTGGTTCGGTCATGCAGGAGCCCATGAGGGATCTGGTTGTGTCGCCCGACACCGTCATGGCCTTCCTCCACAGTCTCTGACTATGCCGACCAACTGGCCGGAGACGCCGCCGCCAGCAGCGCCTCCGGCCAGCACATCGGCATAACCGCGACGTCCCCATAAGACGCGGTGCACTGCCGACGCGGCCACGCCACCTACCTGCACGAGATCGGCGCACGGTTCCGCTTCCCGGTCAAGCACAACCAGCCCGGCGCCTACACCGCACTCGACGCGCCGCCCTGGGCCCTGACCCCGATTGGTCACCGCAGCGTCGAGCACGGCCACGGACGGACCGTGACCCGCACCATCCAGGTCCTGCCCACGCCGGCGGACCTGCCGTTCCCGCACCTCAACCAGGTCTGGCTGATCGAGCGCTACACCCACGACACCACCGGGGCGCCCATCGGCGCGGTCGCGCAACTCAGCCTGACCAGCCTCACCCCACCCAGGCCGACCCCACCCAGATCGCCGAACTCGTCCAACACCACTGGGACATCGAGTCGCTTCACCGGCTCCGCGACACCGTCTACCACGAAGACCACTCCCGCGCCCGAACCGGCAACCGACCCCACATCATGGCCGCCCTGAGAAACCCCGCGATCGGCGCCATCCACCTCATCGCCGCCGCGACATCACCGAAACGACCCGCTGGGCCACCCGCCACATGCACCGCGCCTTCGACCTTCTTCACCTCAACCACACATGATCTTGGAATGACCGTGTGATCGTCCACGTCGCGTGTTGGCCTGTACGAGGGGGCAGGAAGGGGAATGGGCCCGGGTTAGCTGGAGACCATCCGGGGACCACACGTCCCGCGCGCACCCGAACAAGCCGCACGTCGGTGTCGCCCATGGTCATTCCGCGTACACAGGCGACCAGCGAGAACAGGCCCCCGCACGTTCTGGGGTCAAGTGCGCCAGTTGCTCTCTCGGCCGTCATCGTCACACCGGGTTCTACGGCGCACCGGGCTCCGCCCCGTGCCCCGGCCCTCTCTCCGGTGGAGGGGGTAGGTCCCGGGACGGCCACCCGTGCACGATGCGCTACTTCGTGCCGAAGGACTCGTCTTGACCGGCGGCAACGCCCGCTCGTGCGCTTCTTGTCGGTGCGCCATGCGACCCTTGTCCCCGCGCGGGGGCGACGTCGGGCGACCGGGGATCAGCGATGGCGGAGTACTCATCAGCACGCCGGACCGCCGGCCAGCCGGCGCGCGGACCTACCTCGACGTCCCGCCGAGAAGGACGACGCGAAGGCGCTCGGCGCGCGCTGGGACCCCGCCGTGAAGCGCTGGTGTGATCCGAGCCCGCAGTCGTCCGGGCTGGACCCGGTGGGCTGCCCGTCCGACGTGCCCGATCTGCTTCCCGGCGAGGACCGCACAGCCGACCAGTGGCTGGAGGCGCACGAGCGCTGGGCGTACGACGTCGACGGAATAGACCTGGACGTATAGTGGCTGTGATCTATATTCTTGGCTGTGACATGGGATGTCCGTGTGCTGGAGGAGGTGGAGTCGTGGCTGCTGGCGCTGGACGACGACACCTACGACCAGGTCGCTGCGGCGATCGACAAGCTTGCCCGGGACGGCCCGACGTTGGGCCGGCCGCTGGTCGACCGGATCACGGGCTCGGCGACGCACAACCTCAAGGAACTGCGGCCGGGTTCGGCCGGGGCCAGTGAGGTGCGGATTCTGTTCGTGTTCGACCCGCAGCGCCGTGTGGTGTTGTTGGTGGCCGGTGACAAGTCGGGGTCTTGGCGTTCCTGGTACGACTCGGCGATTCCGCTCGCCGAACGTCGCTACGACGAGTGGCGGCGCGGCGAAGGGCTTGAGTGAACCGGAGGAGGTGATGGCGATGGCGAGGAGTTGGCAGGAGATCCGTGCGGAGCGTCCACCGCGTGATGCTCGGGTGGCTGAGCATCGGGCTCGGATGGACGCAGAGGTCCGTGCCTACCATCTGCGAGAGGTCCGCGAAGGCCAAGGCGTGACCCAGGTGGACCTGGCCGAGCGGATGCATGTCACGCAGCCTTCGGTCTCTGCGCTCGAACGCGGCGAGATCGAGCGCGCTGGCATTGCCACGATCCGTGCGTATGTCGAGGCTCTGGGCGGCACGCTGGACGTGGTGGCGAACTTCGGAGATCAGAAGATCGTCCTCGGTTGAGGTGTGAGCCGCCGCCGTGCCGATCCAGCGGTCCACCCCGCTGGGCCGGCCGTGGGATCATTCGTGGTCCGAAACCACGGTGATCCGGTGGGGGTCGACGAATCGATGATCGAGGGGTGGACGGTCGGCGTCGCGAGAGCCGAGCCCGTGTTGCGTCAGCGCGGCGCGAAGAGCCGCGGCGACCCGTACGGCTTCCCCGTCATCGACCTCGGCGAAGAGGTCGACGTCATGGGTTATGCGAGTGACGAAGCCGTGGGTGATCATCGCCGCCCTGTCGGCGAGGGCGAGAGTGTGGGCTTCCGGCAGGCCGAGCGCGGTCCGTGCCATGAGGTCCTGCAAGGGATCCAGCGGCACAGATCTCAGGCCGCTGCGCGAGCTGGGTCGATCAGCGGTCGCCAGGCTTCGCGTACCCAAAGTGGCAGGTACATCTCATCCCTGAGTTCGACGAGAGCCGTGCCCTCGACGAAGTGGCGGATGTCGTGGAGGGTGCCTTCGACGAGGACGATCTCGTAGAGGTCGCGGTATGCTCTACCTTGAGTGGACGCACTGCGTGCTCGCGCCGATCCAGGAACGGTTCCGATGCTCCAGCTTCCTGCCACGGTCGTGCAACGGCTGCGGTCGGTGTTCCACCAGTTCATCCCACTTCCGCAACGGCGCGGCGAGATCGTCCCGAGCGCTACGGCACAGCGCAGAGCTTGCGCGAACTCGCCGCCGACACGAGCGTGCAGACCTACTTCCAGGCCGTCGACGCGATCCGATACGTCAAGATCGTCGACACGGCACTGTTCCGCGCGGTCGGCGACTTCCTCCAGCAGTGCGGTTACTCCGTCGTCGAGTTCCAGAAGGTCGCCAGCGCGACGATCACCAACAACACCATGAACGTCAGCGGCGGGACGCACATCGGCAACACGATCGGCGCGGGCAACGTCACCGGTGGCGGCACGACCCGCACCGGACCGGCGAGGGGGAGCGAATGACCCGCAACGAGGGCATGCATAACACCGTCTCGGTCACGGGCGGAAGCCACGTGGGCAACGTGATCGGCGCCGACGAGGTCGACAACCACGCGAAGGTGCGGACCGGCAACGTCGGTTCGGGCGACGGTCAGCCGCCCGGCACCGTCGCAGACCTGCGCTCGATGATCGAGGCCGCCCGCGGTCAGATTGTCGGAGCGGCAGCCACCGACGAGCAGCGCGTCGAACTGGCGTACGAGCTGCGCAAGATCTCTGACCTCCACCAGCTCCTCGAAAGAGCCCGGACCGATGCTTGCACGGGATAATGTGGACGCTCACACGCTCCGCTGGCAGGGTTGAACGATCTCGGCGATCGCCCGGCACTTGGGCCATGACCGCAAGACCATCTGCGAATACCGACACGGCGGTGCCCTGCGTGCGGCGCGGTGACCAGTCCCTTCGAGCCCGAGACGCCCGAACGGATCGCCGAAGCACAGTATCCGATTTTGATCAATCGCCGCGCCCTCGAGCCAGGGCGCGGAGGTCAGCCGAGAGCCGCCATGGCCGTTCCAGCCGCAGCACACCGTCGACGGCCGTCGCGTACTGGCAGTAGACGCCGTCGACCAGCTCGTATGCCGACGCGGTGAGTCCATTGATGCCACGGTCGAGATCGATCCGGACGTAGAAAGGGATGCCCGCAGACGCGTAGTCCCGATGCTTGACGATGCGATCCTGCCGGAAGTTGCCCGGCGAGGTGACCTCGCCGACCAGCAGGACGTCCGCGGCCGGCACGTAGAGCGGGGTGACGCCGGACCGGGTCACCACGATGTCGGGGATGCGGATGTGCCCTGGCCGAAGTCGCACGTTCAGCCCATCGAACACCTCCCAGTCGCGGTTGGGGCAGGTGTCCTCGATGAGGTTGCCGAACCTCCGGGTCAGCCGCTGGTGAGGCGGCGCCGACAGCGGGCTCACGACCAGCACCCCGTCGACGAGCTCGATTCGCGCGGGCGTCTCCGGCAGGGCGGTGTAGTCGTCCTCGGTCCAGGAGCCGCCGTGGGTGAAGACGGCTTCCAGCGCTGCGTCCATCGACATGCTCGACCTCCCGGGTTCAGTGTCACACGGGTATGGACGGATTCCGAGCGCCCGCGGTTCCACGTTCCGCACCCATGAGAGAGCCACTTCGTCACGTAGATGCTGATCGTGTGTCAATCGTGGTCCTTGGTCAGGATGCGTGGGGCCGCTCATGGGCAGACGGACTCATTCACCCGCCCCTTCTGCTCCTCGACAGCCGGGATAATCACGGGTTGACCTCGTGGGGGCATGGTCCGGGACCGGGCCTGCTCGGTGGAAGCGGGTCGCGGCGGGCCGACCGGTAGGCCACGCCGACCGCCCACTCGAAGCGCAACCGGCCATCCGGCAGGCGGCGGTAGACGGGCTCGCCACGCGCGCGCCGCCAGCGCAGGACTCCCGCCGTGAGCAGCGAGCCACATCACGACGACCGCGAGCAGCACCATCCCGACCACCGACGTGTCCCCGGGCGCCCCCCCCCCGCCGAGGCGGCGCAGGTGCTGGGCCGCAACGTCACGAAGATCAGCCGCCTGGAGCTGGGGCAGAGCGGGATCGCGATCGGCGACGTCAAGATGCTGCTGGAGTCCTACGGTGACGACCCGAAGCACGTGCAGTGGATGATGGACCTCGCCCGCAACAACCGTGAGCGGGGCGTGGGCAGGCCATCGCGCCGGGCTACCCGAGTGGTTCCGCGTCTACGTCGACCTGGAGCGCGACGCCGAGGACATCCGGCAGACCGAGGTCGAGGTCGTGCCCGGCCTGCTGCAGACGGAGGCCTACATGCGCGCCCTGTTCGGTCCGGCGCCACCGTTCGGCGGGCCCACCGACGTGGAGGGTGCGGTCCGGGCCCGGCTGGAACGGCAGCAGGTGCTCGACCGCGATGACCCGCCGACCTTCAGCTGCATCCTCTCCGAGTCGTGCGTGCGCCGCATGGTCGGCGATCGGACGGTCATGGCGGATCAGCTCGAACACTTGGTCGAGATGGCGGATCGGCCGCGGGTGCAGATCCAGCTGCGGCCGTTCGACGGCGAGTTCACGACCGGGGCGATCGCCCACCGGTTCACGATGGTGCGGATCCCGGCGCCGGGTTCCGCACCACCGCTGAGCTTCGTCTACTGCGAGGACTTCGACGACGCCCGCTACGTGGACGACACGAGGATCGTGCGCTCCTACGACGCCTTGTGGGGCACGCTGCAGGCCGCCGCGCTCGGGCCTGCGGAGACCAGGAGTAGGCTCCGTAAGCTGGCACGACAGCTCACGGAAGGCCCTTCGGATGTCCCCCACTGAACCGAACTTCACCGGCGCGACCTGGTTCACCAGCAGCTACTCGGACGGCAACGGCGGCACCTGCGTCGAGGTCGCCTTCCTGCCCGGCTGGGTGGGCGTGCGCGACTCCAAGCAGCACGGCGACGGCCCGACCCTCGCCTTCACCCCGGCGGAATGGGACGCCTTCCTCGCCGGGGCGCAGGACGGCGAGTTCACCCGTCCCTGATCTCCCCGAGCGGTGCCCGATCAGCCGGCCCGGCCGCGGGCCAGCGCGCGGAGGTCGGCTTCCAGCGGCCACGGGCGCTCCAGCCGCAGCACCCCGTCGACGGCCGTCGCATACTCGAGGTAGGTGCCGCCGACCAGCTCGTACGCCGACGCGGTGAGCGCGCCGATGCCCAGATGCAGGTCCATCCGCAGGTAGAACGGGACACCGGCCTCGGCGTAGTCGGTGTGCTTGACGATCCGGTCCTGGCGGAAGTTGCCCGGCGAGGTGACCTCGGTGAGCAGCAGAACGTCTGCGACCTGCACCTTCAGCACCTCGAGCCCGGCCCGAACGACCACCACGTCCGGGGCGCGGATGTGGTCCTGCCAGAGCCGGACGTTGGCGCCCGGGAGGGATTCCCACCGCTCGTCCATACACGTCCGAGCGAACAGATTGGTAAGCCCGAGCCCGAGCCGCTGGTGCGGCACCGACGACAGCGGCGTCACGAGCAGCGCTCCATCGACCAGCTCGACGCGCGCGGGCACGTCGGGCAGGGCGAAGTAGTCATCCTCGGTCCACGGCCCGCAATGGGCGAACACCGCTTCGTAAGCTGCGTCAAGGGACATGATCGACCTCCCAGGTTCAGTGTCACACGGGCATGGACGGATTCCGAACGCCCGTGGTTCCATCCCGTTCACAATTTCTGCAGCGGCACCCCGCCGATCAGCATCAGCCGCACCGTGCCCGCACTGCCGAAGTCGATCGTCACCGTGGCGCGCACGCCCGCACCGTCCGAGGCGACCACCGTGCCCAGGCCGTACTTGTCGTGGTTGACCCGGTCGCCGACGTCGAGGCTGAGAGTGGGGGTCAGCGAGCGCTCGGGCACCCGCCACTCGCCCCGATCCCCGCTGCCGGGCACCGTGCGCCTGCCGAAGCCGAACCGCCCGACCGGCGCCGACCGGTCCGGCTCGGACCGCTGCCAGTCGACGAGATGGGCAGGCACCTCATCGAGGAACCGGGACGCCGGGTTGGCGTTGGGCTGCCCGAACGACGAACGGATCATCGCCCGCGACAGGTACACCCGCTCCCGGGCCCGGGTGATTCCGACGTAGGCCAGCCTGCGTTCCTCGGCGAGCTCGGCGGGATCGGCGAGGGCCCGCATGTGCGGGAACACCCCGTCCTCCCAACCGGTGAGGAACACGACCGGGAACTCCAGGCCCTTGGCCGTGTGCAGGGTCATCAGGGTGACGAGCCCGGAATCGGAGTTCGGGACCGAGTCGGCGTCCGCCACCAACGCCACCCGCTCCAGGAACGCCGCGAGCGAGCCCGGTTCAGGGGCGCCCTCGGCGATCTCCGCAGCGAGCGCACCGGCCGCATCGTCGTCCAGCTCCACCGCCGCGACCGCGGCGTCCCCGGCGAACTCCCTGGCCACGGTGACGAGCTCGGCGAGGTTCTCCAGCCGGGAACCGTCCTGCGGGTCCTCGCTCGCCTCCAGCTCCGCGGTGTAGCCGGTACGCGAGTAGATCGACTCCAGCAGGTCGGCGGTCTCCCGACCCTCGTCGACCAGCTCGCCCAGGTCGTCGAGGATGCGCACGAAGGCGGCTATGCAGCGCCTCGATCGGGTGACCAGCCCGGTGATCCTCTCCGGTTGTTCGGCGGCGATCCGCAGCGCGGCGGTGAAGGAGATCCGCTCCCGCTCGGCGTACTGCGCGACCAGATCCTCGGCCCGATCGCCGATACCCCGTTTGGGGGTGTTGAGGATGCGGCGCAGGCTCACGGTGTCCTCAGGGTTGGACAGCACCCGCAGGTACGCCAGCGCGTCGCGGACCTCCTTGCGCTCGTAGAATCGCACCCCGCCGACCACCTTGTAGGCCATCCCGACGCGCAGGAACACGTCCTCGAAGACCCGGGACTGGGCGTTGGTGCGGTAGAAGATCGCGACGTCGGAGTTGCGCACCTCGCCGGTGTCGACCAACCGGTCGATCTCCCCGGCGACGAACGCGGCCTCGTCATGTTCGTTGTCGGCGACGTAGCCGACGAGCTTCTCGCCGTCGCCCGCGTCGGTCCACAGCCGCTTGTCGCGACGGTCCGGGTTGCGCGCGATCACCGAGTTGGCCGCGGACAGCACGATCTGGGTGGAGCGGTAGTTCTGCTCCAGCAGGATCGTGCGGGCATCGGGGAAGTCCTGCTCGAACTCGACGATGTTGCGGATGTTCGCCCCGCGGAAGGCGTAGATCGACTGGTCGGAGTCGCCGACGACGCACAGCTCGGCAGGCGGTGTCGATGCACGCTCCACCTGCGCTGCGCCCGGTGCGCCAGCGACCGCCGGCGCCACGAGCTCGCGGACCAGGACGTACTGCGCGTGGTTGGTGTCCTGGTACTCGTCGACGAGCACGTGGCGGAACCGGCGTCGGTAGTACTCGGCGACGGCCGGCAGCCGCTGGAGCAGCGCGACCGTCTCCATGATCAGGTCGTCGAAGTCGAACGCGTTGGCCGTGCGCAGCCGTGACTGGTAGATCGCGTAGACCTCGGCGACCTTGCGCTCGTAGTCATTGGAAGCGGCAACTGTTGCGTCCCTGGCGGTGCGCAGCTCGTTCTTGAGGTTGGAGATCTGCGCGGCCAGCCCACGCGCGGAGTAGCGCTTGGGGTCGAGCTCCAGATCGCGGGTCACCAGCCCGACGAGGCGGCGGGTGTCGTCGGCGTCGTAGACCGAGAACGCAGACCGGACGCCGAGGTGCTTGGCCTCGCGGCGGAGCACCCGCACGCACATCGAGTGGAACGTCGACACCCACATGGACGCGGCCGCCCGCCGCCCGACCAGGGCGTCGACCCGCTCCTTCATCTCGGCCGCGGCCTTGTTGGTGAACGTGATCGACATGATCTCACCGGGGTGCGCGCCTCGTTCGGCGAGCAGCCAGGCGATGCGGTGGGTGAGCACCCGCGTCTTGCCCGACCCCGCCCCGGCCACGATCAGCAACGGCGAGCCCGCATGCACCACCGCCTCGACCTGCCGGGGGTTGAGGCCCTCCAGCAGCGCCGCGCCTCGGGCAGTGTGGGGCGCGGTGGTGGTGCCCTGGGACATCGCGGGCTGGGGTAGTTCGGACAGCGCACTCATCGTGCGAGCACGCTACCGGCGCTTACCGACAGCCCGCCGGTGTGGCACACTTTCCGGCATGCCAGCGCAGCTCGAGCGATTTTCTTACGGGTGCCGGAGTCCGGTGCCCGTGGCCGCCTGAGCTGATCAGCCACGAAGCGCCCCGGAGTCCGACGGACCCGGGGCGTCGTCGCGTCACGGGCCGGCTCGCTCCATCAGGACCGGGGTCAACAGGAGGAGACCGTGAACGTGACCACCGAGAACAGTCCGAATGTTCCCACCCAGGCGATCCCCGCCGAGGAGGAGATCCAGGCCCTGCGGGTGGAGATCGACCAGCTCGACGCCGACATCCTGCGGCTGATCAAACGGCGCAGCGAGGTGTCCCGGCTGGTCGGCGCTGCCCGCATGGCCGCGGGCGGCCCGCGGATCGTCTACAACCGCGAGATGGCCGTCCTCGCCCGGTTCCGCGAGCTGGGCGTCGAGGGCCGAGAGCTGGGCATGATCCTCCTGCGACTGGGCCGGGGCCGCCTCGGAGGACATTGATCTCGGTGACGGCTCGCTGGTCACGGGCGGAAAAGCGGTTGGCCGAGCTTCACCCGCGACATTCTGCCCGTGACCGCTGACCGGGACGCTTACGGTGGCGCCCGCGCACGGCGGGTCGCGGCACGAAGCTGCCCTCCCGTGGCACTCTGGTGTCATGGGCACGGTATTCGGGATCGTCGCAGTGGTTGTCGCCCTCGTCGGGCTGCTCGTCACCTTCGGAAACGTCGGCTATCTCATGATGTTGAACAACGCCGCGAAGAAGCGCGGTGCGGCAGGCGCGTCGATCAGCGACCACATCAAGGGCCGGCTGCCACTCGCCGGCGGCGCCGTCCTGGCCGCCGCGGTCGCCCTGCTACTGACCACGGGTGGCGTGGTGCCGGACATCCTCGGGCTCGTGCTCGGCGCGGGCAGTGGGCTGGTGGCCAAGCAGTCCCTCGACGCCACTCGCACGCGCTTCCGCAGCCAGCCCTGAGCCACCCGCCACCTCGTCTCAGTTGCGTCGCGCCAGCGCTTGCACGCCCCTGTCCGGCAGCTCGCGGACACCTTCCCGGTCGCCTCTTCGGCTGAGCGGTAGGTGTGATTCGACGAGCGGTGTTGGACTGTTCGGGTCGAGGCAGCCGAGCGGGCGAACGACACTTGGCTTTCATTATCAGGCTCAGGTACACAGGTACACGTCTCAGAGAGCTACATCACTGCTCAGGAGGACATTGCAACGTGACCCAGTTCATGTCCCGCGACGAAACCCGCTTGCCGCGGGACGCATTCACCGTCGCCGATCTGCTCGGACGCAACACCCCGACCCAGCACGCGCCGGACACCGTCGCGATCTCCGTGGGCAGCCTGCTGCGCCGCGAGGGCCGTGCCCCGCACTGTGTGGACCGTCCCGTCCTGCCACGGGCCCACCATCAACGGGTCGCTGAGTCCGACAGCGGGCCGAGAATCAGGGCCACCGTGGTGCGACGCGCCGCGGTGGCTGCCGGCACGCTGCTCACCGTGGGCTCGGTCTTCGGGGCCGCGATGCTGTCCGACCCCTTTGCGGGAGCCGACGCCCCCCAGGCGCGGGAGGGCTCCACCCCCGGGCGGGACGTGACCCCCGGGCGGGACGTGCTCGACGGTCACCCGGCAGCGGACGGTGTCGTTCCCGGGCCGCGACCCGGGAGTGACACCGTCATCGCCGGCTTCCGGGGCAGTGACGGCGGACCGCTGGCCTCCCTCCCGGTTCCCGTCCTGCTCAATGCCTCGGCGTCCGGCGCGACTGCAGGCCGGTCGGATGCCGTGCTCCCATCCTCGGGTGCCCCGACCGACGGAGCGCCGGGCACCGGAGCAGCCGGCGCAGCGGCGCCGAACGTCGCGGCGGCGGGAGCCGGAGCATTCGCCGCCCCGCCGGACGTCGCGCCCGACGCTCCTTCCGCCGGCCCCACCCCCGCCGACCGTCCCTCCGCCGAGCCCGCCTCCACGGACCCGGCGTCGGGCCGGACCGGACCGCTCGCCACCGCCGCCACCAGCGGGCACGCACCTGTCGGCGAGGCCGTCGACGTCTTCGGTTGGGCCGCACCCGAGCCGCTGGAGACGCCAACGCGGAGCCCAAGCGACACGGGCGATTCGGGGGACGAGACCGCCACGGAAATGCTGGAAGGGGACGAGACCGATCTCGACGCCCAGCAACCCGCGCTGAGCAGCCTGGACCGCAGCGACGACGACCCGAAGCCGGACGGCCTGCTGCACTCGGTCGGTCGGACGGCAGCCGGCCTGCTCGGTGACTGACCTGCCGCGCCGACCTACACCAGCCTCCGGTCCGAAGCCCAGCGCGACAGTGCATGTCGGTTGGACAGCTGTGTCTTGCGCAGCACGCTCGACACATGCGTCTCCACCGTCTTCACCGAGATGAACAACTCCGCCGCGATCTCCTTGTACGCGTACCCGCGGGCCAGCAGCCGCAGTACATCGCGCTCCCGGCGGGTCAGCCGATCCAGCTCAGGGTCGCCGGCCGGGATCGCTCCGGTTCGGTCGGAGAACACGTCCAGGACGAAACCGGCCAACCGTGGCGAGAACACCGCGTCTCCGGATCGGACCCGGCGCACCGCGTCGGCCAGCTCGCGTCCGGAGATCGTCTTGGTGACGTAGCCACGCGCGCCGGCTCGAATGACGGCGATGACGTCCTCGGCGGCGTCGGACACGCTCAACGCGAGGAACACCACGTCCGGGAGCTCCGGTCGGAGCCGGCGCAGCACCTCGGCGCCGCCGCCGTCGGGCATGTGCACGTCGAGCAACACGACGTCCGGACGCAGGTGGCGAATCGCGGCCACCGCCTCGTCCACCGACCCCGCCTCACCGACCACCGTGACGTCGGGGATCCCCCGGTCCAGCTCGGCGCGCACGCCCGAGCGGAACAACGCATGGTCATCGACGAGGAAGACCCGGATCGGGTCGACCTCCGGTGTCGAGGGCTCGGTCGTGTCGCCGTCGGTCATGCCGTCGCCTCTTCCTGGCTGGGTGACGCCTCATCCTTGTCAGCAGACGCCTCGTCCTGGAGGACTGCTGCTGTACGTGGATCCGCCGTCGCGCCGTTCATGGGCATCGCCAGGTGCACCTCGGTGCCCTCCCCCGGCGCGGTGCGCAGCCGGGTGGTGCCGCCGTGGCGGCCCATCCGGCCGTGCACCGAGTCGGCCAGACCGTGCCGATCGGTCGGCACCGCGTCGACGTCGAACCCGCTGCCACGATCCCGCACGAACACGTGTACCTCCTCGGGCTCCACCTCGGCGTAGACCGAAACCTCGGCGACGCCGGCGTGTTTGGCCGCGTTGACCATTGCCTCGCGGGCGGCCAGCACCAGGGCCCGCAGCCCGTCGTCGAGCTTGCGGTCCCCCCCGACCACCACCGGCTGCACCGTCACCGCATAGGTGTCCTCCACCTCGGCGGCCGCGGCGGCCAGTGCATCGGAGAGGCCGGCATCGAGCACGGCGGCGGCGGGCCTGCCGTAGCCGCCCGCACCGTAGAGCCAGTGGCGCAGCTCGCGTTCCTGCCCCCTGGCCAGGCGTGCCACCTCACGCGGCTGGTCGGACTGGCGCTGGATGAGCGCGAGGGTCTGCAGAACGGAGTCGTGCAGGTGGGCGGCGATCTCCGCGCGCTCCCCCTCGACGATCCGCTGGCGGCGTTCCTCGCCGAGGTCGCGCATCAGACGCACCCACCATGGCACGGTGAGCACCGCGACACCCACCAGCGTGGCCAGCACCGCGAGCAGTCCGAACTGCACCTGCCCCAGATCGACGTTGCCGAGGAGGAAGACCGCGATCCCGGTGGCCACGAACAGCGCGCCGGCCAGCACCCGCAGCAGCGCCGTCCGCCCGCCTGCTGCCGCTCCGGTGCGGGCGCCGGCGGTCCACCGTCGGCGCTGGGTCTCGTCGGCCTCCCGCCAGACGAGCGCGGCACCGACCGCGGCGACCCCCAACGGGCCGACGATCCAGCCGATCACTGTGTCGCCCAGCGCGGCGCCGACCATACCGATGGCGACACCGAGCACGGCCAGCCCGAGGGCCTGTTGCTGCTCGGTGCGGGGCACCACCCGCGCCACGTCGACGTGCTCCTGGCGGAGGAAAATCCACAGCAGCGCGTACGCCACCGCGCCGGCCCCACTCAGCACGGACAGCGCCACGAAACCGGCCCGCACCCACAGCACATCGACCCCGAGGTGATCGGCGACCCCACCCGCGACGCCGGCCATCAGCCGGCCGCTGCGACGGCGCGCCAGTGGCGGGGTGGACGGAATCGGGTTCACCGGCCCATCGTCACACGCGTGGACGCAGGTGACATCGGGGAAACCTCCGGGCCGGCTCAGGGCGGTCCCCGATGACCCCGGCCCGACGCCGTCCAAGACTTGGCTCCATGAACCGAACCGACGTGCAGGCAACGCTGCGCGAGATGTGGGACACCCGCCCGGCCCGGCCGGCACAGGGCCGGCAGATCGGTGGGGTCGCCGCGGCGATCGCCCGCCGCTACGACATCGACCCGGTGCTGGTGCGCATCGGGTTCGTGGTGGCCACCGTCTACGGCATCGGGGCTGCTCTCTACATCGCCGGATGGGTCCTGTTACCGAACGAGGCGAGCGGCACGCGACGGTCGACGCCGCGGCCGTTGCTCGTGATCGCTCTGGCAGTGGCCACCGCGATGAGCCTCGGTGCCGTGTTCGGCGGGGGGCACGACATCTTGCTGCCGGCAGCGGCCGTCGCCGGGCTGTTGTTCCTGCTGCACCGCAGCCGGGCTCACCGCGGGGCATCGGCCGCCGCCGACGCGGGGAACCGGCCGGCGGCTCCGGTCGGCGCATCCGCGGACCCGGCCCCGGTCGCGGGTTCCACGGACCCGGCGAC
>JBOHEP010000424.1:0-5682 GCA_050701075.1 Pseudonocardia sp. | reverse complement strand
ACCTCCACACCGGGGATCGTGGGTCGGGACGAGATCGGGTAGAAAGACACGCGGAGGCTCCAGGGGAGAAGATCGGCTTTAGACACCGGGTCTTCTACCGGGAGCCTCCACCCAACCCCGCCACGCCACGCCGAGCACGCCCGATCACAGCGGGCCGCCCACCAGCCCGATCTCACTCAACGTGACCGCCAGCGAGCAGCCCCAGACAACGCCGAAACCACTCATCTCCCTGGCATTGCACCACGGGGACACGAGCCGAACGACCGCCTGCCGTACAGGCCGAAATGTTCCCGCACACACGCCGCATGTGTGCGGGAACCAGTGAGTGCCCGCGGGGACCATTGGGGGTGTGCGCGTCCGGCGCCGGAGGGAGAGCCGCGCAGTGGCGGAGGCCATCGGGGCGGGCGAACCAGCTCGGCTCCCATGGGTCAACGACCGGACCCAGCTCCCGGTGGCCGGCTCGGCGGACGTGCACGTCCGCGCTCTCGCGCTGGTGATCAGAATCAGATGACGTGGTCACATATGCCGCAGGTGTGAAAGTGAGCGCCTAGTGTGCATGCTCGAGGGCGAGGGCCTCGTGTGCATGCTCGAGGGCGAGCGCCGAGATGTCGAACGGGTACTCGGTCACAGTCCCGTGATCGGGAGTTCGGAACCTCCGGCCGTTCTGGGCGCGGTCTCGCGTTCACAAGTGCCGATCAGTGACAGCCGGGCACGGTCCCACGTTCCCGAATGCCGATCAACGAAGGCCGGGCACGGTCCCACGTTCCCGAGTGCGATCAACAAAGGGCCGGGCACGGTCCCACGTTCCCGAGTGCGATCAACGAAGGCCGGGCACGGTCCCACGTTCCCGAGTGCCGATCACCCCGACCCGGGCGGCCGCGGCCACCACAACCCCTCGCGGCCACCACAACCCCTCGCGGCCACGACCCGGCCTCGATCAGCCGACCTCGGCCATGACCTCGTCGGACACATCGAAGTTGGCGTAGATGTTCTGCACCTCGTCGCTGTCCTCGAGCGCGTCGATCAGCCGGAACACCTTCTTCGCACCCTCGGCATCCAGCGGCACCGACATCGACGGCAGGAACGTCGGGTCGGCCGAGTCGTAGTCGATACCGGCTTTCTGCAGGGCCTTGCGCACCGTGATGAGATCGGTGGCCTCGGAGACCACCTCGAAGCTCTCCCCGAGGTCGTTGACCTCCTCCGCACCGGCATCGAGCACCGCCAACAGCACGTCGTCCTCATCAAGGTTTCCCTTGGGGACGATCACCACGCCCTTGCGGGTGAACAGGTACGCCACCGAGCCGGGATCGGCCATCGCGCCACCGTTGCGGGTCATCGCGATGCGAACCTCGGTGGCCGCGCGGTTGCGATTGTCGGTGAGACACTCGATCAGCACCGCGACGCCGCCCGGGCCGTAGCCCTCATAAGTGATCGTCTGGTAGTCCGCCCCGCCTGCGTCGACCCCGGAACCGCGCTTGAGCGCACGCTCGATGTTGTCGTTGGGGACCGAGCTCTTCTTCGCCTTCTGGATGGCGTCGAAGAGCGTGGGGTTGCCGTCAGGGTCACCGCCGCCGGTACGTGCGGCCACCTCGATGTTCTTGATCAGCTTGGCGAACATCTTGCCGCGACGGGCGTCGACGACGGCCTTCTTGTGCTTGGTCGTCGCCCATTTGGAGTGACCGCTCATCGAGTTCCCTTCTCACCACACAGATCGCGCGCAGTCTACCGGCGGCCGGACCGGATCACGGGATAGCCACCACGCGAGCATCGACGCCGGGCAGCTCGTCGAAGCGGGCGCGGGCGTCGCGGGTGAGCAGGACACGGTTGGTCGCCCGCGCGCTGGCGGCGATGATCAGATCGTGCGCACCGCGGTGCACCCCCGCGGTGCGTGCATGAGCCAGGAGTTCCGCGTGGTGCTCGGCGACCTCCGCGGTGTAGTCGACGACCGGTGTCAGCTCCAGCATCTCGTCGAGGAACGCCCGGTGCGCCGAGCGGCGCCGCTCATCGACGGTCCGCAGCACGCCCTCCCGGTACTCCGCGATCACCACGGCGGGAAGCGCCAGGTCGTCGCCGGCGGCGATGAGAGACAGGTCGAGCTTTCCGCGGGCGTTCGCGATGAGCAGTCCGGTGTCGAGGATCAGTCTCGCCATGGATCCTCGAGCCGTTCCGGCATGATGCGTTTTTCTTCGACCGCGGCCTCGAACTCGTCGTCGATGACCAGCTTGCCGCTCCACCGACGGAAGACCTCCGCGAGCGCCGCACCGTTGGCCCACGGCGCGGGCACGATGAGCGCCACCCGCTTGCCGCTACGGGTGACGGCGATCGTCTCCCCGCGTTCAGCCTCGTCGAGGACGGCGGACAGATTCCGCGACACCTCGGACGTCGTCATCTCACGCATCAAATCAGATTATCTGATTCGGACTCACGCCGGGCGAGCTGCCTTCCGCACCAGGTCGCAGAACAGCGCATGCACCCGGCCGTCGCCGGTGAGCTCCGGGTGGAACGCCGTGGCCAACACCGGCCCCTGCCGCACAGCCACGATCCGGCCTGCTGCCGGACCCGCGTGCGCACCGGTCAGCGTGAGCCGGGGGACGGTGGCCAGCACCTGCACGCCCGCCCCCGTCGACTCCACCCACGGCGCCCGGATGAACACCGCCCGCAGGGGGTCGGTCAACCCGTCGAAGCGCAGGTCGGTCTCGAACGAGTCGACCTGCCGGCCGAACGCGTTTCGCCGCACGACGACGTCGAGTCCGCCGAGCTGGCGCTGGTCGGGGCGGGCGTCGAGTACCTGTGTGGCGAGCAGGATCATCCCCGCGCAGGAGCCGTATGCGGGCATCCCGGCGGCGAGCCGTGCGCATAGCGGGTCGAACAGCTCGAAGATCTCCAGCAGCCGGCTCATCGTCGTCGACTCACCGCCCGGGATGATCAGCGCTTCCACCGTGTCGAGCTCCGTCGGGCGGCGGACCGGTACCGCATCCGCGCCGCACGCCGCGAGCGCGGCCAGATGCTCGCGGACGTCGCCCTGCAGGGCCAGCACACCGATCACAGGAACCACCCCGCCAGGGTAGTCGGCACGGGAATCGGCACCGAAACTGTCGGACCCCGGCGGTAGCTTGCCCTCCATGGACATGAAACTCGAAGTGGTGCCCGTCCCCGTCACCGACGTCGACCGCGCCAAGGCCTTCTATGTCGACCAGGTCGGCTTCCACCCCGACCACGACCACCAGGTCACCGACGAGCTGCGATTCGTGCAGCTCACCCCGCCCGGTTCGGCCTGCTCGATCGTGCTGGGCACCGGCATCACCGACATGCAGCCGGGATCGCAGCGCGGTTTGATGATGGTCGTCGCCGATGCGGAGGCCGTCCGGCAGGAGCTCATCGGGCGAGGCGTGGTGGCGAGCGAGGTCGACGTGCAGCAGTGGGGCTCGTTCGTCACCTTCAGCGATCCCGACGGCAACACGTGGGCGCTGCAGCAGCTGCCCACGTACGGGTGACCGACCGGAGTCGGCCCCCGGGCTCAGACAGGGGCGACGTCCTTCTTCCCCGCCACCGAGCGCACGGCCTCGGCGACGGCCGACGCGACGGCCGGGTCGAAGACGCTCGGGACGATGAAGGACGGGTTCGGCTCGGTCACCACGTCGGCGATCGCGGTCGACGCGGCGAGCAGCATCTCGTCGGTGATGTCGCGGGCCTGGGCGTCGAGCAGGCCGCGGAAGACCCCGGGGAAGGCGAGCACGTTGTTGATCTGGTTCGGGTGGTCCGACCGTCCGGTCGCGACGACGGCCGCGTACTGCATAGCCACCGTCGGCTCGACCTCCGGGTCCGGGTTGGCCAGCGCGAACACGATCGCGTCGTCGGCCATCGTCGCCAGCTCGACGGCGCCGAGCAGGTTCGGCGCCGAGACCCCGATGAACACATCCGCGCCGACGAGGGCGTCGGCCAGCGTGCCGGTGACCGCGTCGCGGTTGGTGTGCGCGGCGATCCACGCAAGGTTGCCGTCGAGCCCGGGCCGGGCCGGGTGCACGATCCCGTCGATGTCCACGGCCAGCACGTCGCCGGGCTTGCCCGAGCGCAGCAGCCGGATGATCGCCGAGCCGGCCGCGCCCACGCCGCACACCACGATCCGGCAGCCCGGCAACTCCTTGTCGACCACCCGCAGCGCGTTGCGCAGCGCCGCCAGCACGACGACCGCGGTGCCGTGCTGGTCGTCGTGGAACACCGGGATGTCGAGCATCTCGCGGAGCCGGCGCTCGATCTCGAAGCAGCGCGGCGCGGCGATGTCCTCGAGGTTGATCCCGCCGTATCCCGGCGCCAGGATCTGGACGGTCCGGATGATCTCCTCGGTGTCCTGGGTGTCCAAGCACACCGGCCAGGCGTCCACCCCGGCGAAGCGCTTGAACAGCGCCGCCTTGCCCTCCATCACCGGCATCGCGGCGGCCGCGCCAAGGTTGCCCAGCCCGAGCACCGCGGACCCGTCGGTGACGACGGCCACCGTGTTGCGCTTGATCGTGAGCCGCCGGGCGTCAGCCGGGTTGAGCGCGATCGCCTGGCACACCCGGGCCACGCCCGGAGTGTAGGCGCGCGAGAGGTCGTCGCGGGTGCGCAGGCTGACCTTGGACGTCACCTCCAGCTTGCCGCCCAGGTGGATCAGGAACGTCCGGTCGGAGACCTTGCGCACCCGCACCCCGGGCAGGGCCTCCAACGCGGTGGTGATCTCGCGGGCGTGCTCCTCGCCGCGGGCATTGCAACTGATGTCGACGACGAGAGTGGTTGTCCTGGCCTCCACGACGTCGAACGCCGTGACGACGCCGCCGACCCGCCCGACGGCAACGGTGAGATCCCCGGCCGCGCTCGCGGAGGCAGGAACCTCGACCCGAGCGGTGATGGCATAACCCGGACCAGGAACAGGCATCCCGGAACCCTATCGACGGAGCTCACCCATCCTGTCCACCAGCCGCGACAGGGTCACGTGTCACTGAAAGACGCGCCTAGAACCGCGACATGTGGCCACGTCACACCGTCGGGGGCGGGCGGGCGCGGGTCAGGGGTTGTGAGCGCGCTGCGACAGGTGTGTGATGGCGCACACATGACGGGAAGTCGTCGGCGCAGTGGCGAAAGGACATGCGCTGCCGCGCCGGACGACGACAACATGGCGCTGCCGGGCCGGACGGGCAGCGTCGCGGAGGTGGTCGCCATGGCCGTCAGAGCAGATGCCGGGCAGCGTGCGGGGAGCCGGTCGACGAACGGGATCCCCACCGTCAGCGATCCGGCCCGGGTGCGCAACGTGGTCCTCGTGGGGCCGTCCGGGGCCGGCAAGACGACGCTGGTGGAGGCGCTGCTCGCCCGCACCGCCGCAATCCCCCGGCAGGGCAGCGTGGTCGACGGCACCACGGTCTGTGACCACGATCCCGCCGCCGTACGCCAGCGGCGGTCCGTGGCCCTGTCGGTGGCTCCTCTCCTGCGCGACGACCACAAGATCAATCTGATCGACACCCCCGGCTACGGTGACTTCGTCGGCGAGCTTCGCGCCGGGCTGCGTGCCGCCGACGCCGCGTTGTTCGTCGTCTCCGCGCACGAGGGCAGGGAGGGCACGATCGACCCCGCCACCGTCGCCCAGTGGGAGGAGTGCGCCGCGGTCGGCATGCCACGGGCCGTGGTGGTGGCGCGCTGCGATCACGCCCG
>JBOHEP010000423.1:0-11869 GCA_050701075.1 Pseudonocardia sp. | reverse complement strand
ACGATGTAGTTCGCGAAACCGAACAGGATCGGCGTGGCGTAGAGCAGCAGCATGATCGTGCCGTGCATGGTGAACAGCTGGTTGTACTGCTCGTTGGACAGGAACTGCTGCCCCGGCACCGCGAGCTCGCCGCGCATCAGCAGCGCCATCGCCCCGCCGACGAGGAAGAACCCGAACGACGCGACCAGGTAGAGGATCGCGATGTCCTTGGGGTCCGTCGTGCTCAGCATCTTCAGGAAGGTGGATCCCTTGACCGGTCGGCGCGCCGGGTACCGGCGCTCCGTGATCGGCTTCGGGGCGACGGCTGTCACGGTGCCTTCTCCTCCACTCACGGTTCGAACCTCGCTGGAATCGTAGCTCGACACGCTGTCGAAGTACGCGCCCGGCCCCGGCCGGATCGATGCTCGCGGTGACGGGTTTCACCGTGGCGCGGCCGATGACCCCGGAACGCACCAGCCGGCGGGCGGCGCTGCGTCCGGCGCGCCGGCACTTCAGCGCCGGTGTGCGGCTCGGCACCCGGTGATGGCGGGCCGTGCGGCTCGGCCGCTCGGCCGCACCGCGGGGAAGGTGGTGTAGCGCTCTACGACCAAGTGCGGCCGACCGTGTCACGGTCCTACGCTGGCACCATGGCCGAGCCCCTAGCCGAGCGTCCGCACATGCCCGACTACAGGGTTGATTCAGCGCAGTGGTACCCGTTGGAGTGGTCATGGGCCGCAGAGCGGCTGATCCGCGGCCGCAACTACTGGGTGGTCACCGCCTCCGCGGCCGGGCGACCTCATGCCATGCCGGTCTGGGGCGTCTGGGACGACGACGAGCACCGTTTCGCCTTCTCCTGCGGGCCGCGCTCCCGCAAGGCCGCCAACCTCGCCGCCAACCCGCAGGCTGCGTTCACCATCGACGACACCGTCGAATGCCTCTCCGTTGAGGGGCGTGCAACGTTCGTCACCGACGATCGACGCGAGGCCTGGATCGACCGGTACCTCGCCAAGTACCAGTCGATCGCCCCCGACCTGGGGGCCGACTTCCTCCGCCAGAACGTCATCATCGAGCTCGTCCCGGAGCGGGCCCTCGCCGTCATCGAGCGAGCGGACGAGTTCGCGACGCGGGCGACGCGCTGGCGGTTCGGGTACCCGGCGCACGGTTCGGGCGAAGATCATGTTGCTGCACTCTCCCCGTTGCACCGTGAATCCGGCCCAGAACAGCCGAAGTTTCCGCGGTAGCGCGGAGTGCGGGGGGCTCTCGACGGCCAACCCAGGAGGCGATTCCTGCGATGTCGGGATCCAGCTTCCTGTGAAACAGGGAATCGAGATACCGTCGACCCGTGAGCAACACGTACGTCGCCGCCCGCACCGACGCTCTGCGCACCGCGGGCATCGACCCCATCGCAGCCCTCAACGGCGGCTACCACATCGCCTTCGTCGTCGGCGCCGTCTTCGCCGCCGCCGCGGGTGTTCTGGGCGCCGCACTGCTGCGCACCGGAGATTCGACCCTCGACGGCGAAACAGCACAGCCGGTCGGCGTCCCCGCGAACACCACCCCGGTAGGCTGACCCGCCCGCGTCCCGCTCACGCCACCCGCGTGCCCCTCGGTAAGGTTCGGGTCGGCGTGCGCAGCCGCCGGGTGGTCACCCACAGTGCGCCGGCAGCGAGCAGGACGTCGAAGCCGAGACCCCACGGCCACACCGCCAGGCCTTGTTCGGGCTCCTGAGGGAGCCATCCGCCGGTCGACCGAGGCAGGTCATCCGGCCCGGCGCGGGCCGTGCGAACCGCGTACTTGATCTCACCGAGGGGCTCCAACCCGCCGGGATCCACCGCGCGCCCCGTGCGGCTGTCGATCACGGCCGGCAGTCCCGGCGCGGCGTCGGCGAGGATCACGAACGGGTTGGGTGCCAGCAACCACCACACCCGCTCGGTGTGCAACACCGTCTCGTCATAGGTCCTGGTCTCGAACCGATCGGGAGCGATCGGATCGCCCTGTGCGTCGTAGTCGGCCCTGAGCGGGTCGTCCCACACCGGCTCGGTGTAGGTGACCGGGCGGGTCTCGGCCGTCGTGGGGGTCATCAGGCCGAAGACGACGAGGGTGCCGACGACGAGCGCGAAGACGGTCAGATAGGCCAGCACGGCCGACGTCGTCGTGCGGGCGAGCAGGGCGGACAGCGCCAGGCTGAGTGCGGCGACCACCCCGAGCAGCAACGCGACCACCCCCAGGACGGCCGACGCGCGCACGACGCCCACGCCCCCGAGCGCCACCGCCCAGCCGACCATCGGGAGGCCGGCCGCGAGGAAGACCAGCGCCGTGCCCCAGGCGGCGAGGAACTTGCCCAGCGCGATCTCCACCGGCGCCAGCAGCGTCACCTGCACCGTGGCGAGGGTTCCCCGATCGCGGTCGCCGTTGATCGACTGGGCGGTGAGCGCGGGCACCACCAGCAACGCGAGCGAGAGCAGGAAGAGCATCAGGAACCCGAAGACGGTGGGTCCCAACGGCACCGGGAGACCATCCGCGATCTGGACGCCCCGGAACGCGGAGTCGGCCGCGGCGACGAGCAGGGCGGTGACCACGAGCAGCACCAGTACCCAGGTCCCGAGCAGCCAGCGCCAGCGCCCGGCGCGCAGCCGCAGCCGGAACTCCTGGCGCATCACCGTCCGCACGCCGTACCGGCTCATCGTCGTTCCGAGGTGATCTCGAGATAGGCGGTCTCCAGCTCGGAACTCACCGGGGCGAACGCGCTGACCGGGACGCCGTCGGCAACGAGGGTGGCGAGCAGTTGCGCGGCCTCGGCCTCACAGGCGAGGCGGACCTCGATCTCAGCCGCCCCGACCGCCGTCCACGCGACCCCGGCCTGTTCGAGCGCCACCGTGAGCCGGTCACCGTCGAGCGCCCGCAACCGCCAGACCCGCGCCGATCGCGGGCTCCGACCCAACTCGGCGATGTCATGGTCAGCCACCGTCGCACCCTGGTCCAGGAACACGACCCGGTCCGCGACCTCCTCGAGGTCGCCGAGGATGTGGCTGCTCACGAGCACCGCGGCACCCTGCGCCGCGAGGCTGCGCAACAGGTCGCGGAGATCCACCCGGGAGCGCGGATCGAGGCCGGCCGCAGGCTCGTCGAGCAGCAGGACGCTCGGCGCGTGCACGAGCGCCCGGGTCAGACCCAGACGCTGCTTCTGACCGCGGGAGAGCACGGACACCGGACGGTCGGCGTAGTGCTCGAGGTGTACGAGCTCGAGCAGTTCGGCGACGCGGTCCGCGACCGTGGCGGCGGGCAACCGGTGGGCATGGGCGAAGAACGAGATGTACTCGCGGGCGGTGAGCGTGTCGTAGACGCCGAAGGCGTCCGGCGTCCAGCCGGTTCGGGCCCGCACCTGCGCCGGTTGGGTGATCGGGTCGAAGCCAGCCACCCGCACCGTGCCCGCGTCGGGGACCAGCAACGTGGCCAGGACCAGGAGCAACGTCGTCTTGCCGGACCCGTTCGGCCCGACCAGCGCGGTCACCTTGCCCGGCGGCACGTCCAGATCGATGTTCCGAACTGCCTGAACGTCGCCGAAGCACCGGGCGAGGCCACGGCAGGCGATCCCGGCGTGCTCCTCAGTCGACACCATCTCCGATCCGCCTCCTCACATCCGGTCCCTGGCGACCGCCAGCGGCGCCCCGGTGCGACGATCACGGCCAGCAGGTCTCTCGTGATCTATAGAGCAACCTTATCGCCGTGATCAGCATGCGATAGGGTGCACGGGTACGACCCACCGATCGAGGTCGCCGCCATCGGCACCGCACTCGGCGTGGCGTGCCTGATGCTGCCGGCGTTCAGCCCGGCAGGGGTGGCCGCTGCTCGTCCATCGCGCTGGCGGTCCTCCGGCCGCTGCCGTGCGGTACCGGCGTTCCGCATCGTCGAGGGGTCACATCGAGGGCGAATCAAGGTTGGTGGACCGCATGCGCGAGCCGAACGGACTCGCGGCCACCGAGCAGCTGGTCTGCACGCTCCATGAGTCCGGACGGCCGGTCTCAGCCGGCCGCGCGCTGCCCCCGAACCACCAGGGAGTCGAGCAGCTCGCGGGTGGCGTGCTCGACCGCGTCGACGGCAGCCTCGAAGGCCGCGGCGTTGTGCGCCGCCGGCGTCCGGAACCCGGAGACCTTCCGGACGTACTGCAACGCGGCCGAACGGACGTCGGCGGGCGAGGGCTCCGGGGTGACCGGTGGCCGGAGGGTCTTGATGCTGCGGCACATGGCTTGACCTCCGCGGGGTTTGACCTTCTACCCAGTCCTCGAATCTGACCCAACCGACGGTACGCCGGTGACTCACCACCGACGGAATCGTCTGATCTCACCGGACGTACTTCGATGCTCCTGCAGATCCAGTGCGCCGCGAGATCCTCGCCGTGCTGTCCGAACGTGACGAGTGCAGCGCGGGCGAGCTGTCCGGCCACATCCAACGCCTCGGCCGCACGCCGTCTCCGGCCATCCAGAGGCGGTGCACATCCATGCGGCCGAGGCGACCGCGGGCGGATTCGCCCTCAGCCCGGCAGGTTGGCGGCAGGTCCCCATGCGTCACCGACCCGAGGCGCCGGGCCGCCACCATCAGGCACGACGGCGCCATCACCGGGAACGACGGCACGCAGCACAAGGGTCAACTGCTCGTCGCCCGGCCGGTTCGGACGCCGGTAGTGGGCGAGCACCCAACCCAGCCGGCGCGGATGCCCGTGCACATACGCCACGCTGACCACCTCCTGGCTCCAGTGAACCAAAGGACCCAGACATTTTTTCGCGGGACACCGCGGTACACCGGGTAGAAGTGCGACGATCGTGTCGGTCCGGTCCAGCCGATGGCCGGCGATCAGCACCGGACGAAGGAGATGAGGGCGGGAGATGCAGGACGCCGGCGAGGCAGGCCACGGGCCGGAGCGCCGCGCGACGATCGGCAGCCAGCTCGAACGTGCCCGGCAACGTCGATTCGTCGGACGCCAGTACGAGCTGGAGCTTTTCCAGTCGGCGCTGACCGCGGCGCAACCGCCGTACTCGGTCATCCACGTGCACGGGCCGGGCGGGGTCGGCAAGACCTCCTTACTGGCGCGGTTCTCCGCTGCCGCGGCTGCCGAGAGCGTGCCCGTCGCATCGGTCGACGTCCTGCACTGCGGCCCCTCGCCCGCCGACCTGGCCTCCGGGATCCGCCGAGCACTCGCGCTCTCCGATGA
This sequence comes from Pseudonocardia sp., assembly GCA_050701075.1. Taxonomy (GTDB): domain Bacteria; phylum Actinomycetota; class Actinomycetes; order Mycobacteriales; family Pseudonocardiaceae; genus Pseudonocardia. The sequence goes on along the minus strand of JBOHEP010000423.1, from coordinate 6,681 downwards.
CGACCCGCTGTCCGCCGCGATGGCAGGTCACGGGCGGGCGGTTCTCCTGCTCGACACCTACGAGGCCGTGGCGTCGGCTGACGCCTGGGTTCGGGACGAGATGCTACCGGCGCTGCCGGCCGACGTCCTGGTCGTTCTGGCCGGCCGCGAGCCCCCGACGCAGGGATGGCGGACCGATGCGGGCTGGAACGAGTTGCTCCGCGTCGTGGCGTTGGGCAACCTCTCACGGACGGAGAGCCGCGAGTTCCTGGAGGTCTCCGGCGTGCCGGAACAACTGCACCAGGAAGCGCTGGAGTTCTCGCACGGCCATCCACTGGCGCTGTCGGTGCTCGCTGAGATCATCGACCAACAGGGCCCGCTCAGAACCCTCACCCTCGACCACGATCCAGACCTCATCCGGGTGCTGCTGGAGCGCTTCACCGCCGGTATCTCGGCTCCACGGTTTCGGCAGGCGTTAGAGGCCTGTTCGTTCGTCCGTTCCATGACCGAGTCCCTGCTCCGGGTCGCGCTCGACATCGACGACGCCGGCGAGCTGTTCAGCTGGTTGCGCGGCATCTCCTTCGTCGACGAGAGCCCGCGCGGTCTCGTCGTCCATGACCTGGCCCGGGACGTCATGAACGCCGATCTGCGCTGGCGAGACCCCAAGCGACACCGGCAGATCAAGCGCCGCCTGGCCGGACACCTGCTCGAGGAGATCCACGCCGCCGACGGCGTCCGGCGGCAACGGCTGCTCTTCGACGTCATGTTCCTGCATCGCACCAGCCCTGAGGTGCGCTGCAGCTACGAATGGGACGACCCGAGCCACGTCTGGGTGGATCCGGCCCGGGCGGAGGACCGGGCGCACATCGTGGAGATGACCCGAAAGCACGAAGGTGCGGCCTCCGCTGCGTTGGCCGAGTTCTGGCTCGACCGCCAGCCCCAGGCGTTCACCGCGTTCCGCGGCCGCGACGGGCTCCTCGGCTACTGCTGCTACCTGCGGGTGAACGAGGCCGATACCGCCGACCGCGACGCCGACCCAGGCACCCGAGCGGTCTGGAACTTCGTACAGGGCGACGGCTCGTTGGCCGCTGATGAGGACGTCACCTTCCTCCGATTCATCATGGATGCCCGGCGCTACCAGAGCCCCTCGCCGGGGTTCAACCAGCGGGCGACGGTGACCGGGCAGAACTGGTACTCCAACCCGAAGCTCGCCTGGGACTTCATTGCGGTGCAGGAGCCGTATCCGATGCGCGAGGAGTTCGCGTACTTCGACTACCAGCCGGTGGCCGCTGCCGGCTTCACCATCGACCGCCGCCAGTTCCTCGTGGTCGGTCACGATTGGCGGCGTCGCCCGATCGCCATGTGGGAAAAGCTGCTCGGTCAGCGAGGACTCGCCATCGACGGCCCGGTGGCGAGCGTCCGTCCGGATACCCCACCAGGGCTCTCCCGGCCGGAGTTCGAGACCGCCGTCAAGACCGCCCTGCGCAACCTCAACCGTCCGACGCTGTTGGTCGAGAACCCGCTGACCCGGTCGCGCCTGGTGGGGCGCCATCCCACCGGCGCTCGCTCGGCGGCCGCGTTGGCGGCCAAGCTGCGGGCGGCCGTCGAATCGCTGAGCGCCGAGCCGAGGGACCAGCGGCTGTATCGGGCGTTGGACCGGACCTACCTGCGGCCGGCTCCCACCCAGGAGGGCGCCGCCGAGGTCCTCGGGTTGCCGTTCAGCACCTACCGACGGCACCTCACCCTAGGCGTCGCTCGGGTCACCGATCTGCTGTGGCACGACCTCTATCCCCTGAATGGAGTAATCGGCGAGTAGAAAGTGAGCAGTGTTTGACCTGTTGGCTGAGCAGTTGATCGGGGGATCTTATCTTCGCGTGAAGGGAGGCACACCGTGAGTGAAGTCGGGGACGAGCGGTGGACCGGAGCGAACACCATGGATATCCCATGTCGCTGCCATCGGACATTGGATCCACCCGGCGGGCCGCACTGGCAACCGCACAGCGTTCCCGAGCCAGGACCCGACGTGCGCGTTGTCGTCCTGTGCGGGGACGACCCGGGATTCCTGCGGATGGTGCGGGTGCCCGGTGGCTGGCATCGCCAGGGCGCCGCCACCAGTTACTCCGACTGCACGCCGCCGATCCCCTGGTCCGATGCGGGTCGATGTTGGGCGGGTGCTCAGCACCCGGTACTCGATGCGACCGCGTCCGCGAATCGACAGGACAGCGAGGCGGGGCAGCGACCCGCTACGCGGCAGACCCCGACCCGGTCCGACACCCGAACGCCCGTCGCGGTGAGCTCTACGTGAGAAGGGTCGTCATGCAGCCGACCGGGGAGTCCGTACCCCTTCCGCAACTGTTTCAGGACATGCCCGCCTCAGCTGCGGCCCGGATGTCGCCGAGCCGCGTGCAGCGCGAGCGGCGGAGGCGCCGCCTCAGCGCCCGGTTCGAGCGGCTGACATGGCGGGAGTACGTCGCGTACTGGCAGGCGCGGCGGTGGCTGCGCCGAACGGCGCGGTGAGGACGCTTCGCTCGACTCAGCAAGGAGTCTCCTTGGGCACGCCCGGCGTTCCGGCTGGCGAGCTCAGCGCGACGAACTCCACCCGTCCGTCGGGCTGCACGCGGAGCACAGGTACGGCTTTGTTGATCGCCTCGCCGGTGGGCGTCGGCGACACCCGGCCAGCTTGTGCCCGGGACGGACTCTGAATCTCGTGGATGCGCTATGAGCTCCTGCGCCACCAGGTCGGGGGTGTCGTTGATGCCGTACGGCGAGCGGATGGCGCGTATCGCTGTCAGAAGAGCGTCATAGCTTATCATCGCCGCGCATTCGCCGAGGTCCTCCCGGGAAACAAGCCGAGGAGGCGGTCTGGGCAGCGATCGGAGAGAAACCGCGTCGACCCGCGCGCGAAGGCCGTTCGGAGCCGCGGCCCACGCCGCAGGATGGGCGAGCGCGGTGTACATCACATTACCGACGCGTTCGCCTCCAGCCCCTTGCGGAGCGCGGACGAGCCACGGGCGACTGCGGTGGCGAAGTCGAGCGCCTCGTCGCCCGTCACGATCCTGATGGGTAACTCGGGACAGGTGCGAACGGCAACGCCTGCACGAGCGCCCCGTGTACGAGCAACGCCTTCCGGGCCGTCGGACGCAGGAACGCTGACGCCGCAAGCGCCAGGTCACTGCTGGTGGGCGCCGCCCGGGCGAGCAGCAGATCGGCCGACGGTGGTCGCGCGGTCAACGGTTTGGAGCACGTCGGCTGCCTCGGCCAAGCTCAAGATCACCACCCTGGTGCATTCTCCTCCCGGATCTGGCCGGAAATGCACCAAACCGGTGATCATGGCGGCCTGGGGCCGAGCGCCCTACGCAGTACAGCGGGAACCATGGCCGCTGGGGGCCGGATTCATGCCGCGACGCGGAGGGTGGCGGCTCACGGCCGCACCCCTACGCCGCCCGGCACTGCACGGCCTCGACGCGTGATGTCGAGCATCACCGGTGCGGCCCGGTCCAGCCCGGCTGAGGAGTACACCGGGCCGTCACCCCAGGGCCGCGGCCCGTCGGGCGTGGGTGGCGGCCCGTCGGGCGTGGGTCGCGCGAGGTAGAACTCGTTCTCGAACGCGGCACGCACCGCCAGCCCGGCCTCCGCCGCCACCGCCTCGCGCAGGAACGCGCGCGGGCAGCAGCCCGACAGTCCCGCCCGTCGTGGCCGACCTGGTCGCACAGCACGCTCCCCACCCCGTCGAGCCAGGGCAGTCGCACGTAGGTGGCCCGGCCAGCGACGATGCGGATCTCACCGACAGGCTCCATGTCGGCGACCGGGACCAGGTCGTCGAGCACGTTGAGGGCGTTCTGCGCCCGAGTCAGGCCGAGTCCGGAGGTGAGCCGCACCCGCGAGGCGCGCTGCGTGCACCTGCTTGCCGCGGATCACCCCGCTCGGGTCGCAGCAGACGAACCGCACCAGCCGTACCCCGTCCGCGGCCACCCGATCAAGCATGCTCACTCCCCCAACCCGTACACCCGTCTGGCATTGCCCGCGCCCACCAACCCGGCGACATGCACCGCGTCCGCCTCCGACCACTCCCCGGACGCCACCCACGTGCCCAGCACGTCGATGATCGCCCGACGCCACAACATCGCGCCAAGGAAATGCAGCTCCGGCGGGCCCCACGCGTCGGAGGAGAAGAGCACCTTGCCGAACGGGGCCACCTCCAGCGACTCCGCGACGATCGCCCGGCTGCGGGCACCGGTGTGGTTCACCGCCAACCCGACATCGACGTGGACGTGCGGGAACACAGCGGCCAGACAGCCGGCTGTGCGGTGGTACGGGTAGCAGTGCAGCAACATCACCGGCACCTGCACGCGCCGAAGGAACTCCGACATCAACGAGGGGTCACAGCGGTGCAGGGTCAGGTCCGGGTCGCCGTAGCCGACGTGGAACTGGAGTGGCAGCCCCCGCTCCACGCCCACCCAGAGCAGGTGGCGCAGCAGTACCGGATCGGTCAACCGCCCGCCGCCGCTGCCTAGCCACCTCCCCGCGGCCAACCGGACCTCGGCAGCGCTCGGCGGTTCCGGATCGAAGTCGAGCCCGTGCCGGTAGGCGATCACCGACTTCAACCCGACCGCGCAGCGGGCGCGCTCGTCCAGCGCCGCGGCGAACGCGTCGGCGAACCCCGCCGCGTCGGGCCCGCGGCCGGCCACCTCCTCGGCGACGGACTCCAGGCGCACGACCTCGGCGGCCCGCGCGCCCGCGACCTGCGCCATCTGCGACGGTCCGAGAATCTCCTCCGCCCGGTACCCGGTCTCGACGAGGAACCACCCGATCCCGCTCGCCGTGAGCAACCTCCGGGACACCTCCGCGGCGCCGAGCTCGTAGCGCCGCGCGAGGTAGGTGTCGACGTCGACGTGCGGGGGCAGGTCGAGCACAGGCGCACACCAGCGACGGACGGCGAACCCGAGCTGGGAGTCCAGATGCGAGGTCCCGGGTGGTGCAGGCCACGGGGACTCGGTGAGGCCTGCCTCGAAGCCGGCGCGGTCGAGATCGGCTTTCGAGCAACCATGGACATGGTGATCGACGAGACGCAGGGCCTCGACAGCGACCCCGAGGGGGCGAGCAACCGAACCGACCACGTGGCGAGCACCCCCGTGTCGCGCCGGCAACAGGGGCGGTCAGCTGGCGATCTTGCGATGTTCGTTCGGCACGCAGTGGGTCATCTGATGGCCTTCGACGTCGCGCGGGCCGTTCTTCCCGAGGTTGGACAGCCGTTGTTGCTCCTCCTCGCTGAGCCGCTGCGTCGGCAGCGGTGGCAGGTCGCGCACGTCGGCGGCGCTGAGCCCCAGGCCCTCACCGACCCGCTGACCCAGCTCGTCCTCGCACAGGAAGAAGTGCCAGACCATCCGTTGCTGCACCTCGGGGCCGGCCTGCCCGATCAGCTCGACGAAGTTGTCGACCAGGTCGTCGCGTTCCCACTCCTCCATGAGCCGGAACCGCTCACCGGCCTGGGTGTAGTCGTTGGTGCGCGGTACCCGGGCACGGGTGAGCCGCCCGTTGAGCTCCGGGCCCTGCTCGTCAGGTGTGCGGGTCGCCCCTGTTCCTGCAGGAACAGCCTCACTCAGCCCACCCATCGTCGACGGCTCGTAGTTGACGTGCGGGTTCTCCCCGCCGAGGTCGACGTGATAGGTCATCTGACCGTCGCGCTGGTTCGTGCCCACCCTGGCGTTCTTCGGCGAGTTCACCGGCAGCTGCAGATAGTTCGGGCCGACCCGGTGGCGCTGGGTATCGCTGTAGGAGAACGTGCGGCCGACCAGCATCTTGTCGTCGGAGAAGTCCAGCCCGTCGACGAGCACACCAGTACCGAAGCTGATCTGCTCGTTCTCAGCGAAGACGTTCTCGACGTTGCGGTTCAGCTGGATCGTGCCGATCCTCTTCGGCGGGAAGATCTCCTCGGGCCAAGCCTTCGTGTCGTCGAGCGGGTCGAAGTCGAGCTCGGGGTGGTCGTGGTCGTCCATCATCTGCACGAGAACCTCCCACTCGGGGTACTCGCCCCGCTCGATTGCCTCGAAGAGGTCCTTCGACGCGTGCCCGAGCTCGCCTGCCTGAATTGCGGCGGCGTCGGCCTCGGTGAGCGACGCGACCCCACAGGTGGGCATGAACTGGTACTTGACCAGCTTCGTCTCGCCCTGTGCGTCAACCCACTTGTAGGTGTTGACGCCGAAACCCTGCTGATGGCGGTAGTCCGCGGGGATGCCGCGCGGGCTGAACAGGTTGACCAGCATGTGCATCGACTCGGGGGTCTGCGACATGAAGTCGAAGATCCGGGCCGGCTCCTGGCGGAACGTGACGGGGTCGGGCTTGAGGGAGTGGATCACGTCAGGGAACTTGATGGCGTCGCGGATGAAGAAGACGCCTAGATTGTTGCCGACGAGGTCCCAGTTGCCGTCCTCGGTGTAGAGCTTCACCGCGAAACCACGCGGGTCGCGGGCCACCTCTGAGGAGTCCCGCCCGCCGGCGACGGTGGAGAACCGGATCGCCAGGTCGGTGCGCTTGCCCTTCTCCTGGAACAGCTTGGCGCGGGTGAACTGTGCGATCGGCTCGTCGCCCCAGGTGCCGTAGGCCTCGAAGTAGCCGAAGGCCGTCGCACCCCGGGCGTGCACAACCCGCTCCGGAATCCGTTCGCGGTCGAAGTGGCTGATCTTCTCCAGGAACTGGTAATTC
>JBOHEP010000422.1:0-16702 GCA_050701075.1 Pseudonocardia sp. | reverse complement strand
CGCCAGCGTCCGTCGGAGCCCCGGTGCAGCAGGCCGTGCACCTCCAGGCCGACCGCGAGCCGGTGGGCGGTGGCCCGGGGGAGTCCGGTCCGCTGGCAGAGCTCGGCGAGTCCGCACGGCTCGGCGGCCGCGGCCCGAAGGACCCCGACGGCTTTGTCGAGCACTCCGATACCGCTGTGAGCACCGGACGAGCTATGCTGTCTCACGGTTCGATACTAGCTTCCCAGGATTTGGGATGTCGAGTACGCCGCTACCGAGACGAGGAGGAGACGGCCGTGGCACGCACGCTGGCCGAGAAGGTCTGGGACATTCACCTGGTGCGCAGGGGTGCGGGGGCGGAGCCAGATCTGCTCTACATCGATCTCCACCTGGTGCACGAGGTCACGAGCCCGCAGGCGTTCGACGGGCTCCGCCTCGCCGGCCGCCCGGTGCGCCGGCCCGACCTGACGCTCGCCACCGAGGATCACAACGTCCCGACCACTGACGTCGACCAACCGATCGCCGACCCGGTGTCGCGTACGCAGGTGGAGACGCTGCGGCGCAACTGTGCCGAGTTCGGCGTGCCGCTCTACCCGATGAACCACGCCGAGCAGGGCATCGTGCACGTGGTCGGCCCGCAGCTCGGGCTTACCCAGCCGGGGCTGACGGTCGTGTGCGGGGACAGCCACACCTCGACGCACGGCGCGTTCGGCGCGCTGGCCCTTGGCATCGGAACGTCCGAGGTGGAGCACGTGCTCGCCACCCAGACGTTGCCGCTCAAGCGGTTCAAGACGATGGCGATCAACGTCAACAGCGCCGACGGCACGCTGGGCGAGGGCGTCACGAGCAAGGACGTCGTGCTCGCGATGATCGCCCAGATCGGCACCGGCGGCGGGCAGGGCTACGTGCTGGAGTACCGCGGCAACGTCATCGAGAACCTCTCGATGGAGGCCCGGATGACGATATGCAACATGTCGATCGAGGCCGGGGCGCGGGCCGGCATGATCGCACCCGACGGCACGACGTTCGCGTACCTGCAGGGCCGCGACCATGCCCCACGCGGTGCCGACTGGGAAGCCGCGGTCGCCCAGTGGCGAGCGCTGCGCACCGACGAGGACGCGGTGTTCGACGCGGAGGTCGACATCGACGCCGACGCGCTCACCCCGTTCGTCACCTGGGGCACCAACCCTGGCCAGGGCCTTCCGCTCGGGTCGGACGTGCCGGACCCGGCGGCGATCGTCGACGAGAACGAGCGGGCGGCCGCGGAGAAGGCGCTGACCTACATGGGCCTCACGGCCGGCACGCCGCTGCGGGAGGTCGCCGTCGACACCGTCTTCGTCGGCTCCTGCACCAACGGTCGGATCGAGGACCTCCGCGGCGCCGCCGCAGTGATCAGCGGCCGCCGGGTGGCCGACAGCGTCCGGATGCTCGTGGTCCCCGGTTCGATGCGGGTACGCTTCCAGGCCGAGGAGGAGGGCCTGGACAAGGTCTTCCTCGACGCGGGCGCGGAGTGGCGCTCGGCCGGGTGCTCGATGTGCCTGGGGATGAACCCCGACCAGCTCGCCCCGGGCGAGCGCAGCGCGTCGACGTCCAACCGCAACTTCGAGGGCCGCCAGGGCAAGGGTGGCCGCACCCATCTCGTCTCCCCGCTGGTCGCCGCCGCGACGGCCGTGCGCGGCACCTTGAGCTCACCGGAGGACCTGGACTGATGGAGTCGTTCAGCACCCACACCGGGATCGGCGTCCCGCTGCGCCGGTCCAACGTGGACACCGATCAGATCATCCCGGCGGTCTACCTCAAGCGGGTCACCCGCACCGGGTTCGAGGACGGGCTGTTCTCGGCCTGGCGGGGCGACGAGAGCTTCATCCTCAACCAGGAGCCGTTCTCCCGGGGTTCGGTGCTCGTCGCGGGGCGGGACTTCGGCACCGGTTCCTCGCGCGAGCACGCCGTGTGGGCGCTGATGAACTACGGGTTCCGGGTGGTCATCTCCTCGCGGTTCGCCGACATCTTCCGCGGCAACTCCTCCAAGCAGGGCCTGGTCGCCGCGGAAGTGGCCCAGCCCGACGTCGAGCTGCTGTGGAAGCTGCTGGAGAACGAACCGGGCACGAAGATCACCGTCGACCTCACCGAGAAGACGGTGCAGGCGCGCGACATCACGGTCGGGTTCGAGATCGACGACTATGCCCGTTGGCGGCTGCTGGAGGGGCTCGATGACATCGGGCTCACCCTGCGTCACACCGAGGACATCGACGCGTTCGAGGTGGCGCGGCCGGCCCGGCTGCCCACCACCGTCGCAGCGCAGAGCTGAGACCCGGCGCCGGGTCGGGCGCGGCGCCGCTTCGGCGTCGCACCAACGTCACGATCACTGACCGTGACGGTATCGGCGCGGAAAGCCGCTGGACTGTAAGCCTGGTGGCTGCTGAACTGCGTGGTGTGGCAGGGCGGGACGGTTGGGCGCCCCATCGATGACGAGAGGCTGCTGCCGTGAGGCGTGAGAGGTTCGGCGCCATCCGAGTCACCACCGCTGGGTTGGCGTTGGTCGGTTTCCTGGTGTTGGCGTTGACGGCCGGCTGCGGGTCCGGGACGGGGCAGAGCTCCGGTCCGGCTGCGGCCGACCCGGGGCAGATGCTGGCCGAGGGCTCCGGGCGCGCACTGGCCGCCGGCTCGGTGCGGTTCACCGGCTCGGCGACCTTCGGCGCCGGCCCGCCGGTGACCTTCGACGGAGTGCTCTCCTGGTCCGACGGCACGACCGGCGAGATCACCATGAACGGTGGTGGCCCGACGGGCCCGATGGTCGCGCGGATCACCGGGGACGCCATCTACACGAGCATGCCGCCCGGAATGCTGGCGCCGATGTCGGACAAGCGCTGGGGCAAGTACTCGTTCGCGGACATGACCACGGCCATGGGGCCGGTCGGTGAGCTGTTCCGCGCCGCGCTGGCCGAGACCAACCCGGTGCGGTCGGCCGCGATGCTCCTCCAGGCCGGGGATTTGCAACTCGTCGGCGAGGAGCAACGCAATGGCGTCGTCACCACCCACTATGCGGGTACCGTGGATGTGACCAAGCTGATCACCGACCTGCGCCTCGGGCTGACCGATGAGGTGCTCGAGGCGTTACGTCAGGAGTCACTCGCCGCCAGGATCACCTCGGAGAAACTGGACCTCTGGCTCGACGATCGAGGGTTCCCGATCCATGCGGAGGTGCGGACGAACGACCCCACGCTGGGTCCGGTCGTCTGGTCCGCCGACTACCGGGACTACGGCGGTCCCCAGCAGGTCCAGGCGCCACCGCCGAACGAGGTGTACGACCTCGGCGCTCGGATGAACGCGCCGCCACCGCTCCCGTCGCCACCTCGGTGATTGCTGGTCACGTGTAGTAGGGCTCGGGGCGGTCGGCGAAGCCGTGCTCGATGCGCAATCGGATCGACGGGTGCACGTCCAGGTCGCCGAGCTGGTCACGCTCCCCCCACCTCACCTCAGTGGACTCCTCACTCGTCCGCGCCGTACCGCCGATCGGTCGAGCACTGAAGCAGGTCGAAGACTCCTGGCGGACCTCGCCATCACTGAACGCGATCACATGCGCGGGATTCGAGTAGATGCCGATGAGACCGGTGGCTTCGACAGTGATGCCCGTTTCCTCGAGTACCTCGCGAATCAGGGTCTGTGTCATCGTCTCGCCGAGTTCGTGGCGGCAACCGGGTAGTGCGTGCGGCCCGCTGTCGGTCCGACGGATCATCAGCAGCCGTTTGGCGTCATCGAGAACGAACGCGCTCACGGCAATGACGATGCTCGGGGCGCGCCATTGTCCGGCCACTGGTCACGACTCCCGGCTGACGGCGGTGCTGCTCGCCCACTCGGGTTCGAGCAAGGAATAGAGCAGGCTGTCCCGCCATGCACCGTTGGTGAACACATGGTCCCGGATCCGGCCCTCGAAGGTGAACCCGTGTTTGTCGAGGCCGGTCAGCGAAGCGGTGTTGTCCGGGCCGACCGCGGCGGAGATCCGGTGCAGACCCAGCTTCTGAAACCCGAAGTCGATCATCATTCGGGACGCGTGATGGGCGTAACCCTGCCGCCAGTGCTCCCGGTGCACGGCATACCCGAGCTTGGCTGCTCGGACATCGCCCAGCCCGAGCCGGACGAAGCCGACGAGCAGGCCGTCGCTGTTCCGACAGATCGCCAGGTAGTACTCGGTGCGCGGATGGTGACGGGCCCGGTCGAGCACGCCGGTCAGCATCGACTCGGCCTGCTGGCGGCTGCGGGTGTCGAACGACAGGGTGTGCGCGACCGCGTCGTCGCCGACGAGCGCGTGGACGCGGTCGAGGTCGGAGGCGGCGAACTCACGCAGCCGGACGGGACCGCAGGCCAGCTCGACGGGGTGAATCGTGACCTCGCTCATCGGGGAAGTGCTGCTGCGGCTGGTGTCCGGGTGAACAGCTCGATCTGCTCGGCCAGGTCGGCGGCGCCGGTGGGCGGCAAGGCGGCCCGGACGCGGAGTGCCGATGCCACGACACCGTTGATCCGATGCGCTCCCGGCAGCGCCAGCACAGCTGACATGGCCTCGGCTGCCCCGTCGAGTTGCGATCGTCTGATCCGCCCGATGGCGAGGGCGGCATGCGATCCGGCCTGGTCACCGAATGCCCACTCCACGCCCGCGGGATCGGAGTATGCCTCGACCGCGCGCTCGGCGTACTCGACCGACCGGTCCGCCTCCGGCAGCCAGGCCAGACCGTCGGCCGCGTAGTAGGCCAGCCGGGCGATTCCGAACGAGCACAGCCCGCCGATCTCGTCGAGATCGTCGGGCCGCACCGCGTGCGCCACGCTCTCGGCTCGGTGGACGGCCGCCATCGCGGCCTCGGTCGCCCCCTGCCTGGCCCACGCACGGGCTTCGCTGATCGGGAGCCACACCCGCGTCCAGCCCGAGGAGTCGCCCGCCAGATCGGTGCCGTGCTGCGCGAAGCGAAATGATTCCGCCGGTCGTCCGGCCCAGTAGGAGATCAGCGCCTGGAGCCCGCGCACCCACCCCTGAAGCCCGGTGTGACCGGCCTGCTCGGCGCAGATGTATGCCGTCCGCGACTGGGTCATTGCTGCGTGTGGCTCGCCGAGGTCGTGCGAAGCCTTGGCCAGCATGCCGCAGGCCAGCCCACTCAGGACGTAGAGCTCGCGGGCATCAGCCGGTCGGGCGGGGGACTCCAGCAACCGGAACGCCGTGTCCTGCACCTCGACCAGCCGGCCCAGTAGCTCGGTGAGTGAGCGCCGCGGGTACGCGCGGGCCAGCTCGCGAACCTCATCGTGGATCAGTGCGACGGCCTCGGCGCTGGTGGCCTGCGCCATCACACCGAACGCGCGTGCCCTGTCCGCCGCCATCTCGATGACGCCCTCCAACTTCGCAACTCCGGGGTCCGACGATAGAGCTACGGACGGCCGCCGCGCACCCCACGTCCTCGGCGGGGCGAGGAGTTGCCCGATCGGCTCGCCCCACCAGTGTTCGAGCACCCGGCAGGCGGCGCCGCGGGGCACCCCGGACTCCCCGGCGAGCCATCTCTTGACCTGCCGCTCGGAGATGTGCATGGGCTCCGCGATCTCTGCGGCGGCGCGATGGAACCGGACCACGAACTCGGCCACCGAGAGGTGGGCCGCGCGGACGAGCACGTCGAGATGCGTTCGGGCCAGCCGGCTCACCGCTGTCGCTCCACAGCCGACACGGTAGCCAGCGCGTCCGTCAAGACGGCTCGAACGGCCTGCGGACTTCCCGGAAACGGCCCGTCCCTGACCTCTCGCCGCCTGCGGCCCCTCGCAACCCTGTGATCCATGGTGATCCCTCGAAACAGCCGAGTTCCGTGGAGCGCGACGAGCTCGTCGAGTTGATCGCTGCGCTGCCAGGGACGGCGGACCGGTTGGCGGCGTCGCACCGGCCGGACGGGACGGGGCACTGCAGAGGATGTCGCTCCAGCTCGCACGGCCCACCGGTGTGGCCGTGCCGGTTGGCGAGCGTCGCCAACGCAGCGTTGGTCCCGGTGACCCTTACTTCCTCGGCGCCGGCGCGTCGCCAAGAGGAGTAGCGCCACGTAGGTTGCGGATGATCGTTGCGAGCGCTACCTCAGCGTCGCACGGACAGCGTTGAGGTAGCGCTCGCAACGATCATGACGTCCGACCTCACCCGCCGGACGCCACCAGCCCCCGCCCGGTCATGCGTCGCACGGTGGCTGGCGGGCGCGCGGGCAGCGGGGGGCACGCCGTCGAGCGCCCAGCGTTGTCGGGTTCGCAACGCCACGGCGCACGGTGGCTGGCGCGACCCTCTGAGCAGCATCTACGGTTTCGTCCATGAACAAATCCCAGCTCGTGGACGCGCTCGCGGCGCGAATCGGCGACCGGCGCACCGCGGCGACCGCGGTCGACAGGCTGCTTGAGACCATTGTGGACACCGTCGGCGCCGGGGAGTCGGTCACCCTGACCGGGTTCGGGGTGTTCGAGAGCCGGGCGCGCGCCGCCCGGCCGGCCCGCAACCCGCGCACCGGCGAGACGGTGGAGGTTCCGGCCACCAACGTGCCCGCCTTCCGGCCCGGCGTCGCCTTCCGCAGGGCTGTGGGCGGTACCGGAGCACTGCGCGTCACGTCGGTGCCCCGGCCGCACCCTGTTGTGGCCACGGCCCCGGCCGAGTCGGCGCCTGTCCCGGCCGGTGCCGCCGTCAGGGTGGTCGCCGGGCCCGAGGCTGTGGCAGCCGAGCCCGAGGCCCAGGCCCAGGTCGCCGAGCCCGAGGTTGCGCTCAAGTCGGCGACGTGGCCCCGGCCCAAGGCCTTGTTGGTCACGGTGCCCGCGGAGGGACCGCGCCCCGAGAGTTCGCGCCCGGTGGAATCGACCGCGGCGGACTCGAACAGGAAGACGGCCGAGGCGAAGGTCAGCGCACCGTTCGCCGTGAAGGCACCCGCGGCGAAGCCGGCCAAGGCCGTCAAACCGGCCGCAAAGCCGGCGAAGGGCGCGAAGCCCGGGAAGGGCAAGAAGGCGAAGTCGAAGAAGTAGCCCGCACCCTTCACAGGGTCCATCTCGCGCTCGCTCGCCTTGGCCCGCTACGCCTCGCTGAAGACCATGTCGGTCCGGGGGACGGACCGGCCGGACAGCGACCGACCAGGAGGAGGAATCGTGGCGACACTGCTCCAGCAGGCCTTCCGCCGCAAGCCGGTGACGGCGATGTCCGCCGAGTCCGGCGCCGACTCGGACGGCGGTGAGCTGGCCCGGTCCATGGGGTTGTTCCAGCTCACCATGATCGGCATCGGCGCGACGATCGGCACCGGGATATTCTTCGTGCTGTCCCAGGCCGTACCGGTCGCCGGGCCCGCCGTCATCTGGTCGTTCGTCATCGCCGGCGCGGTCGCGGGCCTGACGGCGATCTGCTACGCCGAACTGGCGAGTGCGGTGCCGGTGTCCGGGTCGTCCTACTCCTATGCCTACGCGACCCTGGGTGAGGTCGTCGCCATGGGGGTGGCGGCGTGCCTGCTGCTGGAGTACGGGGTGTCCTCCGCCGCGGTCGCCGTCGGTTGGTCGGCGTACCTCAACCAGCTGCTGGGCAACCTCGTCGGTTTCCAGATCCCCGACGTGCTCTCCAGGTCGCCGGAGGGGGGCGGAGTGCTCAACCTGCCCGCGGTCGTGCTCGTGGTGTTCTGCGCGCTGCTGCTGATCCGCGGTACGCGCGAGTCGGCACGGGTCAACGCGGTGATGGTACTGATCAAGGTCGGTGTCCTCGTGCTGTTCGTCGTCGTCGGTGTCTTCGGTTGGAACTCCGACAACCTCGCCGAGTTCGCCCCGTTCGGGCTGGCCGGGATCACCTCGGCGGCCGGCGTCGTCTTCTTCGCCTACATCGGACTGGACGCTGTCTCGACCGCGGGTGAGGAGGTCAGGAACCCGCGGCGGACCATGCCGCTGGCGATCCTCATCGCGCTCGTCGCAGTGACGCTGGTCTACGTCGCGGTCGCCGTGGTCGCGATCGGTGCGCAGCCGGCTGCGCAGTTCGAGGGCCAGGAGGCGGGGCTCGCGGCGATCCTGCAGAACGTCACCGGCGCCGACTGGCCGGGCAGCGTGCTCGCCGCCGGCGCGGTCATCTCGATCTTCAGCGTCACCCTGGTGACGATCTACGGGCAGACCCGCATCCTGTTCGCCATCGGCCGGGACGGGTTGCTGCCGCCGCTGTTCCGCAGAGTGAACCCGCGAACGCGGACGCCGGTGAACAACACGATCGTCGTCGCCGTCGTGGTGGGGCTGCTGGCCGGGCTACTGCCGATCGAGTTCCTGGCCGAGATGACGAGCATCGGCACGCTGGTGGCGTTCCTCGTCGTCTCGATCAGTGTGATCATCCTTCGACGGACCGCGCCGGACCTCCCCCGCGGCTTCACGGTCCCGGGCTACCCGGTGGTCCCTATCCTGTCGATCCTCGGCTGTCTCTGGATCATCATCAACCTGCGGCCGGTGACGATCGTCGCGTTCACGATCTGGGTGGCGGTTGCGCTCATCTGGTACTTCACCTACGGCATCCGACACTCCCGGCTGGGTCAGGTCGGGTACGGGTAATAGTCGGCGGTGAGCAGCTTCCCGTCGCGCAGGGCCAGCACCCAGGTGCTCGCCTTGCGCGACGCCACGTCGTCGGGGTCCACGCCGGTGCGCCGGTGGGCTTCCTCGGCCAGCTTGCCGACCAGGTCGGAGATCACCCCGCCCTGACTGCACACCACGGTGACACCCGGCTGGGCGACGAGTTCGTGGAGCCGGTCCAGGCCTGCGGCGGGGTCGAGCCGGTAGCCGTCCTCGCTGAGCAGCGGTTCGTCGGTGACGTGCATGCCGAGCTGCTCGGCCAGCGGGGTCACCGTCGCCCGGCACCGTATCGGTGGCGCGCTGACGATCCGGTCCGGTCCGAACAGCGGTAGCAGCTCCGCGACCCGCTGTGCCTGCTCGCGCCCCGTGCGCGACAGCGGGCGCAGGTCGTCGTCGCCGTCCCACTGGCGCCGGCTCCCGGCCTTGGCGTGCCTGACGATCAGAACCGTGGCGCTGGGCGTCCCGATGGCGGTGAAACGCCGGAGCACCTCGAGATCTCGCTGGTAGGAGAGCATGTCGGCGGCGACCGTCAGATCGACCCAGCGCATCTCGTCGACTTCTGCGTTGGGCACGAACCGGCCGCCCAACGCTTGCGCGACCCAGAACCGCACCAGCTTGGTGCCCTCAGCAACCGCATAACTGACCTCACCGAGGGCGCTGCCGAGTCGGGTGGCGAAGCCGGTCTCCTCGGCAACCTCGCGGATCGCCGCGGCCGGCATCGACTCGCCACGGTGCAGCTTGCCCTTGGGTAGCGTCCAGTCGTCGTAGCGCGGACGGTGCACCAGCGCAACCTGCACGCCGTGTCCCAACCCGCCGGTGGCGTCGTCGTCGGATCCGACCCGCCACAGCACCGCACCCGCGGCCAGGATGTCCGCATGATCACCGTGGCGCGACGGGGCGGGTGACCCCCTGTCACGCTCGGACCGGATATCGGTCATTCGGCGTCGCGGCCCGCGTTGCGCAGCATCAGCTCGGCCTGATGGTCACGGACCGGTGACTCGTCGGAGTCCGGTGGCGGCGACGGCTCCCAGGCGCCGTTCGCGCGCAGTGTCCAGCAGCGCGTGGCCGGGTCGAGCGCGGAGTCGAGGATCTCACCGAGCCTGGCAGACAGCCGAGGGGCGGCGACCCGCAGCAGCACCTCCACCCGGCGGTCGAGGTTGCGGTGCATCATGTCGGCGCTGCCGATCCAGTACTCGTCGGCGGCACCGAAGTGGAAGACCCGGGAGTGCTCGAGGAAACGCCCCAGGATCGACCGAACATGGATGTTCTCGCTGAGCCCCGGACTGCCGGGCCGCAACGCGCAGATCCCGCGCACCACGAGGTCGACCGGAACGCCGGCCTGCGACGCCCGGTAGAGCGCGTCGATCACCAGCTCGTCGACGATCGAGTTGGCCTTGATCCGAATCCGGGAGGCGTGACCGTCCCGGTGCGACTCGATCTCGTCCTCGATGCGACCGACGATGCCGCGCCGCACCCCGTACGGCGCCACGAGCAGGCTGCGGTAGGAGATCTGGCGGGAGTAGCCGGTGAGGGAGTTGAACAGGTCGGCAAGATCGGCGCCGATCACCGGGTCGGCGGTGAGCACGCCCATGTCCTCGTACAGCCGGGCGGTCTTGGGGTTGTAGTTCCCGGTGCCGACATGGCAGTAACGCCGGATCGTCGATCCCTCCTGACGCACAACGAGCGAGGTCTTGCAGTGCGTCTTGAGGCCCACCAGCCCGTAGACGACGTGCACGCCCGCCTTCTCCAGCTCACGTGCCCAGCGGATGTTGGCCTGCTCGTCGAACCGTGCCTTGACCTCCACCAGCGCCACCACCTGCTTGCCGGCCGCGGCGGCGTCGATGAGCGCATCGACGATGGGGGAGTCACCGGACGTGCGGTAGAGCGTCTGCTTGATCGCGAGAACGTTCTTGTCGGCTGCCGCCTGCTCGATGAAGCGCTGCACGCTGGTGGAGAACGAGTCGTACGGATGGTGCACGAGCACGTCACCTTCGCGCAGGGTGGCGAACACGCTCTTCGGGGTCTCGCCCTCGGCGAACGCGGGGTGGGTGGCCGGTATGAACGGGTCGTCCTTGAGGTCGGGCCTATCCACCCCGTACACCTGCCAGAGCGCGGTGAGATCCAGCAGGCCGGGCACGGTGACGACGTCGGCCGGATCGACGTCGAGCTCGCGCAGCAGCAGCTCCAGTACGTGCTCGCTCATCGAGTCGGTCACCTCCAGGCGCACCGGCGGGCCGAAGCGGCGGCGGGCGAGCTCCCGTTCCAGCGATTGGAGCAGGTCCTCGTCGCGGTCCTCCTCGACCTCCAGGTCGGCGTTGCGAGTGACCCGGAACGCGTGCACCTCGGCCACTTCCATTCCGGTGAACAGGTCGCCGAGGTGGGCGGCGATCAGGTCCTCGATCGGGAGGAACGTGACTCCACCGTCAGATCCGTCGACTGCGTTCTCTCCGGCGACCCGCACCAGCCGGGGAACGTTGTTGGGCACCTTGACCCGGGCGAAACGCTCCGTGTGGCTCACGGGATCGCGGACGGTGACGGCCAGGTTGAGCGACAGGCCCGAGATGTAGGGGAAGGGGTGCGCCGGGTCGACCGCGAGCGGGGTCAACACCGGGAACACCTGGGCGGAGAAGTAGTCCGAGAGCCGGAGTCGCTGCGCGTCGGACAGGTCCGACCAGCGCAGGATCCGGATGTCCTCGGCCGCCAACTTGGGGCGCACCTCGTCGAGGTATACCCGGGCCTGCACGTCCGCGATGACCTGGCTTCGGGTGGCGATCAGGGCGAGCTGTTCGCGGGGGGAGAGCCCGTCGGCGCTGCGTACGGCCAGCCCGGTCTCGTCACGGCGCTTCAGCCCGGCGACCCGGACCATGTAGAACTCATCGAGATTGGACGCGAAGATGGCCAGGAACTTGGCCCGCTCCAGCAGCGGCTGGCTCGGGTCCTCGGCCAGGGCGAGCACGCGGGCGTTGAAATCCAGCCAGGACAGCTCGCGGTTGAGATAGCGGTCCTCGGGCAGCCCGGACGCGCGGGTCAGGGTGCGTGCCGGTGGGTTGACGGGCACCGTAGTAGCGGGATCGGTGGCGGGTGGAGCGACGGCCGTGGTGGCCTCCGACGGCGGGGCGACCGGACCGGGACGGTCGGTGTCCGCGGGGCGGCTGTTGTCGGTGGTGTCGGTGTCGGTGTCGGTGTCGGTGGTGTAGGTGTCGGTGGTGTCGGTGGTGTCGCTGGCGCGCCCCCCGTGGGCGCTCACGCCGATGGCGCTCGCATCGCTCACCGCGTTGACGCTCACTGCGGCATCGGCGGCGCGTTCGGAGACGGACGTGGTGCCGTTCGGGCTCGAAGGCCGGTCCGCCACCCGGGCCCGGCGGATGCTCGGACGGGGGGAGCGCCGCGCTACCGGCACCCGTGCGGGATGCTGGTGCAGGCCTTCCGCTCCATTGCTCGCGGCGGTCGGTTCCGGAGAGCTGCTCGCGTTGTCACCCACGACGAGGATTGTCCCCCGTCGCGGGGGGCAATGGCCGTTCCTGGCCGCTGACAGGTGGGTGAAGTCTTCGGGCGCCGGACGCACGCATCGGCAGGACCAGTTGAGCAGCCGGGCGCGGGCTGGCCGACGATGCCGCCCGATTCGGTGCCGGCCGCACGGGACCGGCTACCGACCGAACTCACTTGTCGGCCCGGTGCCGGCCGGAGACTCCTCGAGGAGGGGGATACAACGCACGATGCCACCAGCGAATCGGCATCCCCGGACGCGGCTCGCAGGAGCTGGACCGGCCGCGACAGGCCCGGAGCAGGGACGCAATGGAAAGGTACACGGCGCAGCCTCCGGTTGCGATCTCCAGTCTTTCGTCCATCGTGCGCGGGTGCACTGAGGTCGATTCGATGGACATCGAATGCGCCCAGCGGGAGCGACCCGAGCCTTGCAGCTCAAGAACATCCTAACTGTAGCCGACACCAGGACCTAGATCGTTACGCATACTGGGTGATCGGTGGACAGATCACCTACGTCACCAGGCGGATCACCGTCATCGCCCGACATTCCGACCACCTCCGAAGTCACCCACAGGGACACCGGTCCGGCCCGAGGCCCGCCGCCGAGCCGCCATGATCGTCGACTCGGCGCACGATCGGCCAGCGACCCCAAGGCGAGGACAGCGAGTCGCCATGATCAAGCTTTTGGGCACGCTGCGCAGCAGTTTCACGGCCGGGCGTTCCCGGCTGTGAACTGTTCACCGAGGAAGCGCAGGCCGAAGGTGCATCTCACTGACACCGGGCTGGCCGCATGGTTCTGCTGCGGCTTGTGGCCGGGGACGCACTCGTCGGGTGACGCTGTGTCCTCGGCGATCGACGACACACCGCGCGCGGGGCCGATACGACGCGGAGTACGAGGCCGCAGCCGTGCCCGAGCACGTCGCGGTGACGTCGCTGTGACGCGCAGTCGCTATTCTGCCCCGGCAGCTCGCGACGTGCGGGAACAGCTCGCGACGTGCGGGACCGAGGGGGAACGGGAACGAGGGGGAACATGGCTGACGAACGGGAACGGCTGCCGGAGGACTTCCACGCCCTTTACGACATCGGGGTTCGAGCCGAGCGCGGCACCTCCCCGGGGAGTGTCGCTCCATCCGAGACCGACGGTCACAGCCGCCTGGCCGACGACGTGCCCGATCTGACGGTCGACTACGACGACGCGACCCAGCTCCCGAACCGGGTGAGCAGCACCGAGCCGACGGCGCGTCTGTCCGAGCGGTCCCGGGGATCGGCCGAGGATGCGGTCACGCGCTTCGTCGAGGAGCGCGGCGACCTGTGGCGGCTCTCGCCGGAGGACGTGTCGGGCGTCGAGGTGGTGTCGGTGAGCGGGAAGGGGCTGCAGACGGTCCAGCTGGTGCAGCGGGCCGGCGGTGTCGAGGTCTTCAACTCCGAGATGACGGCCGCCGTGAGCCCGTCGAACCAGGTCGTCTCCCTCGCGGGGCAGTTCTTCCCGGGAGCCGCCACGGCGCAGCAGTCCCGCCGCGGTCCCGCGACGACCGCCGAGGAGGCGATCGTCGCCGCGGCACTCGACCTCACCGGCAGCGAGTACGATCCGTCGGCGTTCACCCAGGAGGACCAGGGGGCCGACGACGGCGACCCCTACCGGCACTACCGGTACGAGCCGCCGCAGGCCGGTGGCGCGCCGCCGTTCGAGCGGGCGGTCCGGCTCAAGGACGTGGTGTTCCCACTGGGCGAGGAGCAGTTCGCGCCCGGCTACTACTTGGAGCTCTGGATCAACGGGTTCCCCGGCTTCAGCTACGTCATCGATGCCGTCGACCGCCCTGACGTGCTCTTCCGCAAGAACCTCGCGGCCCATGTCGCCTTCACCTACCGCGTGTTCAACACCGGCGACGCGCTCTTCCGGCCGGAGGACGGGCCGGCCCCGGGGACCCCCCACTCGACCGGCGTGCCGGACGGTTTCCAGGCGAAGCCCATTACGGAGCGGTTGGTGGAGCTGGAAAGCCTGCTCCCGGGCGACCCGTGGTTGCCGGCCGGCGCCGTCACGACGAGCGGCAACAACTGCGTCGCCTACGCCGACCTGACCGACCCCGATGGTTTCAGCTCCGGCGATGTGCGGGGCAAGGCCAGTTCGCCGGGTTCGTTCGACCACCCCTACGACCATGCGATGCCGGCGTCGGATCCCACCAACCTGCAGGCGAGCATCGTCGGCATGTTCTTCCACGTGAACTGGCTCCACGACCGCTGGTACGAGGCGGGATTCGACGAAGCGGCGGGGAACGCCCAGCTGGACAACTTCGGTCGCGGCGGTAGCGGCGGTGACCCGATACTCGCCGAGGGACTGGACGTCAGCGGCACCGACAACGCGAACATGGCCACTCCCGCGGACGGCGCCAGTCCTCGGATGCAGATGTACGAGTTCCGGGGCTGCCACCCGCTGCCCAGCCGGACCAGCAACTTCGACGCCCTGATCACGTTCCACGAGATGGGCCACTACATCACTAACCGGCTCGTCGGGAACGCCAACGGACTGACCAACCAGCAGGGCCGCGCGATGGGGGAGGGCTGGGGCGATTTCTTCGCCATCTGCATGACCTCGCAGGCCACCGACGACTTCCCGGCCGGCGTGTTCGCCGGGGGTGGATGGACCGACCTCACATCCACCTTCAAGAACAACTACTACTTCGGGATCCGCCGCTACCCTTACACGGCGGACATGGCGAAGAACCCGCTGACCTTCCGGCACATCAGCGCCGGCGTCGTCCTGCCAACCGGCGCGGCGCGCAACCCGAACAGCGGCGGATCGAACAACGCGGTGCACAACGCGGGCGAGGTGTGGTGCACGGCGCTGTGGGAGGTGTTCGTGAACCTCGTGGCCACGCACGGGCACGCCGAGGCCGAGCGCCGGATGCTCTCCTACGTCGTCGGCGGACTGAAGCTCACGCCGAACAGGCCGACCTTTACCCAGGCCCGCGACGGCATCATCTCCGCGGTGTCGGCCCTGGACCCGGCCGATGTCGCCGATGTCTGGCAGGGGTTCGCCAAACGCGGTATGGGGCGCGGCGCGGTCTCACCGCCGTCGTCCTCGACGTCGATGGCCGGCGTCGTCGAGAGCTCCGCATCCTGAGGACGGAAGGCCGAATGTGAAACTTGTACTCTTCGATCTAGGAAAGACCCTCGAGAGCGGCGACGTCCTGCTTCCCGGAGCGCTGGAGACGCTCGAGGCCGTCGCGGCGATGCGCGACGGAGCCCTCCCGGCCGCGCAGCTCGGCCTGGTGTCCGACTTCACCATGGTGTCGCAGCCGAGCGAGATCCCGGAGGTTCAGCAGCAGTACTACGCAATCCTGGACCTGCTCGGGATCAGGAGGTTCTTCGAACCGGTCGAGGAACGGGTCACACTCTCCACCGAGGTGGGTGTGTTCAAGCCGGACGAGGCGGTCTTCCGGGCCGCCGTGGCCAAGGCGGGGCCGGAGCTGACCTTCGCCGACACCATGTTCATCACCGAGAACCGGAGCCACGTGCTGGCTGCCCGCCACCTCGGGCTCACGGCGGTCCACTATCGTGGTCCAGGTCAGCCCACCGGCGACGTCGAGAAGCTCACTGACCTCATCCCGATCATCCGGGACGTCGTGATGCCTGCACAGGACGAGGCCGTCGTCGTGCTCGGAGTCACTCCGAACACCGCCGCGTCGCTGGCGAAGACCGTGACCGCCGCGGGCGCGGAGTGGACGCGGGTCGGGGACGCCCTCGTGGTGATCGGGAGCCCCGAAGCCGTCGGGCGGGCCGTGGAGCAGGTGGCGGATACCGCGGCCCTGATCGGACGCACCTCGGCACCGCTCGGGCACCTGCGGCTCGTCCTGCAGAACGGTCGGCTCTTCGAGCAGGAGCACCCGGACGTCCCCGTGATCGCCGGCCGGGGCCGACACCTGGTCGTCGCGCTGGACCCGGCCGCCACCAAGACCATGCATCACGAGCACCTGCCGTGCTACGCGGTCCGGCCGCTGCCACGCAACACGACCGTCGTGGCCCAGCGGCCACCGCTCGGAGCCCGGCGGGCGCGGCCGGCGTGGATCCAGGAGTGCGTGGACCGGCTCTCCCGGGACACGTTCGAGGCCGACCTTCGAGCACTGACCGCCTTCCCCACCCGGCACTCCACGAGCACGCATTTCCTGACCGCGGCTCACTGGGCCTCCGATCGGCTGGCGGCCATGGGGTACACCACCTCGACGGAGATCGTCGCGGTCGGCGGGGGGACGAGCCGCAATGTGATCGCCGAGCGCGCGGGCGCCGGCGCAGCGCCGCGGGACGTGGTCGTGGTGACCGCGCACCTGGACTCGGTCAACACCGCCGGTGGCCCGTCCGCACCCGCCCCGGGTGCCGACGACAACGGGTCCGGCAGCGCCGGGGTACTCGCGATCGCCGGGGCACTCGCGGAGCATCCCGGATCGCTCGACCTGCGACTGATCCTCTTCGGCGGCGAGGAGCAGGGCCTGTTCGGCAGCCTGCAGTACGTCCAGCTGCTCTCGCCCGGCGAACGGAGCCGGATCCGCGCGGTCGTCAACATGGACATGATCGGCACGCTGAACACCCCGACACCGGCGGTCCTGCTCGAAGGCGCGACCGGGTCCCAGCACGTCATCGACGCGCTCGCCGAGGCGGCCGAGGA
>JBOHEP010000421.1:0-20196 GCA_050701075.1 Pseudonocardia sp. | reverse complement strand
TCTCGCCGTTGCGGTGGCCAAGGCCAAGGCCGGCGACGCCGCCGTCGATGTGACCGCGGCGATGATCCAGTACCACGGCGGGATCGGGTACACCTGGGAGCATGAGGCGCACCTGTTCTACAAGCGTTCCAAGCGCCTGGCCGGTCAGCTCGGCGATTCCGACGCCCAGCGCGCCCGGATCGCCGAACTGACGATCGGCAGCTGACGCTGCCCCCTCAGGACCAGGCGGTGAGGAGGTCTTCGGCGCTCAGGGCGACGTCGACGTCGGCGGTGACCTGGGTTCGGGCCACGCCGACCAGCGGGACGGCGTCGCCCCCGGGAACCGCGGCCCGCTGCGCCGCGAGGTGCGGCAGGTCCCCTCTGTCGAATGCCGCTCGGTCGCGCCACTGCACCGAGCCGACGAACGCGACCTCGGCCGGGGCCTCACGGCCGGGCGAGCCGATGAGGTCGACCTCGATGTCGCCCGTCCGCGTCCCGTACGACCCGCCGTGGCGGGCGGCGCCGAGGCGATCGTGCGGCAGCAGGCGCTCGATGCTGCGGCGCACCAGCGGCTCGACCGCCCGACCGCGGTACTCCGGCCATGATCGGGTGATCTCGTCGGATGCCTGCCCGCCGCGGCCGCGCAGGATCAGCTCCATCCGGGGTGCCACGAAACGCAGCCAGAACCTGAGATACGGATCGTGGACCAGGTCAGCGTCTCATAGCTACTGCCGCACGAACCCCACGTGGATGTAGTTCCAGTCGCCGAGCCCCTTGGCACCCCAGTTGGCCAGCGTGCTCCGCGTGGCATAGGCACCGGTCTGCGGGTAGAGCGGGATGTGGTGCACCTCGTCCCAGATCATGGCGTCGATCCGGTCGGCGATCTCGATCCGGGCGGCCTCGTCGAACTCCTGGAGGCCCTCGGCGAACAGCGCGGAGATCTCCGGATCGTGGATGCGGCCGTAGTTGCCGCCGACGTTGTCGCCGATCGGCTCCTGGTACACGGCCGGGCTGCTGCTGAACGGGGTGTCGGTGTTGATCCACTGGAAGCTGGTCAGGTCGAAGTTGCCCCGGTTGACGAACCCGGCGAAGAAGTCCGCGGTCGGGACCACCTCGATCGTGACCCGCACTCCGATCTGGCTGAGCTGTTCCAGCACGATCCGCGCCGTCTGGTCGGAGGTCGGGTTGTTGGCCGGGACGATGAACCGCAGGTTCAGTTCGGTCCCGTCCTTGACCCGCACCTCGCCTTGCGGCGCCCAGCCGAGGGCGTCGAGCCCGCGGCGCGCGGCGGCCTGATCGAACGGGAACGCACTGTTGTCCCGGTAGCCGCTGCCCCCGATCGGGAAGATGTGGTGCTGCTGCAACGGCGCGTCCGGCAGGATCTGCCCGATCAACCGCTGCGTGATGGCCCGCCGGTCGATTCCCTTGGCGATGGCCTGGCGCAGCCCCTTGTCCGCCAGAATGGCCCCGGCGGCCCCGTTGAACGTGATGTGCGCGTACTGCTTCTCCAGGGCCTGCCGGATCTCGACGCCGGGAATGGTGCGCGCGCGCTGGTAGAGGTCGATGTTGGAGCCGATCGTGTAAAAGTCGATCTCGTTGTTCGCGAGCCGGTCGGGCAGGGCCGCCCGTTCGGTCTCGGTGAAGATCACCCGGTTCAACCGGGGCTTCGCGCCCCACCAGTTCTCGTTGCGGGTGAGCACGATCGTCTTCGCCACCGGGTCGATGGACTCGACCTTGAACGGGCCGGCCGTCATGGCGGGCCGTTGCAGCCAGCCGGTGTTGAACGCCTCAGGGCCGGCGTGGGACTCCTTCGGGTAGAGCGCGACGAACAGCGCCTGCCACTCGGCGAACGGCTTCCCGAAGGTGACGATCACCTCCTTGTCGTCGGCGCCGCGCTCGACCGCGGTGATGTCCTCGTATCCGGTCTTGTCCTGGATGAGGTAGGCCGGATCCGAGCCGTTCTCGGTGCGCCACTGGGCCTCGAAGTCCTCCCAGGTGATCGGCCGACCGGTGTCCCACGTCGCCGCCGGATTGATCCGGTACGTCACGACCTGGGGGTTCGCTGAGGTCAGCTCGGCCGAGTTGACGTAGTCGGTGTCGAGCTCGGATCCACCGTCGATGCCATGGTTGAAGACCCGCGGCATGAGGGCCCAGAGCACCTCACGGGTCGACCCCTCGTGACCGTCGATGTGGTTGTAGTTGTAGTTCGACGGCAGGCTGTCCAGCGGGAGGCGCAGGTCCCCGCCGTCCTGGAGGGTGGCGGGGTCCTTGGCGTTGATCGCCTGGGTGCCGCGTGCCTGCTGATCGGGCGTCCTGAGCTCGGTGCCGCCGCCCCCACCGCAGGCGGTCGACACCAGCGCCAGCGTTGCGATCAGCACCATGGACGTGCGTCCTGGACCCACGGGGTCTCTCCTCACTATCAGCACTACCCGACGTCCTCGACCCGGGCGAAGTGGCAGGCCACCTCGTGATCGCCCGGTCCGCGCTGAAGGCGCCCGGGCTCGGCGTCGACACACCGTGAACGATCGGTCTCGTCGAGGGTCACGAACAGCGGGCAACGGGTGCGGAACCGGCAGCCCGACGGCGGGTCGGCCGGGCCCGGCAGGTCGCCGTGCAGGAGCACGCGCCGGCGGCGCCGCTGCACCCGAGGGTCGGGAATGGGAATGGCCGAGAGCAACGCCTGCGTGTACGGGTGGCACGGCGCGCCAAACACCGTCTCGACGTCGCCGATCTCGACGATCTTGCCCAGGTACATCACCGCGACCCGGTCGGCGATGTGCCGGACCACGGCGAGATCATGCGCCACGAACAGGTAGGCGATCCCCAGCCGGGCCCTGAGCTCGTCGAGCAGGTTGATCACGCCGGCCTGGATGGAGACGTCGAGTGCCGACACCGGCTCGTCGAGCACCAGCAGCTTCGGCTCCAGCGCGAGCGCCCGGGCGATCCCGATGCGCTGACGTTGGCCACCGGAGAACTCCGCGGGGTAGCGGTTGGCGTGATCGGCCCGCAGACCCACCGACGTGAGCAGCTCGCGGACGCGCTCCCGGATCTGCTCACGCCCCATCCCGTGTACCGCCAGTGGCTCGCCGACGACGTCACCGACCGGGAGCCGCGGATCCAGCGACGCCACCGGGTCCTGGAAGACGACCTGCAGATCGCGGCGGAGGGCCAGCCGTTGGCGGCGGTCGAGTCCGGCGACGTCGCGGCCGAGCACCTCGATCGAGCCCGACATCGGCGCGGTCAGTTCGAGGATCTCCATCAGCGTCGTGGTCTTGCCGCAGCCGGACTCACCGACCAGGCCGAGCACCTCGCCCTCGCGGACGTCGAACGACACCCCGTCGACAGCACGGACGGTGCCCACGGTCCGGCGCAGGACGGTGCCGGTCCGCACCGGGTAGTGCCGCACGAGCTCGTCGACGCGCAGCACCGTGGGACGGTCTGTCCGGGGCGGGAGGTCCACCGTGGGGATGTCGTCGATCCCGAACACCTCGGCGGGGCCCGCGTCGGTCCGTTCGATCTCACCGGAGCGCCAGCAGGCCGCAGCGTGCAGCGTCGGCCCGACCTGCATCGATACCGCCCCGTGCTCGCCGCCTGCCACCGGCAACAGGTCGGGTTCGGCGTCCCGGCAGCGGTCGAGGGCCATTGGGCAGCGCGGTGCGAAGGGGCAGCCGGGGGCAAGGCCGACCATCGACGGCGGCCGGCCCTCGATCGGGATCAACGGGTGATCGCCGGTGGAGTCCAGCCGCGGGATCGAGCCGAGCAGGCCGAGGGTGTAGGGCATCCGCGGGCGGTGGAACAGGTCGTCGACCGGTGCGGTCTCCACGACCCGCCCGGCGTACATCACCATCACCCGGTCGGCGAAGCCGGCGACGATGCCCAGATCGTGGGTGATCATCGCGATGGCCGCGCCGGTCACCTGCTGCGCGGTCCTGAGCACCTCCAGCACCTGCGCCTGCACGGTGACGTCGAGAGCGGTGGTGGGTTCGTCGGCGATGATCAGGTCCGGGTCGTTCGCGATCGCCATCGCGATCACCACGCGTTGTCGCATCCCGCCGGAGAACTCGTGCGGGAACGCCCTCGTCCGCTGCGCCGCGTTCGGGATACCCACCAGGTCCAGCAGCTCGACGGCCCGCGCTCCGGCCTGACGCCTGCTCACCGTGCCGTGGACCAGGAGCGCCTCGGCGATCTGGTCACCGACGGTGAAGATCGGGGTGAGTGCGGAGAGCGGGTCCTGGAACACCATCGCGATGCGGCGACCGCGGATCCGGGAAAGGTCCGCGTCGGACCTGCCGATCAGCTCCGTGCCGCGGAACCGAACCGAGCCGCGGAGCCGGGCCTGCCGGGGGAGCAGGCCCATCACCGCGAGCGCCGACACGGACTTGCCCGAGCCGCTCTCGCCGACGATGCCGAGCACCTCGTCTGCGGCGATGTCCAAGCTCACGCCCCGGACCGCTGTGACCCGGCCCGACTCGGTGGGAAAGGACACCTCCAGGTCCCGGACCTGGAGCACCGGCCCGTCCGGCCGCTGCGGGGTGCGGCCCCGATCGATCGCCGGCACGGTGCTCATGACGCCCGACCGCGCGACGAGGACGGATCGAGCGCGTCGCGCAGCCCGTCACCGATGAAGTTGACGGCGAGGACGGTGAGGGTCAGCTGGCCGGCGGGGAACAGGAACAGCCACGGGAAGGTCAGGGCGGAGTCCGTTCCGTTGGCGATGAGCGTGCCCACCGAGACGTCGGGGGGCTG
The DNA here is from genome assembly GCA_050701075.1 of Pseudonocardia sp. Classification (GTDB taxonomy): domain Bacteria; phylum Actinomycetota; class Actinomycetes; order Mycobacteriales; family Pseudonocardiaceae; genus Pseudonocardia. The sequence goes on along the minus strand of JBOHEP010000421.1, from coordinate 15,471 downwards.
GACGCCGAAGCCGAAGAAGCTCAGCGCGCTCTCGGCGAGGATGGCGGCGCCCACGCTGAGGGTGGCGTCGATGATCAGCAAGGACGCCATGTTCGGAATGATGTGCCGGGTGATGATCTTCCGGGCCGGCAGGCCCATGAACCGTGCGGCCTTGACGTACTCGCGTTCCCGCAGGGTCAGTGTCATACCGCGGACGATCCGGGCGGTGATCATCCAGCTGAACCCGGACAGCAGCGCCACCAGCAGCAGCCAAGACCTCCCGCGGAACGCCGGGCTGAGGATCGCGATGATCAGGAACGACGGCAGCACCAGCAGGAGGTCGACCACCCACATCAGGCCGCGGTCGACAGCCCCGCCGAGGTATCCCGCGGCCGCGCCCACCGTGGCGGCGAACGCGGTGGAGATGACCCCGACCAGCAAACCGATGATCAGCGACTTCTGCAGCCCGCGCATGCTGCCCGCGAACAGGTCCTCACCGAGCTGGTTGGTGCCGAACCAGTGTGCAGGCGACGGCGGGGCGAGCAGGGCCAGGTCGTCCTGGGCGCGATGGTCCCACGGGTAGAACACCGGGACCAGGAACGCGGCGGCGAACAGCAGCACCATGACCGCGCCGCTGGTGACGCCCAACCTGTTGCGCAGGAACCGGCGCAGCACCAGAGCTCCGCGGCTGAGGGTCTCGCTCGGGATCTCCACCGGTCCGGGCGTGGCCGGGGCGGGCATCGAGGCGGGTGTCGTCGTCATCTCCGGCTCCTCAGCCCAGCCGTACCCGGGGGTCGAGCGCGGCGTAGAGCACATCGGACAGCCAGCCCGAGATCAGCACGAGCACGGCGATGAACAACGTGACGGTCGCGACGATGTTCGTGTCCTGGTCCTGCACGCCGACCAGCAGCCAGTCGCCCATGCCGTACCAGCCGAAGATGCGCTCGGTGAACACGCCGCCGGTGATCAGCAGCCCGAAGCCGAAGGCGAACAGGGTGGCCATCGGGATGAGCGCCGTGCGCAGGCCGTGGGTGAACAGTGCCCGCCGTCGGGTGAGGCCCTTGGCCTGGGCCGTCCGCAGGAAGTCGCTGGCGAGCACGTCGAGCATCGCGCTGCGCTGGTAGCGGCTGAAGTAGGCGATCTGCCCGAGCGCGATCGCGACGGTGGGTAGCACGAGGTGCTGGAGCCGGTCGACGAACGACTCCATGCCGGTGCCGGAGAACCCGGCTGTGGTCTCCCCGCCGAAGTACAGGATCTGTGTGCCGGCCGCCTGGTTCACCGGTAGCCAGGCCACCTTGAGCAGGGTGCCGATCACGAACACCGGAGTGGAGAGCACCAGGAAGGAGAACAGGGTGGCCAGGTGGTCGCTGGGTCTGTACTGCCGGACCGCGCTCGCGACCCCGACGAGGACGCCGAGCACGGCACCGGTCACGGTGCCGACGAGGAACAGCCGCAGGCTGACACCGACCCGCTGCCACAGCTGATCACCCACCGGCGCGTTGGTGATCGTGGTGCCGAAGTCGCCGTGCGCGATCCCGCCGACCCACTCCGCGAACCGTGCCGGGATCGGTTCGTCGAGGTTGAGCTCCAGGCGTTTGGCGGCGATCGTCTCGGCTGGTGGAGGAGGTTGGCGCTCGGCGTAGCGCGCGAGCGGGTCGAAGGTCAGTGACGCCAGCGCGAAGGCGACGAACGTCGCGGCCAGGCACAGCGCGACGTAGCTCAGCAGCCGTCGAGCCAGGTACCGGGCCATGCGCTGTACAACGGTGTCACACACCTGCGGGTGCGGTCCGGGCCGGACCAGCGAGCAGGCGGAAGTCGGACGGCGAGTCCGGATCGAACACGCCGAACCGGCTCCCGCCGGCGGGCTCGGTGCGCTACCTTCCCCCGGTGATGACGCCACCGGAGATCATCCGTAAGGTCAAACAGCTCGACAACGACGTGGGGGCGATCTACGAGATACTCATTCGCGTCGAGATGACGCAGCAGCGCCACGACAAACGGCTCGACGAGCAGGCCACCAAGCTCGACGAGCACACCATCAAGCTCGACGAGCACACCATCAAGCTCGACGAGCAGGCCGCCAAGCTCGACGAGCACACCAGCAAGCTCGACGAGCACACCAGCAAGCTCGACGAGCAGGCCGCCAAGCTCGACGAGCACACCACCAAGCTCGACGAGCACACCACCAAGCTCGACGAGCACACCACCAAGCTCGACACGATCATCGAGCTGCTCCGGCAGCGCCCCTGACCGGCTGCTCGGCGGGCACCTCGGACGGCCTCGATCAAACCCGGTGATCGCTGCTCGACAAATTGACTGTCCGTTGTGGATGCATGCCCTGCCGCGCCATGGCACGGTAGAACGGTGCCACCCCGCCGTCCGCCCGCAGTGAACGCCACTGCCGCCGCGTTGCTCGGGCTGCTGCGCGACGGTCCGATGAGCGGCGGCCAGCTCGTCGCCGCGGCCGGACAGCGGTTCGGCTCGTTCTTTCCGGTCACCCGCAGCCAGGTCTACCGCGAGTTGCCGGCGTTGGCCGCGGTCGGTCTGCTCACCCTCGGTGAGCAGGGGCCCCGGGCGTCGCAGCAGTACGCGATCACCGCCGTCGGCCGGCGCGCGTTCAAGGCCTGGCTCGCGGGCGGTGTGGGCTCCGACGGGCTGCGCAGCCCGCTCGTGCTGCGGCTGCTGCACGCCGGCTCGCTCACCGGGCGGCAGCGCGCCGAGCTGGTGCGGACCGGACGCGCGGCGTACACGGCGCGGCTCACCGAAGCCCGCGCGGCCGGCCGGGCCGCGCTGGACGAGGGCGATCCGTACCGCAAGGCCGTTGCCGACTTCGCACTGGCACACACCCGGGCGATGGTCAAGCTGCTGGACTCGATCCCGACCGAGTAGTGAGCTCGCGTACCCTGGGCTGTTGTGAACCCCGACGTCGCAGCCGAAGTGAAGGACATGTCCGCCACCCTGGAGAGCATCGAGGCGGTCACCGACCTCACCGCGCTGCGCGCCGAGATCGCGGGCCTCTCCGAGCAGGCCGGCAAGCCCGATCTCTGGAACGACGCCGAAGCCGCGCAGAAGGTCACAAGTCGCCTCGCGCACGCCCAGGGCGAGCTGCGCCGCGTCGACGAGCTGCGCCGCCGGTTCGACGACCTCCCGATTCTCTACGAGCTGGCCGAGGAATCGGAGGGAGCCGAGGCCGAGGGCGCCATTGCCGACGCCGACGCCGAGCGGGTCAAGCTGCGTACCGAGATCGCCGCGCTGGAGGTGCGCACGCTGCTGTCGGGCGAGTACGACCCGCGGGAGGCGCTGATCACCATCCGCGCCGAGGCCGGCGGGGTGGACGCGGCCGACTTCGCCGAGATGCTCATGCGCATGTACCTGCGCTGGGCCGAGCGCCACGGCTACGGCACCGACGTCTACGACACCTCCTACGCGGAGGAAGCCGGCATCAAGTCAGCCACGTTCGGAGTGCACGTCCCGTTCGCCTACGGCACGCTCTCGGTCGAACAGGGCACCCACCGGCTCGTCCGAATTTCGCCGTTCGACAACCAGGGCCGCCGCCAGACCTCCTTCGCCGGGGTCGAGGTGGCGCCGGTCGTCGAGTCCACCGACCATGTGGAGATCGACGAGAAGGAGCTGCGCGTCGACGTCTACCGCTCCTCGGGCCCCGGTGGGCAGGGCGTCAACACCACCGACTCCGCGGTCCGGCTCACCCACATCCCGACCGGCATCGTGGTCTCCTGCCAGAACGAGCGCTCCCAGCTGCAGAACAAGGCCTCAGCGATGATGGTGTTGCAGGCCAAGCTCCTGGAGCGGCGTCGCCAGGAGGAGCAGGCCAAGATGAACGCGCTCAAGGACACCGGCTCGTCATGGGGCAACCAGATGCGCTCCTACGTGCTGCACCCGTATCAGATGGTCAAGGACCTGCGCACCGAGTTCGAGGTCGGCAACCCCTCCGCGGTGCTCGACGGCGAGATCGACGGCTTCATCGAGGCCGCGATCAGGTGGCGCCGCCAGCAGGCCACGGCGGGTTGACGCGGCAGGATCGCCGTTGGGCGGTATCGTCCGCCGTCGTGATCCGCCTGGAACGTGTCACCAAGCTCTACAAGGCTTCGACGCGTCCGGCCCTCTACAGCGTCTCGGTCAGGGTGGAGAAGGGCGAGTTCGCCTTCCTGATCGGGCCGTCCGGCTCCGGGAAGTCCACGTTGCTGCGGTTGCTGCTGCGCGAGGACGTACCCACCCGCGGCACCGTTCACGTCGCCGACCTCAACGTGGCCGAGCTGCCCTCCCGTCGGGTCCCGCGTCTGCGCCAGCGGATCGGCTGTGTGTTCCAGGACTTCCGACTGCTGCCGAACAAGACCGTCGTCGGCAACGTCGCGTTCGCTCTCGAAGTGATCGGCAAGCGGCCCGCAATGATCAAGAAGATGGTTCCTGAGGTGCTCGAGCTCGTGGGACTTGCGGGCAAGGCCGAACGGATGCCGCACGAGCTCTCCGGTGGCGAACAGCAGCGCGTGGCGATCGCCAGGGCGTTCGTCAACCAGCCGCTCGTGCTGCTGGCCGACGAGCCCACCGGCAACCTCGATCCCGACACCAGCCAGGACATCATGGCGCTGCTCGAACGGATAAACCGCACAGGCACCACCGTCATGATGGCCACGCACGACAACTCCGTCGTCGACTCGATGCGCCGGCGGGTGATCGAGCTGGATCTCGGACAGGTGGTGCGCGACGAGTCGCACGGTGTCTACGGCGTGGGGCGCTAGCCATGCGTTCGGATCTGGTCGCCCGCGAGGTCCTCACCGGGCTGCGGCGCAACGTCACCATGACGGTCGCGATGGTGCTGACCACGGCGATCTCGCTCGGACTCGTCGGCGCCGGACTGCTCGCGGTGCGCACGATCGACCGCACAGAGGAGCTCTACAGCGATCGGGTCGAGGTGCAGGTCGCGCTCACCGCCGACCTTTCGGCCACCGACACCGGCTGCGACCAGGCGATCTGCGCCGGCCTTCGCTCGAGGTTGGAGGGCTTGGCGCTGGTCGAGTCGGTCCGGTTCGTGAGCCAGCAGCAAGCCTACGAGCGGTACAAGGAGCTCTACGCCGGCCAGGCGCTGGCCGAGCTGGCCGAGCCGGACACCCTGCCCGCGACGCTGCGGGTGCGGCTGGCCGACCAGGAGACCGGTGCACCTGCGGTGCGCGCGGCGATGACCGGCCAGGTCGGGGTGCGGACCGTGATCGACCAGCGCGACGTCGTCGCCAAGCTGTTCGATTTCCTCGCCGGTGTGCGCAACGTGATGTTCGCGCTCGCCCTGGTGCAGGCGGTCGCGGCGCTGCTGCTGATCTCCAACACCGTGCAGGTGTCGGCGTACACCCGGCGCACGGAGGTGGGGGTGATGCGCCTGGTCGGTGCCACCCGCTGGTACACCCAACTACCCTTCCTGATCGAGGCGGTGGTGACCGGCGTGGTCGGTGCCGTCATCGCCGCCGTCGGGCTGTTGGCGAGCAAGTTCCTGTTCGTCGACCGGCTGCTGGCCGAGAACGTCAGCGCGAGCGTGGTGCCGCCGATCCAGATGGTCGACATCGTCTGGGTCTCGCCGATCCTGGTCATGATCGGGGCGGGCATCGCAGCGGTCACCGGCTACGTGACCCTGCGACTGTACGTGCGCCTTTAGCGCAGCGCCCCAGAAGTCCATTTCGGGGGGTTGGGTCGGGCGAGGGTCGGGCGAGGGGTCGGGCGAGGGCAGGCGTGGAGGTGGCGGGGATCGGATGGGCGGAGGGCGCTGAGCACGTGATCGATGTTTGGGAACCGTCGGCCGTGCTGAGTTCGGTTCCGGGTTCCCAACCGGTGATCACGGCATCGTCGGAGTCGGGGCGACCTGCCATGATCAGCGTCTTGGTGCGGGGAGCCGCACGGGATGCGGCTCTGTGTTCCCGTTCGGCGATCACGAAGCCGACGGCGTGCTCCGGACCCCGGGTGTGCGTCGGTTGTCCGCCGAGGTGCTGGCGAGGGAATAATTCGGGGGGCCATCGGGTTGAGACGGTGAAAGAGAGCAGGTCGATCCTTGTGCCGACTTGTGGCAACGGTAACCTGATGGAAGCATCGTTCTAGTCAGGCGTCCACCAACGCAGCACTCAGGCGTTCACCAGTGCCGGTGAGGAGCTTCATTTATGGCGGAGCTCGAACCAAGGAATTTTCTACAGCCCTGTCTGCTTCTGCTGTTGCGGGAGCAGCCCGATCATGGGTACGAGCTTGCCGCCCGCCTGCGTCCCATGCATGACGGCGACGGCGATGCGGGTGGGGTGTACCGTGCGCTCCGTGGTCTCGAGCGGCAGGGCTTCGTCCGTTCGGAATGGCAGACCTCGGACGTAGGTCCCGCGCGGCGCACCTACTACGTCACGCCCGCCGGCATCCAGAGCCTTGAGGCGCAGGCCCAGGGTCTGAGCCAGATTCATGAGGCGTTGCACGTGTTCATGGAGCGCTATGCACGTGTGGTCGCCGTCGACGGCCGCGGCTGTCCCGAGGGGAACAGGCACGACCCTCGAGTCGACAGCAACGGCTCCAGCCGTCGCGTCCGCGCGGCGCGACCGGCCGACCTACAGGCCGGTCGCTGAACTGCATTCGCCGCAGCGGCGTACCACCTGAGGGTGCGCCGGCTCGGCGCTGCGGTTTCTGACCGTCACGCAGTACCGGGGCGGTACGTGATGCACTGCCACATCGGCCGAACCGATCACGGCGTCGGTGGGGCCGCCCCCCGCCCGCTCGACCAGATGCGCGCGCCGAGGGTGCCGGCTTGGACCTCATGGCTTCGGTCCCGGTAGGACTGCGCCAGCATGGATTCGGCGTCGCGGCCGACGTCCAGCGCCAGACAGGGCGGGCGGAACTCGCAGAGCTCGCAACGCGTGGTCGATGGGTTCGGGTACGGCCGGATCGCCGGGTCGATCATCTCCCTGAGCTGGTCGGCCAGCCGTTCGCCGAAGGCCGCCACCTCGGCCTGCTGCCGCGGCACGTGCACCCGCCGGAAGCCGTCGCCGAGCTGGATCCGCAGGTCGTACTCGACGGAGGGGATCTCCCACATCTCGGGAACCGCCCCGCCGCCACCGTGCTGGGTCACCGTGCTGCGCGGTCCCCGCGGCGGTGAGGTGATCACCGGCTCGTCCACCATCAGTTCGTTGTAGATGGTTCCCTTGACGTGGAGCCCGGGGTTGTCCTGCTCCCATGCCCAACACCAGGACAGGCAACGGTCGTCGCGCAGCACGGCTTCCGGGTCCGGCCACGCTCCGTGGACGAACCGATGCTCGACCATCCAGTAGCCGTTATCCGCGTCCATCGCCAGTAGGTCGGTGCGGTCCCGGTACCTGACCGCCTCCATACCCACGCCGAAGTCCCGGCCGGGCCGCCGCGGGTCGGGGACCTGGACGTCGATCTCGGTGGCGACCTTGAGCGGGGCGAACTCGTCGACGGTCGGGGCCCAGCCCAGGTAGGCCTCGATGACGGCGAGGCCCAGCTCCTCGCGCTCGGACGCGGAGCGCTCCAGGTCCGGTGGCAGGTCGGTGAGCCGGTGAGCGACCAGGTACTCCCGGCGTCGGGCGGCGATCGACTTGGCGAACGCTTGGCGCACCAGCGGCAGCACGATCGTCGGTGCCCAGTCCCACATCCCGGGGAAGTAGTAGACGGCGAGCGCGTCGCCGATCGCCCGGTTCAGCTCGACGAGCTGGGTGGGGCGGGCCGGTTCCCGGTTGCCGCGCTCCCGCGCCGCGAAGTCCCATGCCCGCCGACAGCTCAGGAACCTCAGGCGATCCTCGGCCGGGATGACGTGGTGCAGGTTCATGGTTCAGTGCCCGTGTGGCCAGGGCTGGTCGAGCGGCCAGCGGCAGCGGTCAGCGCCGCCGGTCATCGACTCCAGCTCCTCGCGCAGGTCGGCGAAGAACGCATCAGCCTCGGACATTCCCGGCCACCGACCCGAGTAGTAGATCCAGGCGTCCGGCGGGGGCAGGCCGGGAGTGCCGTGCGGCGGTTGGGACGGATCGTCGACCACACACCAGGTGTACGTCATGCCGGTGCGGGCGAGATAAGTCAGCTCACCTGAGTTCGGTGGGTCGGCCAGGATCTCGGCCGCCAGTTCCTCCCAGTCCACGCTGCGCCTCCGCGCGGGCTCAGTGATCGGTGCGCTGCCGCAGCCAGTCGTACCAGGCCTCCAGGCCGTCACCGCGGGTTGCGGAGACCTCCAGCGTCTCGACGTCCGGCTTCGCGCGGCGGGCACCGGCGATGCAACGCGCCACGTCGAAGTCCACGTAGGGCAACAGGTCGATTTTGTTGATCAGTACCAGGTCGGCGGTGCGAAACATGTGCGGGTACTTGAGGGGCTTGTCCGCGCCCTCGGTCACCGACATGATCACCACGCGGCCGGACTCGCCGAGATCGAACAGGGCCGGGCAGACGAGGTTGCCGACGTTCTCCACGAACAGCAGGGAGCCCCGCTCGGGAGCCAGCACCGCCAGGCCCTGGGCCACCATGTCCGCGTCGAGGTGACAGCCCGCCCCGGTGTTGATCTGGATGGCCCGCGCGCCTGCGGAGCGGATCCGTTCGGCGTCGAGCACCGTCTCCTGGTCGCCTTCCAGCACCGCGCAGGGCAGCTCGTTGCCGAGGTCGCGGACGGTGCGCTCCAGCAGCGTGGTCTTCCCGGAGCCCGGCGAGCTCATCAGGTTGAACGCGACGATGCTCCGTTCAGCGAGCCAGTGACGGTTGTGGACCGCCAGGTCGTCGTTCTTGGCCAGCAGATCGACCTCGAGCGCGACCGTGCGCGGCTCCGGCGCGTGTTGGAGCGCCACGGTGTGCGACGCATGCTCGTGGGCATCGTCGTGTGAGTGGCCATGATCGTGTGAGTGGCTGTGGTCGTGTGAGTGGCCATCGTCGTGTGAGTGGCCGTGCTCCCCGTGCCCGTGGTCGTGCCCCCCATGTCCATGCCCGTGTGACGGGTCCACCACCCGGACTCCCGCACCGGCACACCCGCAGGTTGCGCACATGCTCAGACCACCTCCACTTCCCTGATTCGTAGTTCGGTGCCGCCCAGTACCGCGACGTCGGCGCTGCCGCAGTCACACAGCGGCAGCACCTCGCCGGTGTCGAAGTCGGCCCCGCATGACCGGCAATGCGCCCGGCCCGGCGGCTCGTCGATCTCCAGGTCCGCGCCCTCGCACGTCGTCCCGACGGCGACCATCTCGAAGCAGAACCGCATCGAGTCCGGCACGATCCCCGACAGCCGTCCGACCTCCAGCCTGATCCGGCGCACCGGCGCGTCCCGCATCCGTTGCGTCACCGCCGTGACGACACTCTGAGTGATCGACAACTCGTGCACGGGCCCCTCAGCAGATCCGGGGGAGGGGATCCCCGACCAGCAGATCCACGATCCGGGTCCCGCCGAACGTCGTGCGCAGCAGCACCAACCCGGGTGGATCGTCCTTCACCGTCCCGATCACCGCGGCGTCCACCCCGAGCGGGTGGGCGGTCAGCGCCGCCATCGCGGCCTCGGCCCGGTCCGGTGCGACGACGGCCACCAGCCGGCCCTCGCACGCCACGTACAGCGGGTCGATCCCGAGCAGCTCGGACGCGCCGTTGACGACCGGCCTTACCGGCACCGAACTCTCGTCGAGCACCACCGCGACCTGTGACGCGACGGCCACCTCGTTGCAGATCGTCGCCACCCCGCCGCGGGTGGCGTCGCGGAGCAACCGGACCCCGTCGCCGGTCGCGTCGAGCAGGTTCGCGGTGAGCTCGTGCAGCGGTGCGGTGTCGGAGACGATGTCGGCTTCGATGTCGAGCTCGCCGCGGGCCAGCATGACCGTGATGCCGTGGTCGCCGATCGGGCCGGACACGATCACGACGTCACCGGGCTCTGCCGCCGCGGCGGACAGCACGGTCGGGCGTTCCAGCAGCCCGACCCCAGCCGTGGTGATGTAACAGCCGTCGGCCTTGCCGCGTTGCACCACCTTGGTGTCGCCGGTGACGATCTGTACCCCGGCGGCACGCGCGGCGGCGGCCATCGAGGCGACGATGCGCTGCAGGTCGGCGACCGGGAAGCCCTCCTCCAGAATGAACCCACAGGACAGGTACAGCGGCCGCGACCCGCACATCGCCAGGTCGTTGACCGTGCCGTTGACGGCCAGGTCACCGATGTCACCGCCGGGGAAGAACAGCGGCGAGACGACGTAGGAGTCGGTGGTGAACGCCAGCCGCCCCGCCGCTGTGGCAAGCGACGCCCCGTCCTCCAACAGCTCGAGCACCGGGTTGCGGAAGGCATCGAGAAACACCGCCTCGATCAGCGTTTGGGTGGCCTTGCCACCGGCGCCGTGAGACAGCGTGATCCGCTTTTCCTTGATCTTGGGCTTGCGGGCACGTGCCTTCGCGATCCGAGCGAGCACCTGCTCCTCACGGGTGAGGTGTTCGGCGCCCGCGTGCGCGGCGACGGCCTCCTCCGCCCAGTTGGCGCGGGTCGGGATGCTCGGGCCGAGGTCCTGCACCCTGCTGTTGCTCGATCCGGCAAGCAGATCTTCGGTCACGAGTGCGTCGCCTCCTTGACGCGCTCACGGCTGAACCGGCCGAAGTTGTAGTACGCAGCGCATGCGCCCTCGCTCGACACCATGCAGGTGCCGATCGGCGTCTCCGGGGTGCACGCGGTGCCGAACACCTTGCACTCCCACGGCTTGAGCACGCCCTTGAGCACCTCTCCGCACTGGCACGCCTTCGGGTCGGCCACCCGCACCCCGGGCACGTTGAAGATCCGTTCGGCATCAAAGGCGGAGTACTTGGCCTTCACCTGCAGGGCGGACTGCGAGATGAAGCCCAGCCCGCGCCACTCGAAGTGCGGCCGAAGCTCCATCACCTCGCCGATCACCTGCAACGCCTTCGGGTTGCCGTCCCATGGCACGACCCGGGAGTACTGGTTCTCCACCTCGCAGCGGCCCTCGGAGAGCTGCACGAGCAGTTGGTAGACCGACTGCAGGATGTCAAGCGGCTCGAACCCCGCGCAGACCAGTGGCTTGCCCTCGCGTGCGGAGATGAAGTCGTAGGGCCGGCAGCCGATCACCGTGGACACGTGGCCCGGGCCGATGAAACCGTCAAGACGCAGGTCCGGCGAGTCCAGAATGGCCTTGATCGCCGGGATGATGGTGACGTGGTTGCAGAAGATCGAGAAGTTCTCGACGCCGTCGGCAGCCGCGCGCAGCACCGTCATCGCCGTGGACGGAGCGGTGGTCTCGAAGCCGATCGCCATGAAGACCACGCGCTTGTCCGGGTTGCGTTTGGCGACCTTCAGCGCGTCCAGCGGTGAGTAGACCATCCGGATGTCCGCACCCGCTGCCTTCGAGTCGAAGAACGACCCGCGCCCGCCCGGTACCCGCATCATGTCACCGAACGAGGTGAGGATGACGTCATCGTGCTCGGCGATCGCGATCGCGTCGTCCACCCGACCCATCGGGATCACGCAGACCGGGCAGCCCGGGCCGTGTACCAGGGAGACCGTCTCCGGCAGGTAGTCCTCCAATCCGTGCTTGTAGATCGTATGGGTATGGCCGCCACACACCTCCATGAACTTGTAGTGGCGGCCCGGCTCGCACAGCGCGGCGATCTTCGTCGCTAACACGCGGGCGGTGCCGGCGTCGCGGAACTCATCGACGAACTTCATCTCGACCCCGTATGGCTAGGTGATATCAGAGGTGGCGAGCGCCTCAAGCTCTTCGGTGTAGGCGTCGCCCAGACCGGTGAGGAAGTCGAGCGACGCCTTGGCCTCAGCCTCGTCGATCTTGGAGAGAGCGAAGCCCACGTGGATGAGGATCCAGTCACCGGGTGCCAGGTCGAGCACCCCGTCCTCGCGAAGCAGCCCGATGTTCACCGCTCGTTTGACGCCCTCCACGCTCACCATGGCCAGATCCTCGTTCTCGGCCATCAGCTCGATCACCTCGCCGGGAATGCCAAGGCACATGTCGCGCCTCCTTCCTTGTTCGACGGGACCCCCGTCCTTCGGGGGCACACGGAGACGAAGCCCCCGTGGGGTTACATGTCGCGGATCGCCCGGTAGCGGGCGATCTCCTCACGGGATGCGACGGTCATACCGATTGCTCCCGCGGCGACGGCCAGCAGGACGAAGAGCGACAGTTTGCGGATCATTGAAGTGTTCCTTCCCAGGTGAGAGTTCGGTTTTCGAGCAGTTGGTCGGTGAGGTCGAGGACCAGTTCGACCGCGGGTTCGACCGCGGCGGCGACCGGCGCGCTGAGCCCGATCCCCTCGTCGACCGTTTCGGGTTCGCAGCCGACGATGAGCACCCGACCCACCGGCGCCTCGATGTCCATCGAGGCGACCAGCCCGTCGAGCAGGTCGAGCATGGCGAGGGGGTCCACGCTGTGGCCGCCCAGGTCGGCCTCCCCGCTGCGGGGGGCGTCGAGGTCGTGTTCGAGTGTGTAGAGGGTGCCGGGTGTGCCGCCGCGCTGCGTGGCGTCGACGATCACGAGGGCGCGGTAGCCGTCCAGGAGCTGGTAGGCCAGGTCTCTGCCACAGATACCGGTGTCGACGACCTCCACGCCCTCGGGCAGCCCGCCGCGCTCCTGGAGCCTGCGGGTCACCTCCACGCCGAAGCCGTCGTCGGACAGGAAGATGTTGCCGATCCCGGCGACCAGCACCCGGCCGGTCACGGTAGGGCCTCGATCTCGTCCGGCCGGAAGTAGCGGAACCGGCCGTGGGCGAGCTGCATCTCCGCGGCGGGGTCGCCGTCGATCGATACGGCGACGTGCACCCCACCGTCCACGTCGTGCACGACGGCCTGCACGGTGGCGGCCATGCCGTCGAGGAAGCGGTCCTGGGCGTCGCTGTTGTGGCCGGGACGCAGCACCACCGCACTGCCCTTGGCCACCGGGATACCGCCGACCAGCACGGAGTCGGTGTCCGGGTTCACCGAGGAGTCCGCAGCCGGGTTCCACCACGGCACCCGGTCCGGCGGCTGTTCGGAAGGACTGTCAGCGCCGAACGTGGGGTTGTTGGTGTCGAAGACCGGGATGCCCGTCGAGGCGGCCGTGGCCGGTCGCAGTGAGCGGATCGCGCCGTGCAGGCGTTCCAGGATCTCCGGCGGCATGGCATCGACAGCGTCGATGATGCCGGCGGCGCGGGGATCGGTGGCGCGGGCCTCGATCTTCTCCTCGTCGGTCAGCACCAGGGTGCGCAGGGTGAGGATCTCGTCGTTCTCCAGCCCGTCGAAGAGGTTGATCGTGCTCTCGGGCGCGAGCTGCGGATGATCGGCCAGGATGATCGGGGACGACAGCACGAGGTCACTGCGGTCCTCAGGCCCGGCGAGCACCGGCCAGGTGTGTTCGTTGACGCATTCCTTGGTCATCTGCTCGGCCCAGCGCGGTGGGTCGGTCAGGGAGAGGAACGTACCCGGCCCCGCGGCGAGCAGCGTGTGCGCGGCGATCAGCGAGGTCGGCAGCACTTCCTCGCGGGGTGCGTCCGGGGCGCATTCGCTGTCGTTGACCACGTCCAGACGCAGCCGGTACACCAGGTACGGGCCCGGCAGATCGGTGACCGACACGACGATCCGTCCCGTCACCGGCCAGCTCCGGCGGACCAGCAGGCCCGCCACGGCGCCATCGGCGTCGCGCAGCTCCTCGGTGGTGTCCTGGGCCGGTAGCTCGATCGGGACGGTCTGCTCGCCGGCCAGCAGGTCCTCGATCGCCAGTACGGCGTCGACCTCGCGTGGGACACCTTCTTCGAACCGCAGGTGACGGACGCCGTCGACGACCAGCTCGTCGACGGGAGCGCCGTCGGGCGTGCGCAGGGTGCGAGCCTGCAGCTGCAAGCACCGCAACCGGATCCGCAGCCGGCCAGCAGTCCCGGGTTCCAGCAGACATTCGGTGCGGCTGCGGCTCGCCTCGGTGGTGTCCGCGGCTGGGGTCAGGACACCGAACTGCCAACGCAGCCGGTTCTTCTGGGCCGACGCGCGGTAGGGGTAGAGCAGGTACCCCTCGAACAGCACCGCGTCGGCGACCGCGGCCACCTCGTCGAGCACGTCGGTCGAGTCGCGCTTGGTTCCCGTCACGCCTGCTCACTCGCTTCCTTGAGCAGCCGCTCGACCGTGTCGTCCCAGGTGGGGATGACCCGCTCCGAGCGGTAGGCGGACAGTGCGTCCAAGGTGGCGGTGCTGACCCGCAGCCACGCCGCGCCGGGGTAGTGCTCGTCCATCGCCGCCCGCCAGGTCGCGACCGGCAGCCGGTAGTTGGCCTCGGCGTGCCAGTCGACCAGGCCGACCTGCACGCCTTCGGGGCCCTCGTAGAAGACCGTGCCGGAGAACAGCAGCAGCAACGGCACCTCCCCCTCGCCCAGACCGTGGAAGTACTTCGTGGCGGCGATGTCGAGGTCGTAGGTCAGCGGCAGGTTCAGCGGCACGGTCGTCTCGCCGGTGAACCCGGTGATCGTCAGGCCGATCGTGGCCAGCTGCAGCGGGTTGAGGGTCTCGCCCCAGCGCGAGGGCTCACCGAAGAGGTCGACGAGCTTGGCCGACTCGTCCGCGGTGTAGGTCCGCCCGCGCGGCTCGATACGGATCTGGCAGCGTAGGGCCACCGAGTGGATCTGGTGACCGCTGTCATCGGCGACGGTGAGATCGAGCAGCAGTGAGGGCCCGGCCGCATAGGGCTCCGGCCGGGCTCCCGTGCAGGCGAAGCGCAGCACCTCAGGCCTCCGACCTGGATCGACCGGCCGGTTCGGCCAGCTCGGTGTGACCGTCCGGCAGAGCCGGCTCGGTATGTCCCTGTGGTTCGAGATGACCCTGTGGTTCGAGCAACTCCGCCTCGGCGCGCATGGCGTCGAAGAAGTTGTCGATCTCGCGCCAGGCATCGGGACCGCCGTCGAAGCCGCGCCAGTGCATGCGGACCAGACCGACCAGACGATAGCAGGCGTCGATCGGCACCAGCAGACACTCGGAGGGCCCTTCGGAACGGTCTGCCGAACCGGGTCCCGAGGCGCCGCGGCGGACCAGTAGCGCCTCCACGTCGGGTTCCAGCTCGGCGGCGAGCCGGCCGGAGCCGACCCCCGACGTCCAGGCGTCGAGACCCAGCTCGCTCTCGGTCGCGCCGGCCGGGCTGGGGTAGCAGGCGATCATCTTCTCCTGGGCGGAGTTGTTCAGGAAGAACGCCATCCCGACCGGGATCTGCAGTGCGTCCCACTGGGCGTCGGTGAGTTGAAAGTCCGGATCGGAGAGGTACCGGTCGGGAATCCGACGGTAGCCACCTCCGCCGGCTCCCGGGTTGCTGAACAGGAAGCCGCACGGCCCGCAGGCACAGATCATCCGGCGTTCGGCGACCTGCACCAGGTGCGGGTGTTGCGCCGGCACCGGTGTGGCGCACATTTCACAGACCTCACGCGCCGGCTCCCGGTCAGGCTCGACCAGGAACCGGCGCAGTGATGGGAGGAGAGAACTCACGAGGAAACCTTCTCGGGCGGTCGGAAACCGATCTGCATCAG
>JBOHEP010000420.1:0-21072 GCA_050701075.1 Pseudonocardia sp. | reverse complement strand
GGCCCGGCGCTCCCGGTCGTCGCGGACAACGACGTGCGCCGCGTCCCGATCTGGATCGGCTGGCAGATGCGCAAGTCCGAGGCTGGGCTGCGCGCCCCGTTGCTCGCCCTGCACCGGGCGGTGGACCTGCTCGGGTTGACCGGAGCAAGCACTGACGGTGCCGCCGATCGGGCCCGCGCGCCGAGCATCGAGTACCTGGTCTGCCGCCAGCTCGGCGCGTCGGTGCTCCGCGGCAAGGGAAAGCTCGCCGTTGCCCGCACGCTGGTCGAGCGGCGGTTCAAGGACAACCGACGGGGGGCGGCCCAACTTGCTGCCGATCTCGAGGACGCGTGGAAGGCGCAGCTTCGAGCCGACGGGGACGAGCACCTGTTCAGCGACGTGTCGGTGTCGTCGCGGGAGTTCCTGCTTGGCGGGGGGAATCCCACGGTGTGAGGGCTTGACCAGCCCTTACAGCATGGTGCCTGCTACGCGTGCATGCTCGGGCGCTCGGATGGAGCAATCCGGATCCAGGGCTCGGCGACTACAGATCCATCGCGACGCGCAGCAGTGCGTCAACCTGCTCCACGACGGCCGCATCGGCCAACCCGCAGGACTGGGTGAGGGTGCGCCGAGCGGCCCTGGTCAGGCAACGCTGCACGTTGAGCCAGCGCTGCTCACCGGCCGCCCCGCCAACCAGGACCGGAACGACCAGCAGCAGCGGGCCGGGGTCCTCGGCGTCGGCCTCGACGCCGTAGAGCATCGTCACTCCCTGGTCGATCAGGGTCTGTGAGCTCACCAGCAGGATCACGCGGTCACGCACGGACGAGGGGCAACGCCACAGCTCACCCCGCCGCACGCCGCTCCCGACCGTCGGTCAACAGCTCCTGCTCGTCGATCTCCACCAGGCGCTCGTCGGCGAGGGCCTGCTCCTCGACGCTGAGCCGGGGCCGCTGCGACTCCCATGCGTGCGTGCGGACCAGACCGGAGACGTACGCGGACAGCGACAGCCCCTCAAGTGCGGCCGCGCGCCGTGCGAGCAGCAACGCCCCACTCTCCAGACTCAGACTGACCTTCCCGGTGGATGCCACCAGGCGATACTACCGCGCAGTCGTCTTGTCCGGTGGTACCGCTCCCATCGCCCCGCGGGCCCCGGTACCGCGATGCGCACCCCGTTCCTCCGCATGCCTCGTCGACGAGCTGCGCGTCGCCGTCGCGCCGCTGCTCGTCGGCGACCCGGGCGCGCCGTGCATCGTCGGGCCGGGCCGGTTCCCGCCGGGCAGGCTGCGATCCTGAGTCCATACCGCGACCTCAGCCGCGGTATGGCGCGGGCGACCGGCCGGGCAGGACGCAGTCGCCGCACAGGCCGCCGTCGGCGCGCGGTAGTGCAGGCAGCACGAGCGGCGACAGATATCGGCTGCTATCGTCCAAGCCGGAGGTGAGCCGATGACCGACATTCTGATCCGCGACGTGCCACCGGACGTGCTGGCGGGCATTGATGCGAACGCAGAACGCCTGGGGCTCTCGCGTAGCGAGTACCTGCGCCGGCAGATCGCACAGGTCGCAGGGCGACCCGCGCAGACGTGCACGGTTGAGGACCTACGCCAGTTCGCCGAGACTTTCGCCGACCTCAACGATCCGGAGGTCATGCGGAAGGCCTGGGAGTGATGTGGCTCGCTGACAAATCAGTCCTGGTGGGGATGAGCGCGAGTCCGGAGGCGGTTCTGTGGCATGACCGCATCCAGCGGGCGCTCGTGCGGATCACCTCGGCAACCCGCTTGGAGATCGGTTTCTCTGCGCGGTCCGGCATGGAACTCCGCGCCGGTGCCGCCAGACCGCCGCTGTCGCTGCTGTCGATCGAGTACCTCACCCCCGCCGTCGAGGACCGCGCGGTCGAGGTACAGGCGCTGCTCGCGGACCGAGGTATGCACCGGGCGCCGTCCGTGCCCGACCTGCTCATCGCCGCAGCGGCCGAACTCGGCGGCCTGGTCGTGCTGCACGTCGACAAGGACTACGAGCTGATCGCCGAGGTCACCGGGCAGCCCATCGAGCGGCTGCGGGGCTGAAACTCCCGCTAGGACCTGCGCAGGAAGTCGCCGGCTCAGTCCCGCGCCGCTGCGGCGAGCGCGACGCGGAACCGGTCGAGGTCGTCGAGCCGGGTCTTCAGGATCTCCACCACCCGCTCGTCGTCGACCTGCGCGTAGCCGTGCACGATCAGGTTGCGGAATCGCGCCGCATCGCGCAGCTCCGGCCCGGCGAGCAGCTCGGTGAGGTTGCGGAAGTCCGGGGCGCTGAGCTTCGCGTCGGGGTCGTTTCGGTAGGGCGCGGGTAGGCCCGCAACGTCGTGGACGGACGCGACGAGTCGTTCGAGCGCGCGGCGCGCGTAGATGCAGGCGACGCGGGGGTCGGCGCGGAGGGCGCGGGCGTAGCGCTCCGCCCGGGCGCACTCGTCGAACAGCTCGGGGCCCCTCGGTACGGACGAACCCGAAGTTGCTCGCCACATCGCCTCCTCGTCAGCTCCTGGCGTCGATCATGCTTGCTGCGGGGTCATCGCGCAGGATGCTCACCCGGATTCGTGCGCCCACGGACTCGCCGTCCCGGACCGTGCGCTTGCTCGCGACGATCCGGTCGATCCGTTCATCGTCGGCCTGCCGTGGTCCGTTCCACCGCCGCCATCCGACGACACCGCCGAGCGCGTCGAGCGTGGGTCTGAGCAGGTTGTCGAGGTCCCAGGCGTCGTTGCGGGTGACCGGGACCGGGAGGCGGAACTCGACCTCGACCTGAGACCGGGCGCCGGCCGGGACGTCGTGGGTACCGATCGCCTCGGCGACTGCTGCCTTCCATGGGGCCTCATTCGCGGCATGCGACCGGAACGCGTACCTCGGCACACCGCCTGCTTCATCACCGAACCGGAACACCGAACCGTATCCCGTACGGTTCCCCGCACCGAGACGCTGATCTTGACCGGCCACCGTGACTCCGATGGCGCCATGACCATCGGTCGGGAACCCGGAACCGGACTCGGCACGGCTGGCGGTTCCCAGATATCGATCAAGCGCCCGAAGCCTCCGGGCGGCCGGATCCCCGGCACCCACCTCCACGCGTGCTCCCCCGACCGAAACCCCGGAAGAACTCCTGCGGCGCCGCACCAGCTTGGTCAGGCCCAGCTGCGGAGAGCAGCCATGACGTGCTCGTCCCTGCCCAGGCCCAGGACGTCGCCGAGCGGTTCGGTGCCTATGGCGCGCGATCACCTGATCTCCCAGCTGCTCGCTGCACCCAGCACACAGGCCGCCGACCGACTGATCCTCTTCGACGGAGACCGCGCTCGGCCCGAGACTGCTTCCGGACGTGACCCCGGCTGAGTTCGGCTAGGCGAGTCAGCGAAGACTGCAGGCCCCGATCGCCTGCCTGCCGAAAGGATCTGCACATGATCCGACAGTCCTTCTTCCGGAGCCGAGTCAGCGGCCGGGCCGCGACCGCAACAGCCACCGTCCGCATCCTCGCCGGACTGATCTTCGTCCTGTTGTCGCTCCCGAAGTTCTTCCTCCACGAGTTCGAGCTCGCGGAGTTCGTGCGCTTCGGGCTTCCCGACTCGAGCCTGATCGTGTATCTGGTCGGCCTGCTCGAGCTCGGTGGCGGCCTCATGCTGATCATTGGTCTGGCCACCCGGCTGGCGGCCCTCGGACTGGCCGTCAACATGATCGGTGCCATCGCGACGGCCGGGGTGCAGGTCGGCGGGCCGTTCCACCTCGGGCTGGCACCGGCGCTGCTGGCGGCGATGCTCCACCTGCTCTGGGTCGGGGGCGGCGCGGCGTCGCTGGATCGGCGGTTCGCCCCGGTGGGCGGGTAATGATCCCGAGCTACCGCGCAGCGTCGAGCAGGTGATAGAGCAGGAGGAGCTGCGCGATCGCGAGCGGCTCGCTGCGCCCGTCATGGCCGACTCGACCCAGCACGGCCGGCGGGTCGCCGCGCTCGCCGAGCAACGCCCAGATGGCCCGTTGCGCGTCGCGGCTCTGCTCCGGTGGCACGTAGCCGTGCACGTGCAGGGTGTCCACCGGGCGGCCGTCGGTGTCGCGCCCCAGTTTGAGGTGGATCGCCCGGTCCGGAGCGTGCTGCTCGCGGTGCAACACCTCGGTCACCGCGACCTGCTCGGCGCTGTGGGCGGGCAGAGCACCGATGCGACCGCCGACGGGACCCACAGGAGGGGTCTGCGCCGGTGGGTCGAGTGCGACGGTCAGGTCGGGGTGGCGGATCGTCGGGCGCAGCACGAGCTCAGCCGACAGCGGGGTTCCCGGTGGGTCGTCCCGGCCCACGATCGGGGCGAAGCACACCACGATGTCGGCGTGCCCGCGCTGGGGGCGGATGAACGCCTGCGAGTCGGGCTCGCGCCGCAGCAGCTCGGCGTACACCTGGGAGGCCGCGTAGCCGCGCTGGCGGGTGTCGCGGGCGATCTTCCAGCCGCGCCGCACCTCCTCGGGCGGGTCGAGGTAGACGGTGACGTCGAAGCACGCCCGAGCGAGCTTGCTGTGCAGCGGCAGCAGTCCCTCGACGATGACGAACTCGTGCGGCTCGACGAGCTCCGGTCGGGCGAGGAGGCCGGTCGAATGGTCGTACACCGGCTTGAGGATCGGCTGCCCGGTGGCCAGGAGCTGGAGGTGCTGCTCCATGATGTCGAGGTGGTTGCAGTGCGGATGCAACGCCGTGAACGGCAGCACGGAGCGTTCCTGGCGGTCGTAGCGGTGGTAGTCGTCCACACAGATCGACAGGCACCGCTCCCGACCGAGCACGTCGACCAGGCCACGGGTCAGGGTGGTCTTGCCCGCCGCGCTGTCGCCGGCGATCGCGAGCATCACCGGGCGGCGACCGGTGGCCATCCGCGCCGCGCGCGCCATCCGGAACGCCTTGTCCGCCATCGCACCGACGGTAGGAGGCACGCGGATGGCTGCCGTCCCCCACGGCGGGGGTCGGCGGGGGGATAGCGACAAGGACGAAGCGAGACGAACCATCGGCGCCTTCTTCCGCACCCAGCGGACGAAAGTGCTGCTCGTTGCGGATGGGGCGGGCGCACGGGTCGTAGGGTGCGCGGCATGGTCCTGCGCATCGTGCTCGTGGACGACCATGAGATGGTGCGCCACGGGCTCAAGGCGATGCTCGCCCCGTTCCGGGGGCGGGTCCGGGTGGTCGGCGAGGCGGAGGGCTGCGACGATGCCGTGCCGGTCGTCGAGGGCCTCGATCCCGACATCGTGCTCTGTGACGTCCGGCTGACCGGAGCGAGCGGCCTCGACCTCTGTCGGCGCCTGCGCGAGCGCTCCGCGGGACGCCGGGTCGTGTTGCTCAGCGTGTACGACGACGAGCAGTACCTGTTCCAGGCGCTGCGGGCGGGCGCCGCGGGCTACCTGCTCAAGCGGATCACCGGTGAGGACCTGGTGCGCCAGCTCGAGCTCGTGCACGCCGGTGAGACCGTGATCGACCCTGTGATGGCCGGCCGCGCCGTGGCGTCGGCGGCGCGGATGCAGAGCGGCGAGTTCTGGCCAGGGGCGCGCCACGGCCTCACCCACCGCGAGAGCGAGGTGCTGGCGTTGATGGTGACGGGGCTGTCCAACCGCGCGATCGCCACCCGGCTCACGGTCGGCGACGAGACCGTGAAGAGCCATGTGCGCTCGATCTACCGCAAGCTCGCGGTGGGCGACCGCGCCGGTGCGGTGGCCGCGGCGCTGCGCGAGGGGATCTTCCAATGAGCCGGCCCGGAACCACCGACCTCGAGGGGGAGAACGCGCTGCTGCTCGCCATCATCGAGGCCACCTCGACCGGCCCGGAGGTCGAGCCACTCGCCGCGGCCGTCGCCCGGTTGATCACCAACGCGTCCGCCACCGACGTCTGCTTCGTGCACGTGCTCGACGACGCCGGTCGCTCGCTCACCCTCACCGGCGCCACCCCGCCGTTCGACGCCCACGTCGGCCGGGTGCAGCTGCCGATCGGGACCGGGGTCACCGGGTGGGTGGCCCAGCAGGGCCAACCGGTGGTGCTCGTCGACTCCAAGCGCGACGACCCCCGCTACGTCGCCATCCCGGCCCTGCGCGGCGAGGACTTCACCTCGATGGCCTCGGTGCCGATGACCAGCGCCCCGGCCGGGCTGATCGGGGTGCTCAACGTGCACACCGCGGCGCGGCGCGAGTTCACCGAGCGCGACATCCGGCTGCTCACCATGATCGGGCGGCTGGTGGCGGGCGCGCTGCACGCCGCGCGGTTGCACCGCCGCCTGGCTGCCCGGGAACGGGGTCACGAGCAGTTCACCGAGCAGGTGATCGCCGCGCAGGAGAACGAGCGGCGCCGCCTCGCCGGCGACATCCACGACGGGATCTCCCAACGCCTGGTCACCCTCGGCTACCACCTCGATGCTGCGGCGAGCACGATGCAGGACGAACCCGCGTACGCCGCGACCCAGCTCGCCAAGGCCCGGGAGCTCGCCGACTTCGCCGTCGACGAGGCCCGCGCGGCGATCGGCGGGCTGCGCCCACCCGTGCTGGACGACCTGGGCCTCGCCGGTGGCCTGGCCAGCCTGTGCCACACCCTGCCGGAGCTCGACGTCACGACCTCGTTGGGTGAGGACCGCCTGCCCGAGCACGTGGAGATCGCGCTGTACCGGATCACCCAGGAGGCGCTGCAGAACGTGCAGAAGCATGCGGACGCCACCACGGTCCGGATCGGGTTCGGCGTGCACGGCGGCACCGTCCGCCTCGAGGTGAGCGACAACGGCACCGGCTTCGACATCGGCCACGACACGATCCGCTCGGGCTACGGGCTGCGCGGCATGGCCGAGCGGGCGGAGCTGGTGGGCGGCTCGCTACAGATCCGATCCCGGCCGGGATCAGGGACCACCGTCGTGGTCAGTGTGCCGAGCGGCTGACCGGGTCCGGCGCAGGCGTACCCAGCCCAGCTCGGGCCGGCCCAGCAGGTGCGCCACGAGCAACTCGGTGCTGGCCGTCGCCTCGGGATGGCTGACCGCGTGCCACGGCCGGTGCAGCGGCGTGCCGGGCACCGCGAGCTCGACCAGCAGTCCCTCGGCGAGCTGGCGGGCGACGGCCTGACGCGACACCAGCGTGACACCGAGCCCGGCCTGGGCCGCGGCGACGACGGCGCCGGTCGGGCCGAGCGTGAGCTGCGGCGGATCCACCTCCAACGCGCTGAGCAGCGCCCGGCAGGTGGCCCGGGTGCCGGAGCCCGCCTCGCGCAGCAACCAGGTGGCCAGGCCAGGAGTGAAGTCCGCGGCAACGACGGGCGGTCCGACGACGACGAGGGTGTTCAGACGGGTGGCCCGGATCCGGCCGGCCAGCTCGTCCGGCGGCCGACCCGCGACGACGAGGTCGGCGTCGTGCTGAGCGAGCAGCGGCCACACGTCATCTCGTGGGGCGACCTCCAACCGGAGCGCGACGCCCGGGTACCGCGCCCGGAACGAGGCCAGCAACGCGGGGAGCACGTGCTCCCCCGCTGTGGTCACCGCCGCGAGCCGCACGAGCCCGTGCTCGGGGTCGGCCTCTCCGCGCGCCGCCGCGAGCGCCTCATCCTGCAACCCGAGGATCCGCCGCGCGTAGGCGGCATAGCGATCCCCGGCGGGGGTGAGGCGCACGCCGCGGCCGTTGCGGGCCACCAGCGGCACCCCGACCTCCGTGGCCAGTGCGGTGATCGCAGCCGACACCGACGACTCGGTGACCACGAGGCGCCGCGCGGCCGCCCGGATCGAGCCGGTGTCAGCCAGGGACACAAAGGCGCGCAGGCGGGCGTTGGTGGTCACGGCAGCCTCCTCCCGTCAATCGCGATACCCGAACATCATCCCAGCACGCGAGTTGCCCATCCCGACACGGCGAGTTGCCCGATCCAGCACCGCGAGTTGTCCGATCCAGCACCGCGAGTCGTCCGATCCGGCACCGCGAGTTGCGCATTCCAGCACCGCGAGTCGTCCGATCCAGCACCGCGAGTCGTCCGATCCAGCACGGCGAGTCGTCCGATCCAGCACCGCGAGTCGCCCATTCCAGCACCGCGAGTCGTCCGATCCAGCACCGCGAGTCGCCCATCCAGCACGGCGAGTCGCCCGATCCGGTACGGCAGCACGTCGATCAAGGAGCTGCTCGAGCGGCCGTCGCACCCGTGACGGGGCCGGGAACGAGGCCCGCCACCGGCCCGACCACGACCACGGCGGGTGGGTTGACCTCGTGCTCACGCACCGCCGCGGCCACCGTTGCCAAGGTGGCCCGCAATGTGCGTTGGATCCGCATGGTGCCGTCCTGCACCACTGCGACGGGGGTGTCGGCGGGGCGGCCACCATCGATCAGCGCGTCGGCGAAGGCCCCGATCCGCTCCACCGCCATGAGCAGCACCACCGTGCCGCGCAGCCGGCCCAGCGCCGGCCAGTCGACGAGGCTGCGCGGGTCGCCGGGGGCGACATGCCCGGACACCACGACGATCTCGTGCGCCACCCCACGGTGGCTCACCGGCACGTCGGCCACGGCAGGCGCCGCGAACGCGCTGGTCACCCCCGGTACGACGGTGACCGCGACGCCGGCCTCGGCGCAGGCCAGCACCTCCTCGAAGCCGCGGCCGAACACATACGGGTCACCGCCCTTGAGCCGGACCACGAACCGGCCGGCCCGCGCATGGGAGATGAGCAGCTCGTTGATCCGGGCCTGGTTCATCGCCCGCCCGTAAGGGATCTTCGAGGCGTCGATCACCTCGACGTGCGGGCCGAGCGTGTCGAGCAGGTCGCGCGGGCCCAGCCGGTCGGTGACGACGACGTCGGCACGCGCGAGCAGCCGCCGCCCGCGCACCGTGATCAGCTCGGGATCGCCGGGGCCGCCGCCGACGAGCGCGACACCGGGTTGCACCGGGTCGGCCGTGTCGTCCACCAGCCCGGTCTGCAGCGCCTCGACCAGCGCCGTTCGGACGGCGGCCGAGCGGCGCGGAGCACCACCGGCGAGCACCCCGACCGTGAGCCCGTCGTGCTGGCCCGTAGCCGGGGTGACCGCGCTGCCGGCCGAGCCGTCGTCGGCCCGTACGCAGAAGATCCGCCGACGCTGCGCCTCGGCCCCCACCCTCGCGTTCACGGCGGCGTCGTCGGTGCACGCGACGACGTACCAGGCGCCGTCGAGATCACCGTCGACGTACCCGCGGGCGGTCCAGCGCAGCTCATGCGCCGCGGCCATCGCCTCGACCGCCGGGGTGAGCGCCGGTGAGACGACCTCGACATCGGCGCCGGCGGCAAGCAACCCGGCGACCCTGCGCTGCGCGACGGCGCCGCCGCCGACCACGACGACGCGGAGCCCGCCCAGGCGAAGGCCGGCGAGGTAGGGATCGGTACCCGTCATGGCGCCGCCAACCGGTGCCCATGCCGGTGCCCGTGCCCATGCCCATGCCCATGCCCGGGATCGGGATCGGGATCGGGATCGTCGGGATGGTGATGGGGCGTCTGCGGAGCCCCGAGCTTGTCCTCGAAGCCGGGCAGCAGCACCCGGTAGGCACAGGTGTCGCAGTTCATCCGGATGTCCCCGGCCAGTGCCTCGCGGTAGCGCTCGACGACAAGCCCGGCGAGGGCGTCGCAGTCGCCGACGTACCCGGCCATCCGCACCTCCACGTCCGGGTGCGCGACGCCGAACGCCCGAGCCTGGTCGACCACCCGGCGCGGGAGCACCCCGTCGAACAGGAAGTACGGCGCGACGACGACGCGGCGGGCCCCCAGCAGGCGGCAGCGGGCCAGGCCCGCTGCCACATCGGGACGGGACAGGGAGACGAACGCGGTCTCGACCCCGCCGTAGCCACGACCCTCCTGGAGCAGCCGGGCGACCTTGCACACTTCGGCGTTGGCGTCGGGGTCGGTGGAACCGCGACCGACGAGCAGTACGATGGTGTCCCCGGCAACCGCGCCGTGGAGGGCGGCAGCACCGCCAAGGGCAACAGCGATACGCCGGTCGAGCACGTCGAGCAGCACCGGGTGCGGGCCGAGCGGGCGCCCCAGCACGAAGTCGGTGCCGGGGTCCCGCACGACCTCGCGGGCCAGCGCCGCGGGGATGTCTCCCTTGGCATGTCCCGCGGCCACGAGCACCAGCGGCACGGCCGCCATGATCCGGTGGCCGCGGCGGGTCAGCGACGACCAGGCCTCGTGCACCGTCGGGGTGGACAGCTCGATGAAACCGCCGTCGACGTCCACCCCGTCCTCGCCCAACCGCCGGCGTACCCGATCGGTGAACGCGACGAACTCGGCAACCCCCCGGCCGTCGACCGTGCCGTGGCCGACCAGCATCAGCGGTGTCACGAGCGCGCCCCGGCATACAGCAGCGCGTTGACCGCGGCCGCGGCCGGCCCCGCACCGCCGCGTTCGGACCGGTTCGACACCGAGCCCGACCCGGCCGCGCGCAGCGCCGCCTTCGCCGCAACGGCGCCGACGAAGCCCACCGGCAGCCCGACCACGAGCGGGCTCGTGACCACCCCCGCCTCGACACAGCGCACCAGCTCCGCCAGCGCCGTGGGAGCGTTGCCGATCGCCCAGACCGCCCCGACGGGATACCGCCGCACGGCCAGACGGATCCCGGCGGCCGAGCGGGTGAGGCCTGCGGCACCGGCCAGCTCGCGCACCCCGGGCTGATCAAGCGCGACGATCGCGGGTCGGGACGTGATCCCCACGGCGACCATCCGCACGTCGGTGACCAGCGGCGCGCCCTCGTGCAGCGCGGCCCGGCCGGCGCGCAACGCGTCCTCGTCGCAAACGAGGTCGCCGGCCCAGCTCGGGTCGGCGGTAGTGTGCACGACGCGCTCGACGATCGCGCGGTGCAGCGGCGGCAGGTCGGAGACGTCGAGCCGGGCGCGCAGGATGGCGTACGACTCGACCTCAATGGGGTGCGCGCCGGCGCGCAGCGGCCCACTCATGGCGGCACTCCTCCCCGGGTGTCCTCGCCCGGCGTCGAGGGGACGGCTGTTCGGCGGCGTGGGGTCTGGCTCGCCGGACCCGCGTTGGTGTCCGGTTACAGTGGCGGGACCGTCCCGGGGTCACACCGGGTTCCCGCGCTGCCGATCGAGCGAGCATAACCCGTCGATCGACACCGGCCACCGTCTCGGACACGACAGGTGCCGCAGATCGCACGCCTGAGCTTCGCGGCATGGCAGGTGTCGCGACAACCACTGCCGGTCTACGTTTACGACTCGGACGCGGTGGCATACAGATCGTCACGTCCAATGGTGGGGATGTGTTCTTCGCCCGCGGTCGGCGCGGGAGCGAAGCCGGTGCCGACGTTGTGGGTGAGAGAGGATGCGCCGTCATCCCCAGCGGCAGCTGGTCCGCAGCCAGGAGAACGCACGCCGACTGCTCGCCTCGATCAACCGGCTCGAGTCAGGCGCGGCCAACGTCCACGATCTCGTCGAATGATGCCCGTCCGGGACGAGGTCCGAAATCTAGCTGCCGGGTGACCAGATCGCGAGCCGCTCCGCGATCTTGTCGACGTCGGACAACGTGCCCTCGGCGACCGCCAGCACCAACTCGACGGCATCGTCCTGGGTAGCGACGACCCGATGGCTGTTGACGCCGAGAAACACCGCTGTGGCGGCCCAGGCAAGCCGCTTGTTGCCGTCGAGCAGGGCGTGGTTGGCGGTCAAGGAGTGCAGTAGCGCGGCCGCCTTCTCGTGCAGTGTGGGATACGCGTCCTGTCCGAACGCTGACGCTTGAGGCCGAGCCAGTGCCGACTGCAGGAGCCCGATGTCGCGCACGATCACAGCGTCGCCCACGGCGGCGTCGGCGATTCGCAGGATGTCGTCGAGGGTGAGGTACCGAATCACGAATCGCCCAGCCGTGCGAGCGCCTCGGCATACTGCGTGACGACGTACTGCAGCTCATCGTCGATCAGGCGGGCGGTCCCGCGCCGGGTCACGTACTCGCGCACGGCCGCGCGGATGACATCCTGCATCGAGCGGGCCTCGGCCTCAGCCTGGGCGCGCACCGCCTCGGCCTCGTCGTCAGTGAGCCGTAAAGTCATCGCCATGCAGAGCACACTACCAGGGTGATACCAAAGTCAGCTCCACCGATACCCGCGTGGGGTGACCATCCGCCCCGCCACCATCCGCGTCGCCGACGACCCGACGATCACCGTGGTGAGCATGTCAACCGCTGCCGGGTCGAACTCCGCCAGCGGCGCCCACCACACCCGCTGCCCGGTCCGCCCGGCCTGGCGGACCGCCCCGACCGGGGTCTGCGGCGGGCGGTGCACCCGCAACGCCTCCAGCGCCGCACCGAGCTGCCAGTGCCGATCACGGCTGCGCGGGTTGTAGAAGCAGGTCACGAGATCTGCTGTCGCAGCGGCGGCCACTCTGCGCTCGATCACCGGCCACGGGGTGTGCAGATCCGACAGGGAGATCAGCACGTGGTCGTGGCCGAGCGGGGCGCCGAGCAGCGCGGCGGCGGCGAGTGCGGCGGTAACCCCGGGCACCCCGACGACCTCGATATCGGCCCCAGCCCGCTGCAGCGCGGGACCCGCCATCGCATACACCCCGGCATCCCCCGACCCGATCAGCGCAACGGCGTGCCCCTGCACCGCGAGGGCGACGGCTTCCGCGGCCCGCTGCTCCTCCGCCCCGAGCCCGCTGGCCCGGACCTCGGTGCCGGGCCGCAGCAGGTGCCGCACCTGGTCGACGTACTGGTCGAGCCCGACCACCACCGCCGCCCGCCGCAGCTCGGCATCGGCGCGCGGTACCCGCAGGTCGCCAGCACCTGGCCCGAGCCCGACGATCGCGAGCCGCCCGCGCGGTCGGATCCGGGTAGCCGCGACCGTCACGTTCTCGCCCTTGATCTTCTCGACCACCAGCTCGACGGGCGCACCGAGGGCCAGCTCGACGGCGGCGTGCAGCGCGGCGGCCTCGGCCACGCTCGCCGTCCCGACCTCGGCCCGGACGACCTCGCTCGGGTTCGGCACCTCGACCCCGGCCAGCACCGCGGCCGGATAGGTCGTCAGCGACGTCGGCGCGATCGCGGCGAGAATGCCAGCCTCGTCGGCCTTGCGGTCGACGCTGGCGTACGCCCGGATCGCGCGCGGGTCCAGACCGTGTTCGGTACGGAGCCGGCGCAGGGTGGCCGAGACCGCGGTGGCCGACACCCCGCGGGCGCTGCCGATCCCGACGACGAGCGTGCGGGGAACCAGCCGGGTCGTGCCCACGGCCGCGGTTCCTGCCCGGTCGGTGATCGTGATCGTGTGCCTGGGGGTCGTCGTTGCGGGCGGCAGCGGGGGGAGCGGGAAGCCGAGCGGGTTCTGCACCCTCGCGGCCCCGTCGAGCAGCGCGGTGCCGGCAGTGGCCAGGTCGCCGTCCCCGGTCGCGTCGAGCAGCTCGACGAGCTCGTCGAGCCCGGTGGTGCCGGCCGCGTCGGATGCTGTGGTGATCACCGGTTGGGCACCGAGCACGGCGGCGACGCGCTGGGCGAGCACGTTGGCACCACCGGCGTGGCCACCGGTGAGCGCCACCGCGAAGCGGCGGGCCTCATCCACGCAGACCACCCCGGGGTCGGTGTCCTTGTCGGTCAGCAGTGGCGCGATGAGCCGCACGGTGGCGCCCGTGGCCAGGAAGAACACCGCGGCGTCGAGCTCCGGCCAACGCTTTTCCAGCTCCGCGAGCTCCAGGAGCTCGGCTCCGATAGCGGTAGACGCCGCTGCCGCAGCCCGGCGGCCCGCGGCAGTGACGGTGAACAGCGCGATTCTCACCGGGAATCCTGCTGGTAGCGGCATCAACACCGTTCTCCCCAGACGATCGTGATCGGGTTGGTGCCGGCGAGCCGGACGGCCCCGTCGGGCAGCACTGACAGCCGGGACGCGGCCAGCTGCACCCCGTCGACCCGGTAGCCGGCGGCGAGGAGCGCCGCGCGGGTCGGCGCGATCCGGTCCAGTGCCGCGAGCGCGACGACCACCCGCGCCGGTCCGGCCGCGGCGACCGCGGCCACCACCTCCGGGCCGCCGCCACCCACGAAGACCCCGTCCGGGGCGGGCAGTCCGGCCAGCACCACCGGGGCCTCGCCGGGTACGACGCGGACCTCCACGCCGTGCGCCGCGGCGTTGGCGGCGATCCGCTCGGCGTCGTCGGTCCGGCGCTCCACGGCCAGTGCGGCGGCGCCGAGCCGCACACACTCGACCGCGACCGCACCCGAGCCGGCGCCGACGTCCCAGATGAGCGTGCCCGGGCGGGGCGCGAGCCGGGCCAGCGCCACCGCGCGCACCTCCACCTTCGTGATCATCCCGGCGCGATGATCGAACGCGCCCTCGGATAGCGCCCAGCCGCCGAGCGGCGGGACCGGCTCGCCGCCGGCATACCAGCCCCGGGCGGGGACCGAGTCGGGGTCGCGAAGGCAGAGCACCACGTTCACCGGATCCCACTCCCGCGACCCGGCGTCAACAGCATCGACGGTGACGACCCGTTCGCGCCGATCGCCCAGGCGCTCCGCGACCACCAGGGTCCGTGGCCAGCCAGCCAACGCCGCGCCGATCTCGGCCGGCCCGGCGCCCGGCGCGGTGAGCACGGCCGTCGCGGCCCGGGCCCGGCAGACGTTGACCGCAGGTCCGAGCGCCCGCCCGTGCGCGCTGACCACCGTGACGTCGTCCCAGGACCGCCCGATCCGGGCGAACGCGGTGGCCACGCTGGACAGCGCCGGGAGCACCCTGGGTGCCACGCCGAGCTCACGGACGATGCGCACGATCCCGAAGAACCCCGGATCCCCGCTGGCCAGCAGGACGGCCTCGCCGCACTCGTTCAGCGTCGCGAGGGCGTTGCGGTTCACGGTCACCAGCTCGCTGCGGGTGGCCGACCTCGGGATGGGTACCGCCCGCAGGTGCCGACGGCTGCCGTAGACGCGGCGCGCGGTCCGGAGGGCCTCGGCGGCGCCGGGCGGGAGCGCGGCACCGTCCAGCCCGATGATCGTGATGGTCACGCCGCTCCTGCCCACCCGCGGTGCACGGCTCGGCGGGGCGCGGCGGGTACGTCCCGACCAGCGGGGGGCGGGGCGGCCGCACCCGGCCCCCAGGATGCGGCCACACCCGGCTCCCAGACTACGGCCGCACCCGGCTCCCAGCCTGCCGCCGCACCCGGCTCCCAGCCTGCCGCCGCACCCAGCCCCCAGGCTGCCGTGATCGCCGGTGTGGAACTGCCAACCGCGACCGTCACGGCTGAGCGTTCCCGGATATCGATCAACCTCGGGACCCCGCCGACCATCCACCGGTGATCACCGAACCGGAACCGGGAACCGCACCTCGCGCGGCTCCGAGTGCCCCATCGCCGATCATGCTCGGCTGAGCGCCCCCACCCGGCTACCCGACCACACCACCCCCACCCAACTACCTGGCCGAACCACCCGCACCCAGACACCCGGCCGAACCACCCGCACCCGGTCACCTGCTCACCCACACCCGCTCCGTGGCCGCCACCACCCGCGACCCGCCGAAGTTGACCATCGCCACCCGCGCCGGCAGCGCCCCGCCCGCTTCGACGGCGAAGCGCTGCAGCACGTCCCGCACGGCCGCACACAGCGCATCCCCGCAGGAGCGCAACATCCCATCCGCCTCCCAGAGCTCGTAGGCGTGCCGCGCGGTGTTGGCTCCGTCTACCGCGAGCGCGAGCTCCTCAGCACCCCCGGCTCGGCGGGTGATCGTGCCGAGCAGCCCGATGTCGACGCGCGACCGGGTGTAGTGCGTCATCAGCACGCCGGACGCGAGCTTGGTGAGCTTGCCGGCCATCCCGACGAACACGACGTCGCGCAGGCCGAACTCGACCGCTCGGCGCAGCGCCGCCCCCGTGAAGTCACCGACCTCGACGAACGCCACCTCGGGCAGGTCGGGCAGCAACGCCATCGCGCCGCGCTCGGTGCGCCCGCCGGTCGCGAGCACCAGCGTCGGGCAGCCCTGCGCGGCCATCACCGCGATGACCTGCACGACCGACGCGCGCCACGACGCGGTGGAGAACGGCCGGACGATGCCCGTGGTGCCGAGGATGGAGATGCCGCCCTCGATACCGAGGCGGCGGTTGGTGGTCTTGCGCGCCATCTTCTCGCCATCCGGCACGCTGATCGTGACGTGCACTCCCCCGGTCGGCAGCACCTCGCGAACCGCTGCGGTGATCATACGATGGGGCACCGGGTTGATCGCCGGGCCGCCGACCTCCAGGCCGAGCCCGGGTTTGGTCACGGTCCCGACGCCGTCACCCCCGTCGATCATGACGTCCTCACCCGGTGCCAGCCGGACCATCGCCGTGAGGTGCGCACCGTGGGTGACATCGGGATCGTCGCCGGCGTCCTTGACGACCACGGCCGTCGCGGTAGACCACTGACAGCTACCGGTGTGCAGGACGAAGGAATGCCGATCCCCGGACGGGAACAGGATCTCGACGCGCTCGGGAGCGACGCCGTCGCGCAGCAGCAGCGCCGCCGCCTTGGCCGCCGCCGCCGCGTTCGCGCCCGTGGAGAACCCGCGGCGCAACGCCTTCTGGCGCACCTTCATGCTGCGCGGCAGGTCGGGCTCCCGCAACTCGGGCGGCTCGCTCATCAATCCCCGGACACCACTTTGGACGCGCGCAACGCGCGACGCGCCTCCGATTCGGGCTTGCGAAACGTGTGGAAGTGACCGGGGTGATAGAGGTGCGAGCGGGTGCCCGACGCCCCGAGCGCCGCACCCACCAGGAACAGCGTGTGCCGCCACAGCTTGCGCTCCTTGCACCGCGCCTCGACCTCGTCGAGCCGGCAGCGCAGGTACAGCTCGTCGGGCCAGCTGATCCGGTAGGCCACGACCACCGGCGTGTCGTCGGCATACCCGCCCGCGCGCAGCTCGTCGACCAGCTGCGCCGTGCGCGCGGCCGACAGGAAGATCGCCATCGTGGTGCCGTGCCGGGCGAACTCGCGCAGCCGCTCCCGTTCGGGCACCGGGGTCTTGCCGCCCTCGAGCCGGCAGAGGATCACCGACTGCGCGACCTCGGGAATCGTCAGCTCCCGGCCGGCGGCCGCCGCCGCGGCTCCGAACGCCGACACCCCGGGCACGATCTCCACCTCCAGGCCGAGCTCCTCGGCGGCGTCGTACTGCTCCTGCACCGCGCCCCACAGCGACGGGTCGCCGGAGTGCACGCGCGCGACCTTCAGCCCCCCGACGGCGGCACGGTGGTAGAGCGCAAGGACGTCCTCGTGGGCGATCCGCGAGGAGTCCACCAGCTCGGCGTCGGCGCTGGCGTGTTCGGTGATGCACTCCTCCATCACCAGCGATGCCGCCCACACCACCACGTCGGCCTCGGCGATCCGCCGCGCGCCCCGCAATGTGATCAGGTCGGCGGCGCCCGGACCAGCACCGACGAAGGACACTCTCCCGCGATCCACGCGCCTAGTCTGAGCGCTGACCCCGACAAAACCGCACGGGCCCCGGGGGAGGCACCATTCGCACCATCGGGATGATCGGCGGGATGAGCTGGAAGTCCAGCGCCGAGTACTACCGGCTGGCCAACCAGCTCGTCGCGCAGCGCCTCGGCGGGTTGCTTTCGGCGCCCGTGCTGCTCGCGTCGGTGGACTCGCCAGCATCGAGGACCTGCAACGCGCCGGCGACTGGGCACGGGCCGGCGCGGAGCCGGCGGCGGTCGCACGCGGTGTCTAACTAACGCGGCGCCGACCTGTTGCTGCTGTGCACGAACACGATGCACCAGGTCGCCGACGTCGTGCAGGCCGCCGTGGGAATCCCATTGCACACACGTGGACGCCCGAGTCAGGCGGAAATCCCGCGGGGCGCTAGCGGCTGATCATGGAGGCTGCCGTCACGTCGAGAACGGGATGCTCGACGCCATCCCAGCAGCAGCCCACCTGCGCCCAGGGTTGCGGCGGGGCGAGGTCGGCGTAGGTCGCAGCGGCACCCCGGGTATGCCAGCCGCCGAGCACGCGCACGGACCGGAGGAAACCGGGGTCCCGTCCCAGCAGCGCGACCGCCAGCACCTCCGGACCGGGCTCGGGGTCCCGAGAAGCCCACCAGTGCGGCCCCTCCGGCGAGTCCACCGGGAGACCGCAACGGCAACGATCAGCCACGGCCGGGACCGCCGGTTCGGTTGGTGCCTGACATCGTTCAGTGACCTCCTCAGCTCAGACCGTGCCCGGTTGTCAGGCACGTCCTCTAGTCTGGGAGGAAGGTCCAGAACTCCCCGGAAGAACTTTCCGGGGTCCGATCCAGGGTGAGCCGCAAAGTCGTTCTTGCTGGTCATGAGCTGTTTTGAAGGGCTGGCTGGAGCCCCAGGATGGTCAGTAGCAGGTGTGGGTCAGTTTTGATCCTCCGGATGGTGGCGGCGATCTTCGTGTGACCGGCCTGGCGGATCAGCCCGATCGCCAAGTTGCGCAGAGTCACCATTATTCGGGGGCGTGAGGCGGTCCGGACACGGGAGGAGTCCTCGCGCCAGGTGACGTCACGCACCCAGTGGATCTTGTTCTCTATCGACCAGTGGCCGCGGACGTACCCGGCGAGGTGGCAGGGGGCGGCCTCGCGGGCGGAGAGGCTGGTGATGCACAGCGCCGCCACCGCGGTCCTGACCTCGACGGTCTTGTACTTGCGGCTGTTCTTGCGGCGTCTACGGACCTTGCGGGTGACGTAGCGCTCGATCAGGAACACCTGCGCGGCGTGGGGGAAGATCGCCTTGACGTGCTCGGGAGCGTCCATGGCCCGCACGGTGCGCCGCTCGGCGCGCCCGTGCCCGGTCTCGGCGGACTGATGGCCGATCGGGACCGCGGCCCAGTCCAGGGCGTCGAGCGCGGCGTAGAGGGTGGGGGTGTTGGCCTTGACGGTCATGACATAGTGCGCCCCGAGCTCCTCGCACAGGAAGGTGGCGTGGGCGCGGACGGTGTGGCCGGCATCCACGGTGATCACATTCCCGGACAGCCCGACGCGGCGGTCCAGCTCGCGCAGCAGCGGCGCGAACTGCGGCACCTCGTTGGTCTTCGGGCCGATCAGGCGCTCCGCGACGACTGCGGCGTCGTCGTGGGTGGCGGCGGCCAGCAGGTAGGGGATCATCCCGTCGGGGCCGGCGGCGCCGCGCACGGCTTTGCCGTCCACCGCGATCGCCGGCAGCCGGACGGGCCCCGCGATCGGGAGGGCCACCGGCCCGAGCCCGGCGCGGCGGGCCAGCAGCGCCCCGGCGTGGTCGGCCAGCGCCTGGGCGCCCAGGTCGGCGAACACCCGCACGACGGTCTCCGGGTGCGGCGGGGTGAGCACCCCCAGGGCGTCGCGGCGGCACCCGAGCGCGGCCAGCACCCCCCGGTCCGCGGTCCGGACCCACGCGGTCACCCCCACCAGGCTCACGCACCCGCACAGCACCGCCGCAGCGCACATCGCCAGCATCCCCTCCAACGAGTGCCGGACCCCCCGCGCCGAGCGCGGGTCCGGGACCGCGGCGAAGCAGCCCAGCAGGTCACCCCCGCTCGCCGCGCGCAGGCTCGCCGCGTGCGCGACCAGCACCTCCAACGCGGCATCCGCCGCGGTCCTGGACACAACGGGCATGCAAGGATCGGACCGCAACGGGGCCTCCCGGGACAGGCGAACTCGACAGTCCCCGTCCTAGCGGGCCCCGTTGCCCACCCCCGCGACGACACGCCCGCACCCCGGCGATGTGATCACATCGCGACGATCCCCACCCCCGCCCACGTGATCACGCAAAGCCACCTACCGCGACCCGTCAGTGGCCACGGACGTGACACCCGCTGCATCCGAGACGGCAGCCATCCCGGCTGGCCCCCCCGAGCGCTCAGCCCAGCACGGTCACTCCCCAGCCACACAACAACGCGCTGACCAGGGCGAACGACTTTGCGGGTCACCCTGGGGTCCGATCGGGGACGCGGGGGAAGGTGTTGCCATGCGCGGCATGACCTACTCCATAACCATCGGCGAACGCGTCGCCCTTCACCGGCGACGTCGCGGACTGTCCCAAGAAGTGCTGGCTGGCCTGGTCGGACGCACCGAGGACTGGCTCAGCAAGATCGAGAACAATCGCGCGGAACTCGACCGGCTGTCCGTCATCAGCAAGCTGGCCGATGCGCTCGACGTTGCTCTCGGTGACCTCATTGGCGAGCCTACGTCGCTCGAATGGAGCAGCGAGAACGGTACGAGTACCATTCTGGCACTCCGAGCGGCATTGACCGACTATCGCCAGTTGACCCCGATACTCGTGCGACGCGAGCCGACCCGAGCCGCCGGCGCTTGACGCACTGGAGCGGGATGTCGCAGCAGTGTTCGACGCGTATCAGGCATCTCGATACGGCTACGTCACTGCCAGAACGCCACTCCTGCTCGCCTACGCACTGCGGGCGGCCGACGGGTTCGACGGCGACGCCGGCCTTCGCGCTCAGGCCCACCTTGCTATGACCTACCAGGCCGCCGCGTCGGTCCTGACCAAGCTCGGCGAGGCAGAACTCGCGTGGCACGCGTCCGACCGGGGCCTCGCTGCCGCGCAGCGGTCGGGAGACGAGGCTGTGACGGGATCACTGTTCCGGTCCGTCACGCACACCCTGCTCGCCACCGGCCGTTACCGCGCGGCCGTGCAGTTGACCACCGCAGCCGCCGACTACCTCGCGCCCGCGCTCCCCCAAGCCGACGACCGAATGCTCTCCGTGTACGGCTCGCTGTTCCTCGCCGGCGCGATGGCGTCCTCACGGATGGACGATCGCGAGACGACCCGCGATTTCCTCACCGCGGCTGGCGACACCGCGCGCCGGCTCGGTGGCGACGCCAACCACATGTGGACCGCCTTCGGCCCGACCAACGTCGACATCCACCGCGTCGCCACTGCGATGGAACTCGGCGACGTCCAGATCGCTGTCGACGTCGGCCCGCGGCTCGACACGACCCGCCTGCCTGTCGAGCGCTGCGTCCGCCACGCGATCGAGGTTGCCCGCGCCTACTCAGCCGTGAGTGCCCCTGGCGGGGCGCCCGTGCCGGGCTGAAAATGGGGCCTGTGGCTGCCTGTGACGTCGTGCTTGCTTGGCGCCTCGGTTTGAGGCCGTGACTCAGTCTGACGCTGGGAGCTGCTGGTAGGGGCCCTGCATTGTTGCTTCGAGCACGAGAGTTCGCCTCTGTTGCT
>JBOHEP010000419.1:0-7818 GCA_050701075.1 Pseudonocardia sp. | reverse complement strand
CGCCCCGAGTTGTCCACAACGGGCGGTCTACCCGTGGTCGTCGTCCTCGCCGGGGTTGTCCTCGATCAGCCGGGCGGCCTGACGCCACGCCCGCAGAAGCGAGGTGTAGGCGTTGGCGTCGCACACCTCCCAGGTCATCGGCCCGACCCCGATCCGCAGCATCTGCGGGGCGCCCGGCCCGTCGTGCGCGGGCACCAGGACGGCGGTGGTCTGCGGGATACCGGCGAGCTGCACCAGCGCCCCGATCGTCGAGGGCCCCACCACGAGCGGCCGTCGGCCGGCCAGCGCGGGCGGCAGGGAGCGGCCCAGCCCGGACGCTCGTCCCCACGCCTCGGCCACCGCGCGGGCGGTGATCCCCGATCGGAGGTAGACCAGGACCGTCCCCAGGCTCATCCCGAGCCGCTGCTCCGGCGTGCCGACGTGGGTGAGGTCCAGACGGGTCGGCACCGTGCCCGCGACCCGGACAACCACGTTCATCACGACCGATCCCGCCGGGATCATCCGCGCCTGCGCGGCGGGCTGGGTCGTCGGCTGCTGGGTCGTGCGGCTGGTTCGTGCGGTCATGCTGGCCTCCCGGCTGCTGGTGGGCCTGTCGGCCCGTCCCCTTGGGGTGGCGGGGAGTTGTTTCCCCCGCCGCCGTAAGGCGACCCGGCACGGCCGTGGAGGCTCGCTGTCAAGGGCGGCCGCCAGGCCGTCGGCGGAGCCGATGCGGAGCGCAGCGGAGCACCCTTGACAGCGAGTGAGGCCGTGCGAAGCCAAGGGCCGGCAGGCCCCCGCCGGAGGCGGTCGATCGGGGCTGTTCGCTCGGCCCGCGCGGCCGTGAGCGCGAACCGGCGCCGTTGAGTTCCGGCGGCCGGATGCTCGGCCTTCGCACCGGCGACGCCGCCCGGTACCCGATGTCGTCCCCGGGCTGGATGACGAGGGCAACATCCGATGGCGCGGGCGGGAGCGAACCGCGATGATGACGACTCGCTCGACTTCCCCGGGCGAGTGTGGCGGGTCGCGAACCACCCCGCTGCATCGATGCCCGGGGAGGGGACGCACATGGCGTGGTGGGGCGTTGACCTCACGGCCAAGCCGCCGCAGACCGAGCCCTACAAGCCCGTTTGGGTGGATCTGGACCAGCTCTACCCGCACTCCCCGGCCGCCGCCGACGGCCGCCAGGTGATGCCCGACTACGGGCAGGGCCGGCTCGTGCTGTCCGGGCAAGTGCTGGGCCAGCTCCGCCAGTGGCGCCGCGCGACTGACGGCCGGTGGGTCGGCCTCGTCGACTTCCGGCTCTACGACGACGACGGGTCCCCCGTGGTGTTCCACACCCTCGTGGCAGTGCCGGCCGCCGCACTGACGCCCGTGCCGAAGCAAACCCGTCGGTGACAACCGGCCCGCGGGGTTGCGTCCGAAGGTCGCGACGCAGGCTGGCGGGCTATCAGGGACGATGCATCTCGATGCGCAGTAGCGACTTCTTCCGCGACGAGATTGGGCACTCACCTTGGGGCGACGGGATCTCCACAACGATACTCGATATCGACCTCGTCAAGACGCTGCGTGAGCGCACGGTCGAAGGCCACGCGGACGCGTCCGCCGGGCTCGGACTGCTTGACCTTGCACAAGAGGAGCTGGAAGCCTTTGGCACGGGCGGTGGCGAGCGCCTCGACGACCGCGAGATCGAAGAGGTGCTGCGGACGATCGAGGCCCTGACCATCCGGCTCGCAGTGCCGATCAAGGTGCCATTTCGGAATTTCAAGACGTTCAAGTCGTACTGGTTGAAGAACGACGGCTACGGCTCGTGGCAGGCCCGCCGCGACATGGTCGAGGAGATCTTCGGCCCGACCAGGCTGAGACTGATCCGTCTCGAAGAGGCCGCGGGCGAGCCGCTCGCGCGGCCGGTATCGCCGAGATCCAAGACCGGCTGGCCGAAGGTCGACGACGAGATTGCCGAGCTGCGCCGGCGGTTCGACTCCTCGACCACGCCGCAGGACTATCGGGCTGTCGGAACGCACTGTATGGGCGTCATCGAGGCTCTCAGTAGGACTGTCTACGACGCCGCCCGACACCTGCGGCCGGGCGAGATCGAACCGCCGGTGGACAAGTCGAAGCAGCGTCTTGAGCGCTACATCGAGGACGCTCTGCCGGGCAAGCCGAACGAGGAGCTGCGCGGTCTGGCCCGGCGGGTCATCGCGCTCGCTCACCAGGTGAAGCACTCCGAAACGCCTACCCGCACCGAGGCGGGTATCGCGGCTGACTCGGTGATCCTGCTGGCGAACATGCTGCGTCGCCTTGCGGAACAGTGAGGTACTCGCCGGCAGCGGTTGAGCGATGCGCATACCGCGCTGCTGGCCGTGCCGACACGGCTGAGAACGTCACCGGACCAGCCTCATTCACTCCTCTCGCCCTCCCGGCGGCGGTTGGCCACGGCCCGAGCCCGCACCTCGGCAAGACCAGCGTCGATGTCGATCCCCTCCGTGAGCGCGTTGGTGAGTCGCTCGAAGAGGTTACCCGGACAGACCTCCCTGAGCCCTTCGTCGAGATCAAGAGAAGCCTCAGTCTCCCGGACGAAGTCGGCGAAGAGTCCATGCGCGCCGCCAGCGGGCCCGGCCGGTGGTGTGGATTCGTCCGACCGCTCGTCGCGCCACGGTGCCGACCGGAGGCGCGATGGCCAGAACGGTCGTGGGGCTGTGGCACGCTGCGCGACGTGGGTGAGGCAGCGCATGCAACATCAGTTCTGCTCGCCCTGTGCGTGGCTCGGGCCGCGCGAGGTGATGGATCTATGGTGATGAGTCGATCAAGGTGCCACCAATGAGCACGGCAGCCCGCGAGCTGGGTGCTCGGGGCTCGCGCATCGATGTCACCGGCGCCAGTACGGCCATCGAGATCCCCGACCAGGCCGCGGCGGTGCTGGCTGCAGTACCAGTGTGGTGGCACGCCCGGGCCAGCGCAGCTGGGCTGTCGGGCCGGTGGGCCGACGTCGCCGAGGCGCTCGCGGCTCCGATGCCGGTCCTTCTTGAGGTTGCCGGATCACCCGCGGTCG
Organism: Pseudonocardia sp.; assembly: GCA_050701075.1. Taxonomy (GTDB): domain Bacteria; phylum Actinomycetota; class Actinomycetes; order Mycobacteriales; family Pseudonocardiaceae; genus Pseudonocardia. Next base: position 4,790 of record JBOHEP010000419.1, on the reverse strand, counting down.
GCGCTCTGACCAGCGCCACCGAAATCGGTGTGGCCTACGCCACCGCGCTCACCCCTCAGGTCCGTGCTCGCCACGGCCGGCACTACACCCCGGTCGACCTCGCAGGCCAGCTCTGGGACATGACCAGGCGGGCGCTGGGCCACACCGCTCCCCCACGGCGCCTCACCGGGCTTGTCCGTGACCCCGCCTGTGGTGCCGGCGCGCTGCTGTTGCCTGCCCTGCGAGAGCACCTCGGTGCTCTGCGACGGACCGATCCGCAGCTGACCCTGGCCAACCTGGCCTCGGTGATCGAGGGCGTCGACGCCGATCCGGCCGCGGTCTGGCTGGCCAACGTGGTGCTCGCGGCCGAGGCGCTGCCGGTGCTCGCTGCGGTGCCCGCGAGTCGACGTCGACCGCTACCGGTGCTGGCCACCGTGGGCGATGGCCTCGCTCCGTCAGGCCGGCCAGCGCGGGCGGTGGTGATGAACCCGCCGTATGGGCGGGTGCGCCTCGACCCCGCCGAGCGCGAGCGCTTCGCGCCGTTCCTCTACGGCCACGCCAACCTCTACGGCCTGTTCCTGGCCGCGGGCTTGGAGTCACTCGACGACAAGGGCGTGCTGTCCGCGCTGGTTCCTACATCGTTCACCGCGGGGCGCTACTTCTCCAGCCTCCGTCACGAGATGGGCCAGGCCGCGCCGCTGCGCGAGATAACATTCGTTGCCGAGCGCGACGGTGTCTTCACCGGGGTGCTGCAGGAGACGTGTCTGGCCACGTTCACCCGCACCAAGGCCCGCAAGGCCGCGGTGTCGACGTCGAACGGCCACCTCAGCTCGGTGGCCAGCGTGAAGTCCCCCCGCGGCGGTCGGCCCTGGCTGCTCCCGCGCCGCTCCGATGACGCCCATATCGCCGCGGCCTCGGCGGTAATGCCCCTGACGCTGGCCAGTGCCGGTTGGCGAGTCTCGACCGGGCCGCTGGTGTGGAACCGGCGCCGAGAAGACCTGTGGTCCGAGCCCGGGCCGGATCGGGCCCCGGTGCTGTGGGCTGCCGACATCGACGGTGGCCGGCTCCACCGCGACCCGGTTCGCGATGGGCTGCGCTATCTCAGGCTCCGCAGCGCCAGCGATCGAACGGTGATGATCCTCGACGCGCCCGCCATCCTGGCCCAGCGCACCACCGCGCCGAAGCAGACGCGGCGCATCGTGGCCGTCGAGCTCACCAACGCTGGCCTCGTGTCGACCCTGCTGCCCGACGTGCTCCTGGTCGACCTCGGGACGTCGCCAGCCACGTTCTGGATCGTCGAGGCCGTCGAGACCGACGGCGAGATCGACGAAGATCGCAGGCGAGCGTTCCTGCGCTGGGCCGAGGACCACCGCATCCCGGTCCAGACGGTGCGGTTCCTGAGCGCGTTCGGCTCCAGAGGCAGCAGTTCGGCCAAGCGGCGGCTCAAGGACATCGCAGCTGACACCTACGCCTGGTACCTCGACGAACCCGAGCGCGAGCTGGCCTGGTACGAGATCGGCTCGGAGTAGGCCAGAAGCCTGACCCCGACTCCCCCGGGCCACGGGAGTCGAAATACTCCGGAGTGTGGAAGACCAGCTTCGAGTGGCCTCGGGCCCAGCCGGCATCGTGGCCGTGCTGAGCGACGAGGCCATGTGGAGCGCTCGGGGCATCCTGATCGCCATGGTCGAGACCGGAGACACCGACGGCGTCCGGGTCGGCGTGCACACAGACCCCCACGCCGCCCAGGTCACGCTGGGGCCCTACTACCCCTTCCCCGTGGTCTGCTACCAGTGGCCCGGCAACTGGCCCGACAACTGGCTCAGCGGCGCCGCTGGCCCCGGCCCGCCCTGAGCAGGAGGTCCAAGACCTTCCGCGCGTCGTGACGACGGTCGGGGTCGGAGTGCACCGAGGCGAGCACCGCGGCGAGGGTGACGAGCCCCAAGTAGGTGCAGGCAACGGCTCCGACCACGATGACGTAGGGCAGGGATGCGTCGGCTAGGGGAGCCAACCAGGAGAAGTTCACGGTCCCTCCTGGATGTCGTCAAGATCAACGATGTCGGAGTTCTCGTCGGCGTTGCGGATGTTCGACGCCTTCTTGCGCTCGGCCTTGGAGAAGGACCCGAGTAGCGTGTAGAGGTGGCGCTTGGTCCAACCGGTGTCGGCGCGAATGTCCTCCTCCCAGACGAAGTCGCGCTTGAGGAAGCCCTTGGAGACCAGCTCACGAAGCCCATCGCCGGCAGAGTCGGGCGACACCCCGTACCAGGCGGGTGCACGCTCCTCGGGGAGCTTGAAGCGGTCGTTCTGCGTCAGCGCGATCAACAACATCGTCTTGGCCGGGAGGCTGAGCGTCTCGTAGTGATTCTCGGTCCAGTAGGCGTGGGGAAGCTGGAGCCAGCGCTCACCGCGAGTCCGACCGAGCGGGCGGTGGTAGGGCTCGCCGGTGCCGTCCTCACGCAGCAGGCTGATGTCGGCGCGGCGCTTGGTCCTGCCGCGGGCGATCAGCTTCCGATCCGCAAGCCGCTTCATGATCTTCGACGCCGCGCCGCGGGCCGAGGTCATGGTGGCGTCCTCCGCGAGGCCGAGCACCCGCACCCAGACGCCGGACGGCAGCACGCAGTTGTACGGCTCGGAGGCACTTGCCATCGCGTGCACGAAGAGATAGCCCTCCAGGCCGCGCTCGTCGTGCGCACGAAGGAACTGGCAGAGTGGACCGGGCTTGGTCGCCTTGCCGTGACCTCGCTGAACAAACTCGTTCCTGATTGGAACGATCCCCCGGTTGGTCTCCCCTAGGAGAGCGGCGATGCTCTTCTGGCGCCCGACCGGGGCAGGGGGCTGATCGAGCCGGGTTGCCGAAGGGCTCCCCCGGTCGGTGGTCGCTGTCATGAGTTCAGAGTGGCAGAGCGAGGCGCGGAACGTTGCGGGCCCGGCTTCAGCGACTTACCGGGCGAGCGGGACCCTTAGATTAGAACCTGCTAGGCCACTGCTAGGACCGGTGCAAGCCCCGTGCCAGCACCGCAGGCCCGCCTGCTGAGCGGGCGAGGACTCCGCGGCTGGCCAGCGGGCGATGCTGGGCTGCCGAGCAAGTTCTTCTGACCTCGTGAGCACCCCTCCGGCCAACGAGGTCCTACCGGCGCTGGGGCCCCGTGCAGGCCTCCTGCGACGATGAGGCGCAACAGCGACGCCACGTACGCCGGGACCACAGTGGTGATCTCGTCGGGGTCGACGTCGATGCTCAACGCCTCGGTGGCCATCGAGATCCCCCGCCGGCCCGGGGCGCTGACCAGCTCGTTGAGGTAGTCGATGCCTTGGGTCATCGACGCAGCCGAGCGCGGGTCGGCCAGCAGCCTTCGAGCCCGACGCGCGACGTCACGCACGTCGTTCTCGGGCAACAGCCGGAAGACGTCGCCGGCGTCCTTGGCCACCAGACGTCGGCCGTAGTCGTTCCGGGCCCGCCCGCCGATCTTGTGGCACTTGGCGATCTGGAGCTGCAGCATGGGCCGGCGACCTGAGCCTCAAAGGTGCGATTGTCAGCCAAGGGGATGTTCAACGGTCGTCCTGGTTCTCGTCGCCCTCGTCCTGCGCGCCCTCGTCCTGGTCACCGTCGTCGGGTCGGTCAGGGGTGAAGTCCACGCCGCACAGGCCGCAGGTGATCGGGCCGGCCTTGAACACGGACGGGGCGACCCGGATCCGGCGCCCGCACCCGCACACACACGGCGGAGGGCTGGGCTTCTTGCTGCCTCCGCCGGTGATCTCGGCGGAGCGGTGCAGGCGCAGCACCCGCCCGAGTTCGGCGATCACCTCGGCGTAGGTCTCGCGGGCGGCTGTGGGGATGGAGGTCGGGGACCAGCCGATGCGGTCGTCCTTGGTGACCTCGATCCCAAGTTCCTCCGCGAGGGCCTTGAACCGGGCGTTGTGCCAGCGGCCCTGCCGGGAGGTGTCCTTGATACCCCGAACGTGCGCGAGCGCGTGCGCGGCTTCGTGCAGCAGCGTGCCGAGGACGTCGGCCGGGCCGCGGGCCAGGCCCTCCCCGCCGACGAACACCTCCGGCAGCCGCGCGGGCCCGCCGTCGGGTGCCTCCACTTCTCCCGAGCCGCCGCCCGGCTGCTGGTCGGGGTCGGCCCATCGCATTGCCGCGAAGTGCCCCAGCCGCAGCCCACCCGGCCCGCCGATCGTCCCGGCGCCGAGCACCATCACCACAGCCGGGATCTCGGGGTGCCGGGCCTGGATCGCCGCCCACGCTCCCTCCAGCGCGGCCACCATCGGCGCGCTGATCGGCCCACCCGCCGTTGACACGTCCGCGTCAACCACGCTCGACACCGCCCCAGCCACCGTGGCCGCTCCGGCCGGCCCGGTCACCGGGTCACCTCGACCGGCTCGACGGTCCGCCCGGACTGCGTGCCGCACAGTGCCGACCCGTCCCGGTGCACGAACCCCGACCGCTCGCCGCGCCCGGCCGTCGACAGCTCGACCGCGTGCTCGCGGCAGCGCTGGCAGATCAGGTCGTCCGGGTCGACGAACCGCCCGACGGTCCCCGGTGTGGTGGTTCTGGTGGTCATGCTGGCCTCCCGGTCGTGTGGGGCCTGTCGGCCCGTCCCCTTGGGGTGGCGGGGCGCTGTGTTCCCCGCCGCCGTAAGGCGTCCCAACACGGCCGGCGAGGCTCAGGGTCAAGGGCGGCCGGAGGCCCTCGCGCAGCGATGCGCAGCGCAGCGGAGCACCCTTGACGCTGAGACCGGCCGTGTTAAGCCAAGGGCCGACAGGCCCCCGCCGCAGGCGGTCCATCAGGGCGGTTGGCTCGGCCCGCGCGGCCGTGA
>JBOHEP010000418.1:0-10615 GCA_050701075.1 Pseudonocardia sp. | reverse complement strand
TGGGCGACGAGCGCCGGTGGCAGCTCGGTGGCCCGGGTCTCGGCGAGGTCGAGAGCCCGTTCGAGCCCGTCCTCCGCGCCCCCCGCGGCGCCGCTGACGATCGCCAGCTGCGCCGCGAGCGCGACGGTCTCCGCGGCGTCATCAGGGTCGAACCAGCGGAACGTGCGTGCTGGCGCAGCGGCGGGTCCCGGGGTCGCCGCTTGCGGTGCGAGTAGCTCGGTGAACAGCGCGGTGCTGCGGCTGCGCAGCTCGGCCATCGTCGCCATGAGTCCATCCCCTCGGTCGGTCGACCCCGGTCAGCTGGTGATGTGCACGATCTGGCTCTCCGAGCGGCCGTCCACGGTCACCCGCAGGAGGAAGCTGCCGGCCAGTGCCCGGCCGGCGTCGTCGGTGGCGTCCCACTCAACGGTGCGCGGTCCCGCCGCAGGCCCCGGATCGTCGAGCACCCGGCGGACGTGCTCACCGAAGCGATCCCAGACGTCGACGGCCAGCCGCCCGGCGCCGTCGGGAACGGTGGCCGCGAGCTGCAGTGGCACGTCGCTTCGGCTCGGTGCGTTGTCTGTCAGGAAACGCAGTTGCTGCGCGGCCGCGACCGCGGCCGTGCGGGCCACCGCCGGCTCCGCGGAGTACCGGTAGACCGTGCGTCCCGAGGCGTAACCGACCGTGACCGGATCGCCGAGGAAGCGGAAGCGGTTGATGAACCGACCGATCTCGTTGGCGTCCTGCCAGGTGGTGCCGCCGTCGGTGGTCGCGCTGCTGAAACCCTCCTGGAAGGAGGCCGAACCCCAGCCCCCGACCCAGCCCGTGCTCTCGTCGACGAAACCGACGCCCTCGAGATTGGCGTTGCCCTGCGGGTCGTTGATGTCGATGCGGGTCCAGCTGTCGCCGCCGTCGGTGGTCTTGAGGATGGCGCCGCGCACGAAGCTCTCCAGTGCGACGTAACCGACCTGGTGATCCAGAAACTGGATCTTCCATCCCCACTCGCCGAGCGGGAGCACGGCGCTGAGGGACGCGACCTTGTTGACCCACGTCGCGCCGCCGTCCTCGGTGCGCAGCACCACGGCGCGCACGTCGTTGCGCGTCGGATTGGCCACGCTCGCCTGCCCGCCCACGACCCAGCCGTGGTCGGCGTCGGTGAAGTAGGTGTCCACCAGCAGGGTGGCGTGTGCCGACATGTCCCAGGCCTGCCAGGTGGCCCCGCCGTCGACGGTGCGCATCATGGCCGCTGGTCGGTTCGGGAAGTTCGTGCCCGAGGCGTAGACGACCGAGGGGTCGACGACCGAGAGGCCGCAGACCGCCGACGGGGCCAGCGGGGGGAGATCGGTGACGTTCGTCCAGGTCGTGCCCCCGTCAGTGGTCTCGAACAGCCGCTTGCCCGCCGTCAGCGTCCCGACCCAACCTCGGGTAGCGGACGCAAAGCCGATGCAGCGGAAGTAGACGTCCGGGTCGTGGAGCTGCTCCTGCCAGGTGGCGAAGCCGTCCTCGGTGTGCAGGATCTGGCCGTTGCTGTTCACCGCCCACCCGCACTGCGGGTCGTTGAACCAGATGTCGTCGGTCCGCGAGCTCGCCTCGGGCGCGTTGGTGGCGCCCCAGCTCAGCTGCGCCTCGTCGGAGATCTCGCCCTCGGGCTGGAAACGCGTCATGCTCTCCCCCTACTTCATCGCACCAGAACGTGGCCACGGAGCCGCGTTCAAGCCGGCGCACTCTGCTGGCATCCCCCGGAAGTACGGCCTTGTGGCATCGTGCTCATGACGCCGCAAGGGAACGTCCTCCTGCGCACTTAGAGTAGCAATCGCCCAAAAGGATTATTGCGCTTCCTGCCCATGACGAACTAGGCCTCGGCGTCCCGCGAGGGTGGGATGGCGCCGTGGCGGGCCTCGATCAGCTCCCACACCCGGCGGCGGGTCTTCGCCCGACCGGTCGCGATCCGAGCCCGCTGGTCCTCACACGCCGTGGCCGGTTGTTGAGCTCGCGGGCCACGAGGTCGAGGTAGGCCTGGTCGTCGGTGATCTCGGTGCCCCTTGGGGAAGTACTCGCGGAGCGACCCGTTGGTGTTCTCGTTCGTGCCGCGTTCCCACGGTGAATGGGGGTCTTGACCAGCTGCGAGGGCATGTACGCGACCGAACCGATGAGGGCGTCGGCGGTGGTGGTGGCGTCACGGCGACCGGCGGGCAGGCGTCGATGCTGGTCATGCCCAACGATCCGCGCCCCGGGACTGGAGCGACGCCCGCGAGGGACCGCGCTTCATCCGCCCCGAGCGCAGCAGGATCCCCCTCCCGCACGAGCTCCCCCTTCGGAAGCGCGTAGATCCACGTGTAGATCGCCCTCGTGCGACACCGTGTCGGCCACCCGCTCAGCGTGGTCACCGCCGTGCTCGTGGCGCAACCGGCCCGCGACCTGATCCGGAGAGCACCCGGCCCGGAGCTTTTCGAGCACTCGCTCGCGGAGGCCGGGGTCCGCGTCGAGCTTGCGGATCCTCGACCTGGACCGGCACACCGCCGCGGCGCACCCGGCCACCGTCGCCCGATACCGGGCCCGGCCGCCGTGGCCGGCGATGTCGCGGCAGACCACACTCGGGTCCCGCCCGATCCGCTCCGCGATCACCCGGCCCTCGGCCTGCTCGGCGATCCCACGGGAGATCTCCTCCCGATCGACCTCGGTCAACATCCTGCGCACGCCCACCCGGTGCTCCTCGTCGGCTCGGTGTCACCGACGACCTACACCAAGATCGATTGCTTCCACCGGTTGGGATCAAGCAACTGCTGTGCCTCGAGGCCCGTTCGGCGCGGTGGCCGACGAGGCGGGGTAGCGGGCCAACACGACCGGATCCCGCTCGCGGTTCACCCCGACCGCAGGTATGGGGAAAATCCCCTATTACGATGCTCCCGAACCGCCCGATCCCGGTATCGGTCGGATGGACGTGCAGGCGGCACCCCGGATGGCAGGGGCCGTCGCGATCCCTATGTTTTAGCTCATGCCGGATCAACCAGTCGTCCGGCGACCGGCAGCCGGACGAAGTACCGGCGACGACCTCAGGAGAACATGATGGGTACCCCCGGATTCGACGGCAACTACGACATCGACGACCTCGCGGTGGGCGGTAGCGGCGGTGACGGTGGCAGCGCCACCGCGGTGAACGCCGGCAACGTCAACCTCGGTGGAAACCAGACGAATGTCGCCGACGCCGACGCCAGTGGTGGCGATGGTGGCGGCGCGGCTGCGGGCGGGTTCAACCCGTTCGGTGGGGACAACCTGGCCGCGGGTGGCGCGGGTGGAGACGGTGGCATCGCGGTCGCGGTGAACGCGGGCAACGTCAACCTCGGTGGGAACCAGGCCAATGTCGCCGACGCCGACGCCAGTGGTGGCGATGGTGGCGGCGCGGCTGCGGGCGGGTTCAACCCGTTCGGTGGGGACAACCTCGCCGTCGGTGGCGAGGGCGGCGACGGTGGCAGCGCCACCGCGGTGAACGCCGGCAACATCAACCTCGGTGGGAACCAGGCCAACATCGCCGACGCCGACGCCAGCGGTGGCGACGGTGGTAGCGCCCTGGCAGGTGGCTTCGGCTTCGGTGGCGGGGACAGCCTGGCCGTCGGTGGCAGTGGTGGCGATGGTGGCAACGCCACCGCGGTGAACGCCGGCAACGTCAACCTGGGCGGTAACCAGACCAACGACGCCGATGCCGACGCCAGTGGTGGCGACGGCGGCGACGCGGCAGCGGTCGACTTCGGGTTTGGTGGCGGGGACAACTTCGCCTTCGGTGGCAGCGGTGGCGACGGTGGCAACGCCACCGCGGTGAACGCCGGCAACGTCAACCTGGGCGGTAACCAGACCAACGACGCCGACGCCGACGCCAGCGGCGGCGACGGTGGCGACGCGGTCGCGGCCGACTTCGGCTTCGACTTCGACGGGGGCGACAACATCGCCGCCGGCGGCAGTGGCGGCGACGGTGGTAACGCGGTCGCGGTGAACGCCGGCAACGTCAACGTCGGTGGCAACCAGGACAACGACGCCGACGCCGCCGCCAGTGGTGGCGACGGTGGCGACGCCGACGCCATCGACATCGGCTTCTGACCCGAGAGCCGCACCATGCCCCACCGATGAGTGAGCAGAGCCGGCCCCGCCGATCCATCTGGCGGGGCCGGCTCGTCGCTGCCGGTTGGTCGACGATCGTGGCATCGGCCGGAGCTGAGCAGCATGATCAAGCTGAGGCCGTCGCCGAGCAATCCGACGACGTCCACCAGCGACCGCAAGGTCGAGGTACGGAGCACCGAACCGGTGGACACCGACAGAACCGGCCGGGCGTAATCTCCGATCGTGCACCCGATGATCGCCCCCAGCATTCTTTCGGCCGATTTTGCGCGGCTGGCCGAAGAAGCGACCGCAGTGACCGGCGAGCCCGGAGCGGGGGCGGACTGGATACATGTCGATGTGATGGACGCGCACTTCGTGCCGAATCTCACACTCGGTCTTCCGGTGGTGGAGTCGCTGCTCAAGGCCACGGCCGTGCCGCTGGACTGCCACCTCATGATCGAGGACCCGGACCGCTGGGCGATCGGTTACGCCGAGGCGGGCGCGTACAATGTCACCGTGCACGTGGAGGCCGCCGCCGACCCGGTGGCGCTGGCCAAGAACCTGCGCGCGGCCGGGGCGAAGGCCGGGCTGTCGATCAAGCCGGGCACGCCGCTCGAGCCCTACGTCGACATCCTCAAGCACTACGACACGTTGCTCGTGATGAGCGTCGAACCCGGGTTCGGGGGGCAGAGCTTCATCTTCGAGGTGCTCGACAAGGTGCGCACCGCCCGGCGGCTGGTCGACACCGGGCATCTCACGCTGCTCGTGGAGATCGACGGGGGGATCAGCGCCGACACCATCGAGGCCGCGGCCGAGGCGGGGGTCGACTGCTTCGTCGCCGGCTCCGCTGTCTACGGCGCCGATGACCCTGCCCGCGCCGTGCAGGCGCTGCGCAAGCAGGTGGTGCAAGCCTCGGCGCATCGATGGGCGCGTGACACAAGGAGTGGTTGATGTTCACCGGGATCGTGGAGGAGGTCGGCGAGGTCCTCGACGTTCGCGGCAGTGCCGAGGTCGTGGTGCTCACCGTGCGCGGGCCCGTGGTCACCGCTGACGCGCGGCACGGCGACTCGATCGCGGTGAACGGCGTCTGTCTGACGGTGACCGACCGCGACGGCAGCACCGACGGCACGTTCACCGTGGAGCTGGTCCCCGAGACCCTGGCCCGTTCGAGCCTGTCCGGCGTCGCCACCGGGGCCCGGGTGAACCTGGAGCGGGCGGTGCCGGCCGGTGGGCGTCTCGGTGGCCACATCGTGCAGGGACACGTGGACGGGGTGGCCACGCTGGCGTCCCGCACGCCGGGCGAGCGCAGTGAGGAGCTGCGGTTCCGGCTTCCGGTCGACCTCGCCCGGTACGTCGTGGAGAAGGGTTCCATCGCGGTGGACGGGGTGTCGTTGACCGTGGCCGGTATCGACGACGACGGCTTCACCGTGGCGCTGATCCCGACGACGTTGACGCACACCACACTCGGCAGCCGGCGTCCTGGGGATACCGTCAACCTGGAGGTGGACGTCATCGCGAAGTATGTCGAGCGGCTGATCGGCGGATACCTCCCGTCAGCGGCTCAGGACAGTTCGCCGGCGGATGGGCAGATCGGACGGGGGAACGGTGAACGGTGAGGCGGGGGCGGCGGCGGCGACGGCCGACCGGGTCGGCGGGTTCGAGGCGATCGAGCGGGCGGTGGTCGACCTCGCGGCGGGCAGGCCCGTGGTGGTGGTCGACGACGAGGACCGCGAGAACGAGGGCGATCTGATCTTCGCGGCGCAGATGGCGACGCCGGAGCTGGTGTCGTTCATGGTGCGCTACACCTCCGGTTATGTGTGTGTGGCGCTCACCGAGGGCGAGTGCGACCGGTTGGACCTCCCACCGATGCACCACACCAACTCCGACAACTTCCGTACCGCCTTCACCGTGACCGTGGACGCGAAGGCCGGAATCTCCACCGGTATCTCCGCATCGGACCGCGCACACACGATCCGGCTGCTCGCCGACCCGAGCGCCGGCCCGGGAGACCTCGTGCGGCCCGGGCACGTGCTGCCGTTGCGCGCCCGCGCGGGCGGCGTGCTGCGCCGGCCGGGGCACACGGAGGCGGCCGTGGACCTGGCCCGCCTGGCCGGTCTGGCGCCGGCGGGGGCGCTGTGCGAGATCGTGTCGCAGAAGGACGAGGGCGACATGGCCCGCGGCGACGAGCTGCGGGTGTTCGCCGACGAGCACGAGCTGACGCTGATCACCATCGCCGACCTGATCGCCTACCGCCGCCGGTTCGAGAAGCACGTGGTGCGGGTGGCGCAGGCCCGAATCCCCACCTCGCACGGCGAGTTCGTCGCCTACGGCTTCGACTGCCTGCTCGACGGGATCGAGCACATCGCGATGGTCCGCGGCGACGTCGCGACCCCGGCGGGCACCGGCGAGGACGTGCTGGTGCGTGTGCACTCCGAGTGCCTCACCGGCGACGTGCTGGGTTCGCTTCGCTGCGACTGCGGCCCGCAGCTCGACGCGGCATTGGACGCCGTGGCAACCGAGGGTCGCGGGGTGGTGCTCTACATGCGCGGGCACGAGGGCCGGGGGATCGGCCTGCTCCACAAACTGCAGGCCTACCAGCTGCAGGAGGCTGGCGCGGACACCGTGGACGCCAACCTCGCGCTGGGTCTGCCCGCCGACGGGCGCGACTACGGCATCGGCGCGCAGATCCTCGTCGACCTCGGCGTGAGGTCGATGCGGCTGCTCACCAACAACCCGGGGAAGCGGGCCGGGCTGGAGGGCTACGGGCTCACCGTCACCGGCCGGGTGCCGCTGCCGGTCCGGGCGCACCCGGAGAACCTGCGGTACCTGCGCACCAAGCGCGACCGGATGGGCCACGACCTGCCCGACCTCGGCGACAGTGATCATGTGCGCCCCGGTCCGTCCGCGATGGCGGAGGGGAACGGGGCTGTGAGCCGGGGCCGTACGCCATGAGCGGACAGGGGCGGCCGGTCCCGGGACAGGTACCGGACGCGGCCGGGTTGCGAGTGGCCATCGCCGCCGCCACCTGGCACGCCGACGTGGTGGACATGTTGCTCGACCGCGCTGTCGCGACGGCGAAGCAGGCCGGCGCCGTGGCCACGGTGGTTCGGGTGCCGGGCACGGTGGAGCTTGCGGTGGTGTGCCAGGAGCTCGCGCGGACCCATGACGCCGTGGTGGCACTCGGTGTGGTGGTGCGCGGCGGCACCCCGCACTTCGAGTACGTGTGTGATGCGGTGACCGCCGCGCTCACCCGGGTGGCCCTGGATGAGCGCACTCCGGTGGGCAACGGCGTGCTGACCTGCGACACCCTCGCCCAGGCCGTCGACCGGTCGGGCGCGCCCGGATCGATGCAGGACAAGGGCGCCGAGGCCTGCCTGGCCGCGGTGCACACCGCGCTGGTGCTCGACGGCCTGCGGAGCCGGGCGTGACCGAGCTTGCGAGGTCACCGTTCAGTGCGGCACCGAGCTCGCCAGGTCACCATTCAACGCGGCACCGCCGGTCGCGTCGGCGATGAGCGTCAGCGAGAAGTCGTCGTGACCGGGTCCGTTGGCGTCGGTCCGGTGGTGGTGCGCCCGCGCCGCGTTCTCTGGGTGGCCTGGGTGGGCGCGGTGGTGACGGTGGTGCTGTTCACGGCGATCGCCGTCGTGCTGCGCAACAGCCCGACCGGTGTCTACTTCCGGGTGGCCGACCAGGTCGCGATGATCGTGCTGGGGCTGATCGTCGCCGCCGGCGTGCTGCTGCTGGCCCGGCCGCGGGTGCGTGCCGACGCGGCGGGCATCGAGGTGCGCAATATTCTCATCACCCGGTACGTCCCGTGGGGGCTGGTGCGGCGGGTGGCCTTTCCGGACGGTGCCTCGTGGGCGCGCCTGGACCTGCCCGACGACGAGTATCTCCCGATGTTCGCGATCCAGGCCGTCGACGGCCGGCACGCCGTGGACGGCATCACCAGGGTGCGCGCCCTGCACGCGGCGGCCCGCGCCGCCTGAGGTCGGCTGCGCCAGGTTGTTCCGTTTGCGCGCACGTAGGATCGGGTCCGTGCTGCGTGCGAGGGGTCAGGGGCGTCCGGTCGCCCGCGGCGACGAGAGCGTCCGGTTGGGCGACATCGTGCTCCGCAACCGGTTGGTGACCTCGTCGAGCCTGCTCGGATACGGGGTGGCGAACTCGCCGCTGCTTCCCTACGGGATGAGTCCGATCTCGCTGTTCGTACCGCTGGCCGAGTTCGGCGCGGTGACCACCCGGACGCTGACCGTCGAGCCTCGCGAGGGCCACTTCAGTACCCGCGACGACTATGAACTGCGTGAGCTCCCCGGGCTGTTGCGGCGCTATCGCACGGTGTTGCGTCGCGCCGACGGAGGGTGGATCAACGCCTTCGGCTGGTGCAACGTCGGCATCGACGCCTACCTGCGCGACTACTACCCGCGCACGCGCGAGCAGCGCGTGATCATCTCTCTCGGCGGGTTCTCGGCCGAGGAGTTCGTGACGCTGGTGGACCGGGTGAACTCTCGGGTGCCGGCCGGTGACATCGCTGCCGTGGAGCTCAACGTGAGCTGTCACAACGTCAACTTCGACTTCTCCACGATCCTTCAGGACGTGCTCGACGACGCCGTGCCGCGCAGCAACCACCCGGTGATCCTCAAGCTCTCCCCGGACAACGACTATCTGCGCAGCGCCGAGCAGGCAGCGCACGCCGGGGTGTCGGCGCTGACCGCGATCAACACGGTGAAGGCGCTGCGGCTCGACCCGCGCACCGGCACCCCGTGGCTGGCGAACCGTTACGGAGGGCTCTCCGGTCGGGCGATCAAGCCGATCGGCCTGCGGGTGGTGTCGGAGCTGCGGGAGGCCGGGGTGACGCTGCCCATCATCGCCACCGGTGGTGTCCGCACCGTGGACGACTGCCGCGAGTACTTCTGGGCCGGCGCGGACGCGGTGAGCCTGGGTAGCGCGAGCTGGCTGGCCAGCTATCCCGGCTACGCGCTTACCCCGCTGCGCGCGCTGCACGTTCGGCGCGTCTTGCGCGCCGTTCGGCGCTACACACCGCAATCGATCGGCTCCACTCCGTTGCCATGAGCAGGGATGATCGTTTAAGTTGCCCTGGTCGGTCATCAGCGAATCGGCGCTTGTCCTGCCAGGGGGAACGATATCGGCGGGGCGGGATTCACGGCTGAGACGACTCTGAGGGGGGTCGGCTATGAGCGCGCCCGGAACTTCGCTCGTCCGCTGTCGAGCACCCGACCGGCGTCCCCGGGCGGTGCTCTTCGATGTGTTTGAAACGATCTTGCAGGTCAACGCACTCGCGTCGCGCTTCGTCGATGTGGGGCGCCCGGCCCACGAGTGGGAGCTGTTCTTCACCCGTACGCTGCGCGACGGGATGGCGCTGACCCTGGCCGGCACGGCCCGGCCGTTCGCCGAGGTGGCCAGGGCTGCGTTGCGTACCACCGCCTACGACCAGCTCTCGGACGAGGCGCTGGACCACGTGCTTGCCGGCTTCCGCGAGCTGCCACCGCATCGCGACGTGGAGCCCGCGCTGGTGACGTTGGCCCGGGCCCGAATCCCGACGTACGCCTTCACCCACGGCGACGTCGACATGGCTTGCGCAGCTCTTGATCGGGCAGGCCTGCGCAGCTACCTGCGTGGCGTGTTGTCCGCCGAGGAGATCCAGTCGTTCAAGCCACCCCCGCGGGTGTACGACTGGGCCTGCCGACAGGTCGGTACACCGGCCGAACGAGTGGCTCTGGTGGCGGTGCACTCCTGGGACGTGCACGGCGCGGTGCGGGCCGGGCTCGTGGGCGGGCTCGCCACCCGCCTGGAGGGTTGGGTACCCGACATCGTGGAGCGCCCGCACGTCGCGGCCAGTCGGGTGGACCTCGTCGTGGACGGGTTGCTTGCGCTGCGGGCCTGAAAGTCGCGGGCCCGAACGCCGACGGTCTGAACAGCATCTGTGCATGTCAGGCTCCCAGGGCCCGCGGCGACCGCTGTGCCACCGCACCGCGACCGAGGTCGGCCCGCCGCCCGGCCATGGCGCCGGATGCGAACCCGGAGCCGGACATCGTGATCGGCCGGGCCGATCCGAGATGTGGAAACGCCTCGGCGTACGCATGGTCGACCCGGCGGCTCCGGTCGGCGAGCACCAGCGCCACGGAGCCGGTGCCCGTTGTGGGCGTGGGAGCGGTGGCCTGCTCGGCCGCGCGTTCCTCGGCGGCGATGAGCCTGCGATGCACCTCACAGGCGAAACCGTGCAGCCACGACCGCCGATAAGCCGCGACCGACTCGCCCGGCCACGGCGGGCGCTGCCGCACGAGCTGGGTGCATGCCTGCAGGAGCAGCGATGTGTACAGCATCTCCACGCGCTCGCGGTCGGATGCGAAACCGAGGACCGTGACGGCCCCGACCTTGCCGCTGTACATGTCGTGCATCACTGCCCGGCAGCGCAGCGCGCCCGCCGTCCACGCCAGCAGCCGGGCCTTTCCGGCGCTGTAGGGATCGTCCATCGCGATCCGTACGGCCCCGATCTCGTCGCTGTTCGGCGTAGCCGCGGCGAGCAGAG
>JBOHEP010000417.1:0-2936 GCA_050701075.1 Pseudonocardia sp. | reverse complement strand
TGACGGCGACGGCGCGGCGGTTCTCGGCGGAGTCGCTCGACACGCGCACCGGCCTGCGCGACGCCCGCGGGGAGGTGGCCGAGCTCGCCGCCGGGTTCGACGCGATGCTGGACCGGTTGCAGGCCGCGTTCGACGCGCAGCGCCGGTTCGTCGCCAACGCCAGCCACGAGCTGCGTACTCCGCTGGCGGTGCTGCGCACCGAGGTCGACGTCACACTGTCCGATCCGGACGCGGACATCGACGAGCTGCGCCGGATGGGGGTCGTCGTAGGGGAGGCGACCCGGCGCGCCGACGATCTCATCACGGGCCTGCTGCTGCTGGCCCGCACGGAGGCGCTGTCGTCGCTGGACCCGGGTGTGGTGCGTCCGGTCGATCTGGCCGACGTCGTGGTGCCCGCACTCGCGGCCGCCCGGCCCGAGGTCGGACGGCGGGGGCTTCGGGTTCAGGCGCGGACCGCGACGGCGGCGACCGCGGGCGACCGGGTGCTGCTGGAACAGGTCGCGAGCAACCTGGTGGAGAACGCTGTGCGACACAACGTGGATGGGGGCTGGGTGGAGGTGTACACGGGTATCCGGGACGGGGCGGCGGAGCTGCGCGTGGTGTCCAGCGGCCCGGCGATCCACGGGGATCGGGTGGATGAGCTGTTCGAACCGTTCCGCCGCGGTCCGGTCGAACGTACCGGCGACAGCCCCGGCTCCGGACTCGGCCTCTCCATCGTGCGCGCTGTGGTGCTCGCCCACCGGGGAGCGGTACATGCGGCGCCGGTGCCGGGCGGGGGTTTGTCGGTCACGGTCCACCTTCCAGCCCACGCCAGGCCACCCTCCGCACTGGAACAGGTACCCGGTTCGTCGGGCGCCTGATTTCTGCTGCGGCGCCCAGGGTGCCCACCCCACCTTCCGGGTAGGAGCAGGAATCGAGGCCGGCTCGTGGCCGGATCGCTGTCGCACTGCGTAGGGGGGCGGCGGGGGCGGCTATACAGGGCGACGGGCCAGGGCCCGGTGGAAGCGCTTGACGACGAGCTCTCGGGCGGGCGGGTTGCGCATCTCGCGTGGCACCCAGCGGACCACCTCCACCTGATGGACGTCCCGCAGCCAGTCCTCGCGCTGCTTCTCGGCGAACAACGACCCCGGCTCGTCGTAGTTCCCCGCGCCGTCGGCCTCGCCCACGACGCGCCCGATCAGCATGTCGACCCTCGCCACGGCGATGCCCCGGCCGTCGGTCAGGAGGTTGTGCGCAGAGCTGGTTCGAGCAGCGGGGCCAGCAGCTCGACCTGCCACTCCCGCGCGCCACCTGCGCGGAGGGACTGGGCGACGTCGCCGTCGGCAGGGGGGGTCCAGCACGTCCGGCGAAGCAGGTCGGGCTGCAGCAGGTTCTCCACGGGCACCGACCGTTGTTGACCGACCTCGACGAGGACCGCGCGGGCCGCGGCGAGCCGGGCGGCGGCGTCTGGATCGCGGTCGGCCCACCGGGCGACCGGTGGTGGGCCGTCAGTGGACGGGGTCGTGCTGGGCAGTTCGGCGGCATCGAGGGTGGCGGCGCTGCGCAGTGCGTCGAACCAGTAGGTGGTGAGCCGGCGCTGCGAGCGCCCGCGGAAGACCGGCAGCGCGGACAGGGCCTGGGCCGAGTCGGGTGCGGCTACGGCAGCTTCGACGATCGCGGTGTCCGGGAGCACCCGTCCCGGTGCGATGTCGCGTTCGGCGGCCAGGCGGTCGCGGGCCTCCCACAGCGCGCGGACCGCGGCGAGTGGCCGAGGCCTGCGGATCCGGTGGATGCCCGACGTCCGTCGCCACGGCTCGACCCGCGGCGCCGGTGGCCCGGCCGTGCGCACCGCCTCGAACTCCTGAACGGCCCACTCGCGTTTGCCCTGCTCGACGAGCAGAGCGGCCAGCACGTCGCGCAGCTCGATCAGGACCTCGACGTCGAGCGCGGCGTAGACCAGCCATTCCTCCGGCAACGGGCGGTGGGACCAGTCGGCGGCGCCGTGGCCCTTCTCCAGCCGGAGCCCGAGCAGTTGCTCCACGAGCGGGCCGAGCCCGACCCTCGGCAGGCCCGCGAGCCGTCCGGCCAGCTCGGTGTCGAAGAGCCGCCGCGGTACCAGGCCGGCGTCGGCCAGACAGGCCAGATCCTGGGATGCGGCGTGCAGCACCCACTCCGGCCCGGTGAGCGCCGGAGCGAGTCCGGTCAGGTCGCTGCCCAGGGGAATGGGATCGATCAACACGGTGCCGGCACCCGCGCGGCGCAGCTGCACCAGGTAGGCACGCTGCGAGTAGCGGAAGCCGGAGGCGCGTTCGGCGTCGACGGCGATCGGGCCGTGGCCGCCGGCGAACGCGGCCGCGGCGGCGAGGAGACCCGGCTGGTCGACCACCACCGCCGGGAGCCCGTCGGCGGGCCGCAGCAACGGTTGGGCTGCCGGCAACGGTTGGGGCGCCGACGGGTCAGGACCGGGCTGGGTCTGTTCCACTCCTGACCGGATGTCCGTCGTGGGTTGGCTGTGCGGTGTCAGCGGATGACCCCGGCGCGCATGGCCAGCGCGACCATCTGGGCGCGGTCCCCGGTTCCCAGCTTGCGCCCGATCCGGGACAGGTGGCTCTTCACCGTGAGCGCGGAAAGGCTCAACGCCTCGCCGATCTCCTTGTTGGACTGCCCGTCCGCCACCAGCTGTAGCACCTCCACCTCACGCGCCGACAGCTCGCGCGGGGTGTTGTCGGTGCCCGGGACGCGGGTGCCGGTGGCGAGTAGCGGAGCCACCGTGGGGTCGGCGTAGACGCCGCCGTCCAGCACCCGCTTGACCCCGTCGGTCACCACCGAGGGCGAGGCGGACTTGAGGAGATAGGCCTGTGCCCCGGCCTGGAAGGCCGACCGGACGGCGTACGGATCGTCGGACGACGCCAGCACCACCAGCCGGGTCCAGCCCAGTGACCGCAGCTCGGTGACCA
>JBOHEP010000416.1:0-11102 GCA_050701075.1 Pseudonocardia sp. | reverse complement strand
CAGGGACCTGACCAAAGTCGCCTATATGTGATGCCGTTCACATGATGTGTCCTTGGTCATAGTCCGAGGATGTCGAGTGCGAGGCGGTTGCGGTCCCAGGCGGCTGCGCGGCGTCCTTCGGCGATGTTGTGGTAGCCGGCGCGTTTGAGCAGGCTGATGATCATATTGCGGATGATGGCCATGACGCGGGCGGCGGCGCCGGCGCGGATCCGGGAGGCGTCTTCTTTGAAGGTGACGTCGCGGATGTGGTGGAGCACCTCAATGTGCCAATGTCCGCGGATGATGTCGGCGAGGTCGGCGGAGGTGATCTGGTCTGGGGTGAGGCTGGTGATCCCGAGGATGGCTGCGGCGGTGAGGGTGCCGTCGGGGAAGTGGCGGTAGCGCTCGATCAGGAAGGCCTGTCGGGCGCCGGGGAAGCGGACCCGGTGGTGGTTGTGGGTGGGGTCGGTCAAGTCGATGATCTTCAGGACGCGCACGTCGCGGCGGCCGTGTCCTTTCTCTTCTTCAGTGTGGCCGACCTCGATGGTGGTCCAGGGCAGGTCGTCGAGGGCGGCGAACAGGTTGGGCTGGTTCCCCTTGGCGATCAGGACGTAGTCGCCTCCGTGTTCGCGCAGGTAGCGGGCGTGGGCGCGTTGGGTGTGCAGCGCATCGGCGGTGACGATGACACCGTGGAGTTTCCCGGGCGTGCCCGGACCGTTCACCCCGTCCCCGTCCCCGTCCCCGTCCCCGTCCCCGTCCCCGTCCCCGTCCCCGTCCCCGTCCCCGTCCCCGTCCCCGTCCCCGTCCCCGTCCCCGTCGCCGGTGGTGGTGGCGTGGTCGTCGTGGTGCTGGTCGGGTTGGTGGCGCTCGGCGATCTGGTCCAGTAGTGGGATGAACCCGCTGAGCTCGTTGGTCTTGGAGTCGACGGGGTGCTGGGCGATGACGGTGGCTTCGTGGTGGACCAGCGCGGCGAACAGGTGCAGTTGGTTGCCGGCGGCGTCTTTGGCGCCGCGGACGGCCTTGCCGTCTAAGGCGATGATCAGCCGGGTGAGTTGCCCGGTCGACAGGTGCCCGGCGGTCACCTGGGCGTGGAGCCAGCCGGTGGCCGCGGTGTCGAGGGCGTGGGCGTCGACCGAGCGGATCGCGCGGCGCAGGGTCTGGTAGGACGGGGCCACATAGGTGCCGGTGCGTTGGTTGCGGCGGACGCCCAGGGTCACCAGGGCGGGCTGGGTCAGGGTGCGGGCGTACTGGGCGATGGCGGCGTAGGAGTCCGCCCCGGACAGCACGGCCGTGGTCGCGACCGCGAGCAACGCCGCAAGCTGGTGGCGGATTCCGCGGGCTCTGCGGTGCTCGGGTACCTGACCCAACACGGCCAGCAGCCCGGTGGGCCCGTCGATGTCGAGGGTGTTCATGTCCAGTGCTGACCTGCCTTGCCGAGGATGGGTGAGGGGGGAGTCGAACGCGGCGCTCAGCATGGTGAGGCCGTGGCGGTGCAGCGGGTGCAGCCAGTACACCTTCGGCTGCCCGTGGCGGATCTTGGTGCCGCGGTTGCGGGCGTACCCGGCGGTCGGCCCGATCGGGGTGAACCCGGCCGCGGCGTAACAACTGCCGGTGTGTCGGGACGGGTCGGTGAAGGTCTCCACCGCCAGCACCGGCTGCCCCCACACCTCCAGATGATCAGCCCGAAGGCGGCGCAGACACCCGCCGAGCACCGCCGAGGCCAGATGCGGGCGCCGCCCGGCCGGGAGCACGCAGAACCGTTGATTGCCGGTGATCAACCCGAGCCGGCGCAGCCGCAACTCAGGGTCCCAGCCCAAAAATCCCTCCCGCGCCGTGCAGACCAGCGCCGCCGACCCGAAACCAGCCAACGCCACCCACTCACCCTCGATCATCGCGACGTAGCGCAGCGCCCGGCCCGAAAGCCGATGACCCAACCAGTGATAGACGTTCAGCTCCGCGTTGAACCGATCCAGCTCACCTGCCACGATCGGCCGGACCACCAGACAAGCCCGCCACGACGACACCACGAGTGCCTGTGTAACAGGCCCGAGCCGATTTGTCCAGCTCGGCATATCAACCCAGCTCACCGACCGGATTCAGTGACTTTGGTCAGATCCCTGGGGCCCGGCGAGAGCGGGAGCGAAGAGGCTGGTGACACCTTACCCGCTGACGTGCTGGGTACTTGCCGTTCTTGCAACAAGGCCGGAATCAAGGAATCAAGGAGTCAGGTCGTCGGCGTTGCGTGTGGCTCGATATTCGCCCGCCATCCCGAGACGATGTAGGCCGCACCGCTGAAGCCGATACTGCACCGCTTGTCCGCCTGGCTTCCACCGGCGCGGTTCCAGACCGACCGGCACCGCGTTGAGGACAATCTCGAACGGGACTCGGCGACCCAGACGATGGGATGGCATGGGGGTCGCCGGAGCCGGGGCGGTGGTTGTCGACTCGCCTGGAACCGTGTCGTTCGCCTGGAACCGTGTCGTGAGCTCTTCATCGGCGGCCAGATACCGGGGAGGCGTTTGAGTGCGACCGATCGCTGCTTCCGGGTGTCGAAGGCGCGATGCACCTCACCCTGCGCCCGGCCCGGCAGCGCGTCAAGCCGGTACCGCTCCCTTCACGACGGCGCATGACGGTTGCAGCTCAGGCGCCACGTCCGGCGGCCTGCCCGGTTCCGTTCGGCACGGCGCGGGGAACACTGAGGCTTGACAGCGCTACCCCTCAGTCGGCACGCTTGGCTGGCAATGGCGTTGCCGAGGTCGAGAGGCGCTGCGACGGACGATGTCCGCCACGCTCGACCGCCGGGCCATCGTGAAGGGCGCCTCCCGATCAGGAGGCCGTTCCTTTCCGTGAGCACCCCTGCCGAGTAATGGTCCATCCCGGTCCTACGGGACCGCGGGCGACCCGCTGGCAACACATGACTGCCCGAAACTGCCCCGATAGGAGGCGCTACCACCCATGACCGCCAGTGCCGACACCGCCACCACCGAACCCACCGGCCGGTTGACAACCCGCAACGGGATCGACTTCGCCGTTGCCGACCTCTCCCTTGCCGAGTTCGGGCGCAAGGAGATCCGGCTCGCCGAGCACGAGATGCCCGGCCTGATGTCGTTGCGCCGTGAGTACGCCGAGGCCCGCCCGCTGCATGGGGCGCGGATCATCGGCTCGCTGCACATGACCGTGCAGACCGCCGTGCTGATCGAGACGCTCACCTCGCTGGGCGCTGAGGTCCGGTGGGTGAGCTGCAACATCTTCTCCACCCAGGACCACGCCGCCGCGGCCGCCGTCGTCGGTCCGCACGGCACGCCGGAGGAACCCAAGGGCGTGCCGGTGTTCGCCTGGAAGGGCGAGACGCTCGCCGAGTACTGGTGGTGCACCGAGCAGTTGTTCGGCTTCACCGACTCGGGCGGGGACACCGTCGGGCCCAACATGATCCTCGACGACGGGGGCGACGCCACGCTACTGATCCACAAGGGCGTCGAGTACGAGAAGACCGGTGTCGTGCCCACCGTGGAGGACGAGGACCTGACGGTCTCCGACGAGTACCGGATCATCCTCGACACGCTGCGTCGCGCACTGGCCGCTGACCCCCAGCGCTGGACGAAGATGGCCGAGCCGATCCGCGGGGTCACCGAGGAGACCACCACCGGGGTGCACCGGCTCTACCAGCTCGCCGAGCAGGGGCTGCTGCTGTTCCCGGCGATCAACGTGAACGACTCGGTCACCAAGAGCAAGTTCGACAACAAGTACGGCATCCGGCACTCGCTGATCGACGGCCTGAACCGGGCCACCGATGTGCTGATCGGCGGCAAGGTCGCGGTCGTCGCCGGGTTCGGCGACGTCGGCAAGGGCTCGGCCGAGGCCCTGGCCGGTCAGGGTGCGCGGGTGATCGTGGCCGAGATCGACCCGATCTGTGCGTTGCAGGCGTTGCTGGAGGGCTTCCAGGTCGCCCGGCTCGACGACGTGATCGGCAAGGCCGACATCCTGGTCACCACCACCGGCAACAAGGACATCGTGACCACCGCGCACATGGCGGCCATGAAGCACCAGGCGATCCTGGCCAACGTGGGGCACTTCGACAACGAGATCGACATCGCCGGGCTGGAGCGCTACCCCGGGGTGCGGCGGCTCAACATCAAGCCCCAGGTCGACGAGTGGGTGTTCCCGGACGGGCACTCGATCATCGTGCTGTCCGAGGGCAGGCTGATGAACCTGGGCAACGCCACCGGGCACCCCTCGTTCGTGATGAGCAACAGCTTCTCCAACCAGGTGATCGCCCAGATCGAGGTGTTCACCAAGCACGAGGAGTACGACAACGAGGTCTACCGGCTGCCCAAGCACCTCGACGAGAAGGTCGCGAAGATCCACGTGCTGGCGCTGGGCGGTGAGCTGACCAAGCTCACCAAGGACCAGGCCGACTACATCGGGGTGGATGTCGATGGCCCGTTCAAGTCCGATCACTACCGGTACTAACCTCGTGTGCGGAAGTCGGCGTCTGAGCGTCGACTTCCGCACACCGCGGTACCCACGGCAGGGAGCACGATGAGTCGGCCAAGGCGACAACCGGCGGTCGCGATCCTGGACAGGCTCTTGCTGACGCAGTTCAAGAGTTTCGAGGATGCGATCCTGCCGCTGTCGGAGCTGACCTTGCTGATCGGCAAGAACGGCAGTGGAAAGTCCAACGCCATCGACGGCCTCACCGCGCTGGCACGACTCGCGGAGGGCGATGACGTCCGCGATGCCCTCGACGGTTCGCGCTCGGACTCCGAGCCGATCCGGGGTGGGGCCGAGGGGTGTGCGCCACACGGTCGCGACGAGTTCGAACTCGGATGCCGGGTCACCACCGGCAGGGCGGTGTACGAGTTCGACGTCGTCGTGCAGGTGCGTCCTGAGGTGCGGATCCGCTGGGAACGGCTGACGGTCGTGAAGGGCGTCACCTACGGTAACCGGTCCCTCGACGGCAGGGTACTGGTCGTCACCGATGATGCCGACGAGCAGCGCAACGACCTGGTCGGGCGCTGGTTCAACGGCAAGCGCGGCATCGATCCCGGGGTGCCGTTCGCCAGCAACCGCCTGCTCATCACGCAGATCCCCGCCCGGCTTCCGGCTGACACCGAAGCTGCGCGCCTCGTTCACGCGGGCGCCGCCGCTGTCCGCACCGCTCTGCAATCGATCTTCATTCTGGACCCGGTGCCGCATCTGATGCGACAGTACGTGAACGCGCGGGACAGTGACCTGCGGCGCAACGCGGAAAATCTCAGCGCGGCTGTTGACGCGATTGCCGACCGTTCCACATCGGATTTCGATGAGCTTCAGAACCTCCTCCGCGCGATGCCCGACCGGCCGTTCCAGAACATCTCGATGGCACGGTCGGATCTCGGGGACGTCCTCGTCGCACTCGCGGAGACCGATCCCCGTTCCGGAACGGTCAATACCGTATCCGCGCGCTTGATGAGTGACGGGATGTTGCGGTTCCTTGCGGTCGGGACCGCCCTTCTCGCTGCGCCGTTGGCGGCTGAGCAGGTCAGCGGCGCGTCCGGAGATGGAGTGGGCCAGCGCCTTCTCGTGATCGAGGAGGTGGAGAACGGGCTCCACCCGGAGATGGCTGCCCGCGTCGTGTCACTGGTCCGGCGACAGTCGGAGACGCGCAGCATCCGCACGCTCGTCACCACTCACAGCCCCGCGCTGCTCGATGCCCTGGAGGGCGCTGATCACCGGGGAGTCATCGTGTGCGACCGCGATCCCGGGACGGGCGCGTCCCGGCTCACCCGCCTTGTCGATCTTCCCGGCTACCCGACGGTGATGGCACGAGGAACGTTGGGTGACGTGGTGGGTCGAGGTCTCCTCGCGGAGGCAGCCGCGGAGCGGCCGGCGATCTCGGAGCGGTTCTCCCGACTGCTCGGCGGAGCGTGACGGCGTGCCGTCCGGTGTTCGTCGCCGCAGAGTTGTCGAGTTCGTCGACACCTCCATTCTCCTGGAGATTCTCGACGTTCCTGGAAAGGCCCAGCGGCCTGAGGAGATCCGCGCGGACCTGCGTCGGCGGGTGGAGGAGCGGCGAGCACTCATCCTTCCGACCGCCGCAGTGATCGAAACCGGCAATCACATTCATCACGTCGCGGACGGTGCGCGGCGACGTGAGTGCGCAGCAGCGTTCGCGGGAATGTTGGAGGACTCCGCCCGCGGCATGGCGCCCTGGGTCCTCCACGACGCCACGTGGGATGCGGAGCTTCTGGACTGCATCCGGACCGGCTGCTCCATGCGGTTCGACCTCGTCGAGCACGCAACACGCGGGCGTCAGGGCCTCGGTGCGGGAGATCTCAGCGTCCTCGCCGAGCGCGATCTCTACCGTCGGCTGCGGGTCGACCCGAAGTCGGTCGAGGTGCGCGTGTGGTCGGCCGACCGGCTCCTGGAAACCTTCTCGCAGATCTGATCGAGCACCACGCCTACCGCAGCAGCACGGCCGGATCGAACGACACCGGGAACGGTTCGGAGAGGGTGAATAGCTTTCCAGGCTCGGCCTCGGCGCACTCGACGTAGAGCCCGTCGGCACCGATCCGGTAGGCGACCAGGTGCGGCGGGTCCAGCTCCACCCGCAGGTAGAACGGGATGCCGGCCTGCGCGTACTGGGCGGGTTTGCGGAAGCGGTCGTCGGAGCGGGAGGAGCGGGACACGATCTCCGCGGCGAGCAGTACTTCCACAGCGGGAAAGTTGCTCAGCTCGTCGTCGGGTTCGGAGCCGCGAATCACGACGAGATCCGGGATCGGGCGCTGGTCAGGGGCCAGGATGACTCCTACGCCCTGGGCGACGAACAAGCCGGGCGGGGCAGCGTTCTCGAGTTCGTTGTGCAGCCGGTGCAGGGCTCGCTGATGCTTGAGCTTCGGCGGCGTCATGACCCTGGGCACTCCGTCCACGAGCTCATAGCGCAGCCCGGTGTCGGGCAGCGCGTCGACGTCCTCGATCGTCCAGCCCTCTGGAGCGGGCGCGAGCGGTACGGCCTCAGCGGTCATCGGGAGCCTCCTCACCGGCGTTCCGGTCGAGAATAGCCGCGGGCCGCAACGCCATGTGCTTCGGCGTGATCGGCGCCGCGGGCCGACCTGTCGCGGTCGAGGGGCTGATCACTGGTTCGGAACCCGCCGCCGTGTCCAGCCCGACTTGCGGTTCCCAGCGGTCGATCATGACGCTGGCTGCTGCGAACGTCAACTGGTGGTCACCGACGTGGTGACCACCACCGAGTCCCCGTCGAAACGCGATGACCGGGACAGCTCCGGCGGCCGCGGCACGTATCCCGGCACCATCTCGAGGCCGACGGTCTCGTCGTGCACCGCCAGCCGGACGGGGCCGGTTGCGGCGGGCCGCAGCAGGAGACGGACCCCAGCGGCCGGGACGTCACCGATCCGGAGGTCGGCGGGCTGCCCGTCGAGGGGCAGCATCACCGGTGCCTGCCCCGCAAGGGTCACCTCGACCGAGGCGATCCCCACGTCGCTGAGCACCCCGACGGTGCGTGCCCCCCGGGGTGAGGTGATGGTCACCTCGACCGCACCGTCGGTACGTGGCTGCGAGGTGACGATCGGGGCCGGCAGGGCCAGCACCGGTGCCGGCCCGAACCGGACCGGGTCGGTGCCCGCCCAGGGCAGCCCCGGGCCGGGATCCTCGGGCCCGGCGGGCACGAACGCCGCCGTCCACGGTGCCGGCGCGAGGTTGCGGCTGATCCAGCGTGCGGTCCCGGTGTCGGCGTCGAGCAGGTAGGCGAGGTCGGCCTGCTGCGGACGGGCCGCATCGGGTCGGTCGACCACGAGCCCGACACCGGCCAGCGCCACCGCCGCGACCAGCGGAACCAGCGTGGCCGGCCACCGGACCGACAGGCCCGCGACGATCACCGCGAGCGGCGCGCCCAGCAACACCGCCACGGCCGCTGGCAGCGCCGCGCCACTGATCCCGGCGGCGTCGAAGAGACCGAGCACGAACGGCAGCAGCAACACGACGAGCGGCACCGCGCCCACCGCCAGCAGCACCGGCCGGAGGCCGCCGCGGACGAAAGTAGCGGCCAGCGCACCGGCGCCGAGCCCGAGCGCGGGCAGTGCGAACAGGAACGACATCCCGGGCGCCACGACCGCGGTGAGGACCCCCAGCGCCGCGAGCCACGCCGCGGCGCCGAGGCCCAACGACCACGCGCCGACCCGGTGGCGCAGGAGGAGCCCCCAGACGGCCAGCGCCAGCACCACCAGCGCAAGCACAGCGAGCTGGGCGAGCAACGGGCGGTGGAGGAAGCCGCCGCCGTCACCGTAGGCCGGGCGCAGCGCGACCAGCGCCGTCCACAACCCGTGCCCGAGCAGCGCGGCGAGCACGATCGGGACCGGGAGCGACGCCGCACCGGCGAGCCACCGCGGCAACGTGATCAGCCCACGCCGTCGGGCCACCAGCACCGCGCCCGCGACGGCCAGGAGCCCGAGCACGGCGATCGGCACCACCAGCGTCTCGGGATAGGTGAGGAATCCCCCGAGGAACGGGAAGTAGGTCGCGTCCCCGGCCGGTTCGGCGCCGCTGACCGCCGGGTCGAACGGCGCCAGGTCGGTCCCGCCGAGCTCCACTGCGAGCCCGAGCATCGACGACCCGTGGTGCTGCACGCTCGCCGCGCTCAGGTTGGCCAGGCTGTCGCCGGGAGTGTGGTAGCGGGCCGCGCCCTCGACGAACGCGAAGTTCATGCCGGGCCGCCCGGTGTCGAGGAACTCACTGAGGTCGGTGTCGTTCGGCATGGACTTGTAGGCCTCGGCCATCGATGAGTCCCCGGCCGGATGCGGTGCGGCGGCCGCGTACGCCGCCACCAGTGCGGCGTTGCCCGGTGAGGTCTGGAACATCAGTGACGGGCCGCTCACCCCGCGCGCCTCCCAGTTGAGGAAGACGGCGGGCCGGTCGCGAAGCGGATCGTCGCGGGCGAACGCCTGGGCGCCGAGCAGGCCGTCCTCCTCGCCGTCGGTGAGCAGCACGACGAGGTCGTTGCGAGGCGGCGGCCGCTCACGCAGCGCCCGGACCGTCTCCAGCACGGCGGCCACGGCCGCGGCGTCGTCGCCGGCGCCGGGTCCGGCCGCCACGGAGTCGTAGTGCGCGACGAGCACGACCGCGCCGGTCGGTGTGGTGCCGGGCAGCGTTGCGACGATGTCGTCGACCCGGCCGACCGTGGCCGAGCCACCGAATGCGTTGGCGCCGACCGACGTTGTCACGCGCGTGTCGAGGCCCTGGGCCCGCAGCCGGTCGACGAGCAGGTCCCGGACCTGGTCACTCGCCGGGCTGCCGAGTGGGCGGGGCTCCCTGGCGATGGTGGCCACGGTCTCCATCGCCCGCGCCGCGCTGAAGGTGGTAGCGGGGGCGTCGACCGGTTCCGGCGCGGGTGGGCGCTGGCTCAGCACGGTCGCGGCACCGATCGCGACGAGGAGCAGCAGAGCGGCGACGACGCCCCCGCGGGAAGCGACGACGCTACCGCGGGAGGAGGCATCGGGAGGCTCGGTGACCACTTCGCCATGGTGGCAGCGCTTGCACGGTACGGAGTCGGCAGAAGGGATGATGTTCCGCGCCGATGCACCGCCGTGCACTGGCATGATCCCGCCCATGGGTCGGCTCGTCGTCGTCGAGGGGCTGGACGGCGCCGGCAAGCGGACGCTGGCGGATCGGCTGCATGCCGTGCTCGCGGCCGGCGGCGCCCGGACGGCTCGGTTCGCGTTCCCGCGCTACGGCGTCGACATGCACGCCGAGCTCGCCCGCGACGCCCTGCACGGGCGCCTCGGTGACCTGGCCGGCTCCGTCCACGCCATGGCGGTCCTGTTCGCCCTGGATCGCCGCGGCGCCGCGGCGCAGCTGCGCGCGGCCCTGGCGGTGAACGACGTCGTGCTCGTCGACCGTTACGTCGCCTCCAACGCCGCCTATGGAGCGGCGCGTCTGAACCAGGGGGCCGACGGTGAGATGGTGCGCTGGGTACGTGAGCTCGAGGTGGTGCGCTTCGGGATCCCGGTGCCGGACGTGCAGGTGCTGCTGGACGTGCCGCGCTCGGTCGCAGCCGAGCGCGTTGCGCATCGGGAGCGCACGGAGCCGGGTCGCGATCGCGATGCCTACGAGTCCGACGCCGGGTTGCAGGAACGCACGTCGTCGGTCTACACGCAGCTCGCCGCGGCCGGATGGCTATCGTCCTGGACCGTGCTCGACGGGGCGGAGGCGGTGGATGTCGAGACGCTCGCGCGCGCCGCCGCCGACCGATGAGTCAGGTCCGCACGAACAGCTGGATGCGGGCCCGGTGGCCGTGTGCCCGGGCAAGGTGGCCGTCGCAGGTCAGGAGCGGTACGTCGAGCTGCTCGGCCAGCGCCACATAGGACGCGTCATAGGCGGGGATGGAGCTGCGCAGTTCCCAGACCCGGCCCAGGAGCGGCCGGTGGGCCAGCCGGGCTATGGGCGAATCTCGAACGCTCGCCACCACTTCCCGACCTTCGGGATCGGAGAGTGCGCCGCGGCGGACCAGACCTCGCACGGTCTGGACGGCCTCCAGGTCGATCAGTTCCGGGGCTCCGCCTCTTCCCGTGAGCGCGATTCGTCGAAGCTCCGCATTCGGTTCGGAGGATGTGGCCAGCTCGACGAGCGCTGAGGCGTCGATCACGAAACTGATCACCGCCGCTCCGCGCGCATGTCCTCGACGGCGACCTGGAGCGCGTCCTGGCTGACTCCACCGGTGCGAGCGCGCCACCGGTCGGTCCGCTCCAACCACTCCGCCATCGTCGGAGTCGAGGCCAGGTGGTGCAGCTCGCGCTTGAGGTACTGAGTCAGGGACAGATCCTCCGAGCCGGCGCGGGCCCGGAGGATCGCATGGACGTCATCGTCGAGATGGCGGATCTGCACGTTCTTGGGCATTCAGCCAGGATACCAAGAGTGCATGCAGTCTTGGTGCAGGTTGGTCCAGCTCAGGGCCCGAACCCGGATATCGCCGGTCAGTGGGATGCTGGCGGCCATGAAGTCACGTGTGCTGGTGGTCGACGACGACCAGGCGTTGGCGGAGATGCTGACGATCGTGCTGCGGGGTGAGGGGTTCGACACCGCGGTGGTCGCCGACGGTACCCGCGCGCTGCCCGCCGTCCGGGAACTGCGTC
>JBOHEP010000415.1:0-27703 GCA_050701075.1 Pseudonocardia sp. | reverse complement strand
GGCGCCGCACCACCGGGCCCGCGAGACGTCCAAGCCTCCCGATCCGATCGGTCGCCGCCCGCGCCCCCGTCCCTCAGCCCGCGTCACGTCGCACGTGGCCGGCGTCGGAGTACCCCTTGATCATGGTGATCCGGCCGTCCGAGGACACGGTGAAGACGTCGACGCCGTCGATGTCGATCGAGCCCACGGGGTTGTGCTGGGTGATCCGGAAGACGAGGGCGGCCTCGGCGCCGGAGACGATCAGATCGCGGATCTCAAAGTCGACCTTGTCGGTCTGCCCGTACAGCCCGTCCCAGAACGCGGCGAGCGCCTGTTTGCCCACCCGCGGCAGCGAACCGACCGGGTCCACCTGAGTGACGCCCTCGGCGAGGGTGCTGAGAAACATCGTTCGGTCCTGCTGGTTGAAGCTGTCTACGTAGGACTGCACCGCGCTGCGGATCTGCTCTTCGGTGGGCATGGCCTGCTCCTGTCTGGCGGGGTTTCCTCGGTGATCGGCCTGGTGAGGGCCGCCCGAACCCGATCCGGTGTGTTCGATCTCCCGGACGAACCGGGCCATGAACTCGTCGGTGACGTCCGGGTGCTTGGCCGTGACCAGGTTGCCGTCGACCACGATCGTGGCCGTCGCGGTGCCGTCGTAGACGACGACGCCGCCGGCGTTCTCGATGTCGCACACGATGTTGTGCGCACAGGTGACACGTCGACCGCGAATGAGATCGGCATCGGCACAGAGCAGCCACAGCGAATGGCAGATCGTGCCGATCCTCAGACCGGGAATGCCCATCGCGCGGCGCAGGAACTCCACCGCGGGTGCTGCGTTGCGGCGGTCCTTCCCGACTTCGGTCTCGTAGCGCAGCCGGTCCATCGCGTAGGCGCCGATCAGGACGATTCCCCGGTAGTCCGCCGGGTCGACGTCCCCGACCTCGGTCGTGACCGTCACCTGCTCCTCGACGATCCCGTTGTCGGGATTGCCGCCGAAGCTCAGCTGCGGCTGCCCCCACAGGTGCGTCAGGTACTCCACGTCGTACCCGCGGCTCGGGAAGTACTCGTTGAACCGGCGAAACTCCGTCTGGTCGAAGTGGTCCTCGATGAGCACGCCGATCTTCCCGTTCCGGCCCATCACGCGAGCCCGATGGGCCGGTAGAGCGATCTGGAGTCGAAGTACGCCTGCACGTCCTTGATGCGACCGTTCTCGATGCGGAACAGGTTCATCCCGCGGACGATGATCGACACGCCGGTCGGCGCGGCCCCCATGAACTCGCCGTCGTGGGTGCCGGTTATCAGGAACGCAGCGGCGACCTTGTCGCCCTCCTCGACGAGATCCTCGACGGTGAACACGCGATCGGGGAAGCCCCGGTACCAGGTGCCCGCGAACTGCTTGTACTCGTCGATGCCGTGGATCCCGTCCGGCGAGATCGGATTGCGGAATGCCACGTCGTCGCACATGATCTCGTCAGCGACGCCGAGCTCACCCGGTGCCGTCAGGAACTTCTCGTAGTAGCGCCGGACCAGCTGCGCACCGTCGCCCGACACGATCACACCCCCTCGGCCAGCCACTCGGCGGCCCGTTCACCGATCACGTAGCAGGTGAGGTTCGGGTTCCCGCTCACGTGGTCCGGCATCACCGAGGCGTCCACGACGTTCAGCCCGGTCAGACCCTGCACGTGGAAGTGCTGGTCGACCACGGCTGTGGAGTCGTCGGTGGTGCCCATTCGGCACGTGCCGACCGGGTGCCACAGCGTGGCCGAGTGCTGACGCACGTAGGACATCAGCGCGACGTCGTCGTCCAGCTCACCTTCGGTGAGAGTGTCCGCCATCCCGACGGAGAGCTCCTTGACCGGATCCGACGTCGCGACACTCCAGCACAGGCGGACACCGTCGAGGGCGATCCTGCGGTCCTCGACCTCGCCGTAGGAGTTGAGAACGATCTCGGGTGCGACCGTGGGGTCGGTGCTGGTGATCGTCACGCTGCCACGGCTGCGGGGCTTCTGCAGGACACTCATCACGCTGATGGGCCGGTGGGTGACCGGTACGTATCGGCTCACGAAGTACAGCTGCATGTTGTTGAACGCCGCTGTTCCCGGCGCCGTGTAGCGGGCGAGTATCTGCACGTCCGGGTCGCCCGGGTCGGTCACTCCGAGGCGCGGGATGACCCCGACGGTGATCTGCTGGTGTTCGATGAGGTTTGCGCCGACGCCGGGCTGGTCGAGCACCACCGGCACCCCCAGCGTCGCGAGCTCGCCTGCGGGCCCCACGCCCGAGCGGAGCAGGATCGTGGGCGTGTTGAGAGCCCCGGCGCTCAGCGTGACCTGGCCACCCAGCACCTGCTGCACCGTCCCGTCGCTGTCCAGCTCCACACCGATCGCCCGGCTGCCATCGAACAACACCCGGTTCACCAGCACGTTCGGTCGGATCGTCAGGTTCAGCCGGCAGCGCGACGGGCCGAGATAGGCGATCGCCGACGAGACACGCAGGTCGCCGTCGCGGTTCATCGGGATCGGACCGACTCCGCAGGCGCGCGGATCGTTGTGGTCGGCGACGTAGCCGAAACCCTGGGCGAGGCAGGCGTCGAGGTAGGCCTTCTGCAGGGGCACCAGCTCGTCATGGCGCCAGCGCACGATCGGCGTGGGTCCGGCGGAGCCGTGAAAGGGCCCGTCGACATCGCGGTCGTCCTCGATCGCGCGGAAGTATGGCAGCACCTGGTCCCAGGACCACTCGTCGTTGCCCAGCTTGGCCCAGCCGTCGTAGTCCTCCGGTACGCCCCGTAGCGCGATCGCCCCGTTCACCGCGGAGCATCCGCCGCAGACCCTGCCGCGGGCATAGGTCACGGTGCGACCGGGTGTGGCCTGAGCGCTGTAGCCCCAGTCGTGCTCGGTCACCGAGACCGTCCGCGCGTTGCGCAGGTCCGAGGGAAGATCAGCGGGGTCGGCCCAATCCGGGCCGGCCTCCAGCAACAGCACCGAGCACGTCGGATCCTTCGCCAGCCGGGACGCGAGAACCGCCCCGGACGAACCGGCTCCGACGATGATGTGGTCGTAGATCATCACTCTGGACTCCCATCGAGAAGTGACCGCACGGTCGCGCGGGGCGCGAACGGTGTGTCGACGTTTCACGCCGTTCGGGGCGTGGAGATCAGGACGACGACGCTGCCGGCGCCGACGCGGTAGCTGGTACCGAAGACGCTCACTTCTGTCCCAGGTGCGGCGATGTCACGGGGTGAGGGCAGGGCGGTGTCCACGCAACGGAGCCACCGGCGTCCCACCAGCTCCGGGATGTCGAACTCCAACGGTTCGCCCTCCATGTTGAGCATCGCGTGCAGGTCGGTGCCGTCGTCGTCGCCACCGAGGGTGAACGCCAGCACCCCCGAGCCGGGGTCGTCGAAGCCTGGGCAGCCCAGCCGGCAGCCGTGCCAGGCGATGTCGGGTAACCCGCGCGCATTGGTGAGGCCGGTGAAGTACCGCTGCCGGTGCAGTTCGGCGTGGGCCCGCCGGTGCCGGATCAGATTGGCGAAGAAGCGGTGCAGCTCGGTCTCGCCTCGGGCCCTGTCCCAGTCGAACCAGCTCAGCTCGTTGTCGTGGCAGTAGGCGTTGTTGTTGCCGCCCTGGGTGCGTCGCGCCTCGTCGCCCTTGAGGATCATCGGTACGCCCTGGGACAGGATCAGGATGGTCATGAAGTTGCGGATCTGCCGGTCGCGGCGGCGCTGTACCTCGGGCGTCGCCGGCTCGCCCTCCATCCCGCAGTTCGAGCTGAGGTTGTTGTCGTTGCCGTCGCGGTTGTCCTCGCCGTTGCGCGCGTTGTGCTTGTCGTCGTAGGACACCAGATCATTGAGCGTGAAGCCGTCGTGCGCCGTGACGAAGTTGATGCTGTTGATCGGGGCGTGCCCCGTGGACTCGTACACGTCCGAGCTGCCGGCGATACGGCTGGCGGCGGCGGCTGTGACGCCGCGCTCACCGCGGACGAACCGCCGTATGTCGTCGCGGAACCGGTCGTTCCACTGCGCCCACCGGTATCCGGGGAGGTACCCGACCTGGTACAGCCCGGCCGCGTCCCAGGCCTCTGCGATGATCTTGGTGTCGGCCAGTGCATCGGTCAGCTCGACGTTCCACGGCACCGGGGCGAACGGCATCGGCGCCCCGTCCGGGCCGCGGGACAGGATCGACCCCTCGTCGAAGCGGAAACCGTCGACGTGCATCTCGCGGACCCAGTACTCGAGACACTCCACGATGAGCTTCTCCACCACCGGGTGATTGCAGTTCAGCGTGTTGCCACAGCCGGAGTAGTCCACGTAGTACTGCCGGTCCGACGGCGACAGGTGGTAGTACACGTCGTTGGCCAAACCTTTGAAGCTGATCGTCGGGCCGAGGTGGTTGCCCTCGCCGGTGTGGTTGAAGACGACGTCGAGGATGACCTCCATCCCTGCCTGGTGCAGGGCCTTGACCATGTCTCGGAACTCCCGGACGTGGTCGGCGGCGTCGGCGGATATGCAGTAGCCGTCGTGGGGCGCGAAGAGTGCGAGCGGGCTGTACCCCCAGTAGTTCGTGAGCCGCGTGCCGTCGGGGAGCTCTCGATCCAGCTCCTGCGGGTCGAACATGAACACCGGCAGCAGTTCGACGGCGGTGATTCCCAACGAGAGCAGGTAGGGAATCTTCTCCACGACCGCGGAGAACGTCCCAGGGTTCCGCACGCCCGAGCTCGGCGAGCGGCTGAACCCGCCGACGTGCATCTCGTAGATCACGGTCTCGTGCATCGGTCGGTTGAGCGGCCTGTCGCCCTCCCAGTCGTACCCGGAGATGTCGACGACCGCGGCGCGCATCGAAGAGGCGACGTTGTCCCCGGGTCGGCACGCCGCGCCCCGGTCCCACACAGACCTGCTCACGCCGCGCGCGTACGGATCGATCAGCACTTTGTCGGGATCGAAGCGGCGCCCGCGGCCGGACGGGTCGGCGGCTCCGTCAACCCGGTAGGCGTAATGCGTGCCGGTTGGGAGGCCCTCGACGTAGACGTGCCAGAACTGGAAGGAGCGGTTCACCTGCGGGTCCAGCACGATGACGTCACTGGCCTGCGGGCTGTCCGGATCATCGAACAGCAGCAGCCAGACCTGTGTCGCGTCCTGCACGTAGATCGAGAAGTTCACGCCGCCGGGGTCGGGGATCGCGCCGAGCGGATGCGCATTTCCCGAACCGAGCCGGTACCCCATCCGTGACTGGACCTGAGTCATCGTCAGCTCCCGGTGGCGTCGTCGCCGGCGGCCGCTGCGGCCACCGATGGTGGGACGAGTTCGGAGAGCTCGCGGACCGCCCTCGCCTGCTCGAGGAAGCCAACGGCCTGCAAGGTGTCCAGCACCTCGTCGCTCGCCCCCACCACGAAGATGTCCGTGTCGACATCGAGGGTCTGGCAGGCGAAGACCAGGCCGCGGGAGCTCACTTTGGAGATCGACCGGACGTCCTCCATCCGCAGCACCAGCCGTGGCGGTGGGGAGCCGATGATCTGCGCGAGGTGGGACTGCAGCAGTGCCTGGGCTCGCTCGTCGATGTCACCGTCGAGCACCAGCTCGGCGACGTCCGCATCCAGGTTGAGCCGCATCCCGTAGCGGAGCCCGGCGGGCGCGATCCGCACTCGGACGTTGAGCTCGTTGCCCGCCCGTCCGGCTGCGGCCCCTGGTGTCCCCGCCCATGGAGGCCTGCCGACACCGGCCCCACCCACCAGGGACTCGCCGGCCTCCTCGGCCGGCAGCCGGATCGTCATCGCCTCGGCGTCGAAGTCCGTCCAGCGCTCGTCGTTGATCCACACGGATTGCAGCTGCACGCTTCCGGGCGGCAGCAGGTCCGGCTGCACCCGCAGGATGTTTCCGGGGAAGCCGCCGCGTTGCGGTTTGAAGAACAGGTCCATCGGCTGTTTGTTGATCAGCAGGTTGCCGTAGACCGTCGCCAGGTAGCACAGCTCGAAGGAGTGGTAGCCCGACATCGAGTGGCTGCCCTTGAGTCGCTCGGTGCCGAGGAGGTAGGGCAGGCCACCGGCCAGGACGTTGAAATACACCCCGCCGGAGTCGTGATCGGGAAACCAGGCGTTGTAGAAGGCGATGGTCTCCCTTGCCAGCTTCAGGTGATCTTCCTCGCCGAGCGAGCCGGTCAGGATGAGGTAGGCGAGGATCGCCTGCTCCTGCTGCCACCACGCCTTCCGGTCGTGCCAGACCAGCCGAGGGTGCTCCTCGCCGTCGGCGCGTGCCCGCTCCATGACGTCGTACCAACCGCCCCGCTGTGGGTCCATGCCCACGGTCGGCATGATCTCGGCGATCTTCGTGGCGAGCTTGACGTAGCGCTCGTCGGGCCGTAGGTGATGGATTCGCATCAGGTTCCACGCGATCTTGAGGTTGTGCCCGACCACGGCGCGGTTGCGCTGCCATCCCCATGTCGTGTCGGCGCTCCAGTCCTCGTGGAAGCGTTCCTGCACGAACGGACTGCGCTCGAAGTCGGGGAAGTGGGTCGTGATGAGATCCCCGAGACCGGACAGGAAGTCGGCGTAGCGCTCGTCACCGGTCGCCAGCCACAGGTTGATCAGATAGGCGGGCGCGTGGTCCCCGATCGAGTTCCAGTTCTTCCGCGCTCGGTCTCCGGCCAGTGACACCGACCGCGGGTCGAAGTTCACCGGGTCGACGTGGGAGAAGTAACCCCCGCGGTCCCGGTCCAGGAAGAACCGGTCGAACAGCGCGATGGTGAGATCGGCGTCCCGCAGGATCCGCGGGTCGCCGCACACCCGGTAGGTCTGCACCGGCCCGGCGAGTGCGTAGATCTGCTCATAGGCGGGCACGGCGTCGTAGTCGTCACCGAACTGGGAGGCGAGCACCTTGCGCTCGCGCCCGCCGCTGACGTCGATCCCGTGGTACCAGAAGGCGACGCCCTCGTCGTCGTCCACCACCCGCATGTGCTCGCGCAGGTATTCGGTGCCGCGCTCGGCAGCCTCCAGGAACCGGTCGTCACCGGTGAGCATGTAGGCGGTGGCGAAGCCGTAGACGACCCGGGAGATGGTGTCGGTCTCCTGCCGCGTCCCGCCGGCCTGCTGCCCCTCGACCGTGAGCTGCGTCCGGTAGTTGCGGTAGTCCACGACCCCGTCCGGGAACTGGGCCCGCAGGTAGAACTCGCCGAGCTCACGAATCTGGTTCACCCACCAGTCGGGCTCCTCGAACCGGTACTCCCCTGGCGACCGGCCCATCAACACGATGTGCTTGGCCTCGAACCGGGGCTGCTGCCCGTCGGGGTAGTAGATGCCCTGGACGAAGAGGTACCGGCCGTGCACGAGCACGTCCTCGATCGGGCCGTCCGGCGCTGCGAACGGTTCGCCGAGATTACGCACGATCTCTGCGTAGGTGGTGGCGGTGACCTTGACCCGAAAGACTCGACCATCCGTGGTTCGCAGCCCGAAGGACCCGCCGTGCGGGTCGAAGTCGATCACGTACCCGGCGATCGTGTCCGAGAAGGTGAAGTCCATCGAAGGTGTCTCCGTTCGCGGTGATCGTCGACCGGTGGAGGATGAGGCAATTCTGAATCGCGTACCGGGAACGCCGGAACTGGTTGTTGCACCAGTCTTTGGTTGCCGGGTTCGGTCAGGTCCGGTTGCGCCGGTCCGGCAGCGGCTGTCGGATCTGCCGTACTGTCGGGCTCGCGCGGCGTCCGTCGCGGACACCGCTGCTCCTCATCAGATGGGCGAACGCGTTCGGATGACGGCTGGGACACGACGACGACTGCTGCTGGCGGTCTGCGCGGCGCCGTTCCTGAATCTGGTCAACCTGTCCTCGGTGAACCTCGCGCTGCCCGACATCGCGGCCGATCCG
Organism: Pseudonocardia sp.; assembly: GCA_050701075.1. Lineage (GTDB taxonomy): Bacteria > Actinomycetota > Actinomycetes > Mycobacteriales > Pseudonocardiaceae > Pseudonocardia. The sequence continues at coordinate 19,878 of JBOHEP010000415.1, read as the reverse complement.
GCGTTCAGCGAGGCGACGTTGCAGTGGGTGGTGTCGGTCTACGCGTTGGCTTTCGCCGGTGTCGTCCTGCTGGGTGGTCGCCTGGCGGACCTGTACGGCGGGCGACGGATCATGTCGGTCGGGTTCGCGATGTTCGGTGTCTGCGCGCTGCTCGCCGCGGTGGCTCCCAGCTCATGGCTGCTCGTGGTGGCGCGCGGGTTGCAGGGTGTGGGTGCGGCCATGATGGTGCCCGCGGGGCTGGAGGTGATCGGCGCGACGTTCCGCGGGGACCGGGAACGCGCGCGAGCTGTGGCGATGTTCATCGTCATCCAGGCCAGGACCGCCCGTCCGCTGATGCCACTACGGGTGTGGCGCGCAGCCGGCTTCGCCGCGGTGATCGTTGACAGAACCGGAACGATCGGATGATGTCATTCGGTGCCGACCCACCTGGGCCGCCGCTTCCTGCCGTGGCGCCTTCTGAGGGGCTGGGCGAGCGCCGCGCGAGCTGGCTGGAGCTGTTCTTCGACCTCGTCTTCGTCGTGGCGGTCGCGGCGCTGGCGGCACAACTCCACAGCGACCACTCGGTCTCGGGCCTGGCCGTCTTCGCGGGACTGTTCGTTCCGGTGTGGTGGGCGTGGATGGGCTACACGTGGTACGCCACCACCTTCGACAACGACGGACCCGTGTTCCGGATGGGCATGTTGGCAGGGATGCTCGCGACCGCGGCACTGTCCTCCGGTGTCGCCGGTGCGGCCAGCCGGGACTCCCAGACGTTCGTCATCGCCTACGCCTGCCTCTTCTACATCCTGTCCGCGCTCTACGCCTGGGCGTGGCTGCGGGTGCCAGAGGCTCGTGGTCTGTCGGCCCGCTTCACGATCGGCAACGCCATCGGAGCCACGCTGTGGCTCTCGTCGCTGGCCCTGGACGAGACCCGCCGCCCGTTCGTGTGGGCCGCAGCGATGCTTCTCCTCATCACGACGTTCGTGTTCGGTGGCTGGGAGAAGATCGCCACCGCCCTGAGACCATTCGACCCGAAGCACGTCGCCGAACGTTACGGCCTGTTCACGATCGTCGTCCTGGGCGAGTCGGTCGTGGTCACCGTCGCCGGCCTCGACACCGGCGCACGCTTCGCCGCGGTGCTCGTGGCAGTGCTCGGCTTCGTCCTGGCCGCCACGGTCTGGTGGCTCTATTTCGGACTCTTCGCCAGCATGCCCGTCGCGCACGGAGTCGGCGGCCGCTTCGTCTGGGCGCAGGGTCACTTCCTGGTGTTCGCCGGGATCGCCGCGGCGGCTGTCGGCGTCGAGTTCGCAGTCGAGGCCGCTGCCCTGGGTGCGGCGCTCACCCCGGCTGACCGCCTTCCACTCGCCGCCGGCCTCGCCGCCTACATGGCCGCGATGGCGGCGATTCGTGCCGCCAACCGCAGCGTGGACCGGATCGTCATGATGCGGCTGACGACCGCAGGGATCGTTCTCGCCCTTGGACTCGCAGGGCTGGGGCTGGGGCCGCTGGCATTCGTGGCGATCGTCGCCGCGCTGCTCGTCGGGGAGGCCGTGATCGAGCTGATGCGGCGACGCGCTGCGTCGCCCGCGACTGCGGTCCAGAGCCACTGATCGCACAGATCACGGCCCGACGGTAGCCGGTGGGCCGGGTGCGAAGTGGATCTACTGGGTCAGCTCACCCCGTCGAACCTTCTCCGGTGTCGACCTCAGCAGCGGGCTGTTCACAGCGATTTCACGACCATCGGCATTCGGAAACGGGTCGCTCGGGGCTACTTTCAGTGATAAGAAGTCGATAACTCACGTCCCGAAGGGGTGGCGGTCCAGCCTGAAGGTGTCGAAATGCGCTGGCCAACCAGGGTCAGGCGGTGGGGGCGATCATGGGTAAGAAGGTACATTCCATGCGGGTACCCCTCGCCGGCCTGGACTGGCCGCTGGTCGGTCGTGCGCCCGAGCTGGCGGCGATCCGGTCGGCGCTGCGCGGCTCCCGGGCAGGGGTCCTGCTCGTGGGCAGACCCGGTGTGGGACGGAGCAGGCTACTGCGTGAGGCGACCACAGGGCTTGCCGGCCGCGAGTACCTGGTCGAGTGCCTGCCCACCGGAACGGGGGCCGGCCCGCCGCTCGCCGCTTTCGCGCACCTGCTGGATGGCGTGCGCACGACCGATGACCCGATCGAGTCCTCCGCCGCCGTCGTCAGGGCGCTGACGGCTCGAGCGCGGGGCAGGCGGGTGGTGCTCGGCATCGACGACGCCCATCTGCTGGACAACTTGTCGGCGGCGATCGTCGCGCAGCTCGTGGCACACCCGAAGTTCGTCGTGGTAGCCACCATGCGCACCGGGGAGCCCGCTCCGGACGCCATGACAGCGCTGTGGAAGGACGAGGTCGTCGAACGGTTCGACTTGGCGCCGCTGACCGAGATCGAGGTCGAGGAACTCATCCGATCCGTGCTCGACGGTCCACCGTCGACGATGACAACCCACCTGCTGTGGGAGCTGACCGGCGGCAACGTTCTACTGCTCCGTGAGTTGGTCAGGGCTGGGCTGGAGAGCTCGGCGCTGCGACGGACCGACGGAATGTGGATCTGGCACGGCCCACTGGTCGTCGATGACCGACTGGAAGATGTCGTCAGGTTGAGTATCGGTGTCGTCGATCACGTCGAGCAGCACGTGCTCGACGTGCTTGCGCACGGCGAGCAGCTCGACGTGCTGGTCGTGGAATCGTTGTTCTCCATCGGGACCTTGCGTGCGGTGGAAGCCCGCGGGCTGCTGGCGTGTGTGCCGGGCCGGGCCTCGGGGGCGATATCGCTGCGACTGTTCCCACCGCTGCTCGCCCAGGTGATCAGAGCCCGCACGCAGCTCCTCGACGCCCGGGCCGTTCGCCGGAAGATTTCCCGCGCACTACCCGCCACAGGAACGGCGGGCGGGGACGAACCGGACATCGTCTTGCGGCGGACCCGGCTCCGCCTGGACGCCGGCGGCGTCGACGATCCGGCGATGCTGGCCAGGGCAGCCGGCACCGCGTTGGCGGAGTTCGACTACGGGTTCGCCGAGCGCAGCGCCCGGCTGGCGCACGAACGTGGCGGCGGGGAAGGCTCGGCCCTGCTGCTGGCCGAAGCGCTGCACCGGCTCGGCAGGTCTCACGAGGCGATCGACGTGCTGGAGGCGCTCGACGCAGGGACACCCGAGGGTGGCTCGCCCGAGAACGGCTCATTCGACGAAACCGCACACAGCCGGGCCACCGCGCTGCGCGCCGAGGTGCTCGGCTGGGGGCTCGGACGGGCCGACGACGCTCGAGCGTTGCTCGCCGACGGCGCCGCGATGACAGGCTCGCGCCCTCCGGGCAACCTGCTCGACTCCCTCCGCGCGGCGATGAACCTGAGTTGCGGCAGGCTCGACGCTGCGCTGGATGGGGCCGAGACGGTGATGGACAGCGCCGCGGTTTCGTCGCCGGCACGACTGCGTGCCGCATCGACGTCCATAGCGGCGCTCGCCCTCACCGGTCGCTCCGCGCGGGCGTTGGCCGAGGTGGAGCGCTGGAGTGTGCTCGGCCCGGAGGAGACGGTTGCGGTAGCAGCCGGTCCTGTGATGCACCTGACGACGGCCCGCTGCTTGGCGCTGTATGCGGGCGGGCGGCTCCACGAGGCGGCTCGTGAGTCCGAGCTGCGCTATCGGGCAGCGCTCGCCTGCGGGGACGAGCGTGCCGGGGCCTGTTTCGCCGTGCTGCTGGGCCGTATCACACTCGATCGTGGCCTGCTGCCCACCGCCCATCGCTGGCTGACCGAGGCGGCCTTGTTGACCGGTGGGGCACCTCGGCCGGACGTCCTGGTGTCCTGCCAGTCCTGGCTCGCCGAGCTCGCCGCACTGCGAGGCGACAGCGACCGGGCAGCCGAGCACGTCGCGCGGGCCGAGGAACACTCGACTCCGGTGACCGGGCTCGCCAGGACCTACCTCATGCTCGCCCGCTCGTGGCTGGCCGCGAGCCGGCCCGACTTGGCGGAAGCCAGACGCCTCGCCGCGGCGGCGGCCGAAACCGCACTACGCGGCGGCAACCTGCACGCCGGCGCGGTCGCGTGGCATACCGTCGCCCGGCTCGGGGACGCACGCCGCGCGGCCCCCCATTTGCAGCGCCTTGCCTGCTCGGTCGACGGCGGGCAGGTCGACGTGTACTCCGCCCACGCCCACGCCATCGTGGGTGCGGACGGTGCGGCGCTGGACACCGTCGCGATGGATCTCGATCGGCTCGGCGCCCAGTTGCTCGCAGCCGAGGCAGCCGCGGAGGCCTCCGTCGCCTACCGGGCGAACGGCAGCAGCAGACTCGGCCGGGCCGCGGCAGCAACCGCGCGCGCACATGTCGAGAGCTGCGGCGGGGACGCCCGTAGCCCCGCCCTGCTCAGCCTGGCCACACCGGCCCTGACGGCGCGGGAACGCGAGATCGCGCTGCTTGCGGCCCGGGGCCTGTCGAGCCGGACGATTGCGGCGCGGCTGACCCTCTCGGTGCGGACCGTGGACAACCACCTGCAGGTCACGTATGGGAAGCTGAGCATAGGTGGACGACGGGAACTGCCCGGCGCACTGGACTCGACATCCTGATCCGGGCTCCACGTCGGGGTGGTGTGCGCGCAACGGCCGGACCGGTTCCGGTCAACCCACCGATGACGGTCGCCAACGTTACGACCGTCCGGTCGACGGACGCTGCTCGACCGGGGCACCGGCTGCCCATCGGCGCGTGTGGCGAATCCCGCAGCCGTAGGCTGTTCGCGACCACGAACACCGAGCTGAACGCCGACCAGGCGCCGACGATCATCGGGTTGAGCAGCTGGCGGCGCCGGTGGCAGGGCGGCGAGGTTGTCGGCGAACACCCAGCACAGGTTGACTTTGATCGTGGCAAGGGGTGCGCCGGGACAGCCGGATCGCGTCGGCCACCGCGCGGAGATCGGCGCGCACCAGCGTGATGTCGCCGGCCTCGAGGTGCCACGTTCGGTGAAGTCGTGCTCGCGGGTGAGCAACGTCCGTATCTTGCCCGGGCGGTGGCGCAGCCGTGACCGTGCGGCCCTGCCGGCGCAAGTGCGTCGGCGCTGCGGCAGAACTCGGCATGAGTGAAGGTCGTGGCCAGATCGCGTCGATCAAGGGAAAGCCGTCATCACTTGATCTCGGGGAGCGACCTTGTGCCCTTGATCCTCAGTGGACTTTATGACCTATGCCCGACTCCGGGGGACCGGATCTCACACCCGTCGGTCGGGTACAGCCGTCCGGGTCGTGTGCTGCGGTGCGGCTGTTCAACTCCGTCCGTGTACCAGGCGAGCGGATGCCGAGTGCCCAGCTCGCCCACGACGAACCTTGTCACCGACGCCGCCAGGACGCGGAAGTCACGCGACCTGTCCTCGGCGAACGCGCGGGCGTCGTGCTCGACCAGAAAGATGATCTCTATGGCACCGATGTCGTCGGGGCGTGTCACATGCACGGTGAACACGGCATCGGGCCGCCGATCATTGACTATCCTCGGGTGTGGGTCCACGGCGCTGAGGGTGGCCGATCACCGGACGGCGCGGAACGGTTGCCGTGTTGCCAGCGACGTTCGCCGGGAGGTGGCAACACGTGGACATGGCAGGGTCGGCGTTCGCGGCTGAACTCGCCCGACGCCGCGCCGCCGCACAGATGTCGCTCGCACAGCTCGCCGGTACCGCTCATGTGAACCGGTCCTACCTGTACCGGGTCGAGACCGGCGAGCGTTGGCCGGCCGAGACGGTCGCCCGGCTGCTCGACGAGACGCTGTGCGCACACGGTGTCCTGCTTGACGCATGGCGAGCTGGTGAGGATGCACGGCGTGCGGCGGCCGAGGACGCCCGGTGTGTCGCAACGTCGGTCAGGGAGTCCCGCGCGCTTGACGTGTTGCTCGCTGACGTGCCGCTCGGAGAGGCGGTGACGGCGGCTGAGGAGATCGCTGCCGCACTGGCCGTGGACTACCTGCGTCGGCCGCCCATGCCGATGCTCGCGGTCGCTCTGGACGCTCGCACGGCCGCCGTTCATGAGCTGAACCGGGCACCCAGCACGAGGCAGCGACGTGACCTGATCCGCGTTGCAGGGTATCTGTCCGGCGTACTCGCCTACGCCGCGCTCGATCTGAACCATGCCGACGCGGCCGTTGGCCACGCGGCTACGGCCTGGCGGTGCGCCCAGTCGGCCGGTGACCCGGAACTCGCCGCTTGGGCACGTGGCACGCAGTCGCTGATCGCCCGGTTCGAGAACGACTACCCGACCGCTCTCGCGCTGGCTCGCGCTGGCCTCGACCACGCTCCGGTGACCGGCACGAGCAGGCCCCGGTTGCTCGCCGGGGTGGCGCAGAGTGCCGCGAACATGGGCGACCGCGGTGCGGCACACCGCGGGCTCGACGCCGCCGGTGACGCAACCGATCGGGCCACCGCCGACGCGTTCGGCGGGTTGTTCAGGTTCTCCCGGGCGAAACTCGCCTACTACGCAGGATCGGCGCTGATGTGGCTTCCCGAGCCGGCGGACGCCCGGCGCGCGGCCCACAGCGCCGTGACCGCGGTCAGTCTGTGGGAGAACGGCGACCCGACCGACCGGTCGCTCGACGATGAGGCACTCGCGCACGTCTACGCGGCCGGCTCCTCCATCCGGCTCGGGGAGCTGGACGCTGCCGATGCTCTGCTGCGTCCGGTCCTCACACTCCCACCGGAACGCCGGATCTCGTGGCTACAGCGCAGGGTCGGGGACATCGGTGCACTCCTCACAGCACCGAGGTTCGCCGGATCGGCGACGGCCGCGAAGCTACTCGCCGACGTGCGAGCGTTCGGCTGAGGTCCAAGGGCGTCATCGTCGAATCCACGGCGATGAACCGCATCGCTGATCAACTGTTCGCCGGGTCGAGCATGTGACGGACGCGGCGAAGCCGGTCTCGCCACCAAGCGACCCGCTCGGGATCGGTCAGCGCATAGGTCTCGATCAGGTCGAGGTCGGGTGTGGGTGGTGTGCGCGGAACCGGAAGGTAGCCGTCGACGGCACGCAGCGAGGCGGGACCGGCGACCACGTCACCGTCCAGCAGTGACAGGGTGCCGAGTCCGCAGGCGAAGTCCAGCTCGGGTAGCGCTCCGGCGAGGGCGAGCTGTGCGGAGAGCCCGACGCTGGTCTCCAGCGCGGACGAGACCACGCACGGCAGACCGGCAGCCGCGGCGACCTCCAACGACCGTCCTACACCGCCCAGCGGAGTGCACTTGAGCACCGCCACGTCGGCGGCGCCCGCGACGGCGACCCGCATCGGGTCGCCGGCACGGCGGATCGACTCGTCGGCGGCGATCCGGACCTCGACGCGGCGGCGGACGGCGGCGAGCTCGTCGACGGTGGCGCAGGGTTGCTCGACGTACTCCAGCCCGCCCGCCGCCTTGTCGAGTCGGCGGATGTGGGTGACGGCGGTGTCGACGTTCCAGAGGCCGTTGGCGTCCACCCGGATCGATCCGGCGGGGCCGAGTGCGTCGCGGACCGCCTCGACCCGCGCCAGGTCCTCGGCCAGCGACTCGGGATGGTCGGCGACCTTGACCTTGGCCGTGCGGCATCCGGACCGGGCGGTGATCTCGTGGGCGCGCTCGGGATCGACGGCCGGGACGGTGCAGTTGATCGGGATGCGATCCCGGACGGGTTCGGGCCAGCCCACGGTGCACTGTTCGACGGCGGTGGCCAGCCACCGGGCCGACTCGTGGTCGTCGTACTCGGTGAACGGGCAGAACTCGCCCCACCCGGCGGGGCCTTCGATCAGCATCCCCTCACGCACGGTGATCCCGCGGAACCGGGTGCGCAGGGGGATCGCGTAGACGCGGGCGGTGTCGAAGTCGATCGCACTGGTCATGAGTGGGGCGGGTCCCTTTCTACGCGAGCGCTGCTGCCGGTGAGCAGCTCGGTGATCCATCCGCAGATCCGGACCTGCCGAACGGCCATTGGCTGCGGCTGAGCGGGCATTCGCACGGACCGTCCTTCCGCAACCCGGCAGTTCCCCGGTCGTGCTGATACCCGACCTGGCCGACAGGTGGCCCAACCGTGGGCTCGCGGCCGCCACCCTGTCCTGCGGCAGGTATTCGGGAGTCGATGATCACGCCTTCGGGACTCACGTTCCGCTGAACCGCGGTTCACGTCGTTCGGCGAACGCGCTGAACGCCTCGCTCAGGTCGCGGCTGGGCAGGAAGGCGGTGTTCCAGGCCGCCACGTAGCGCAGGCCCGCCTCGACCCGGGGCCCGCGTTCGGCGTCGAGCACGTCCTTGATCCCGTGCAGCACCAGCGGCGAGTTGCGGGCGATCGTCGCGGCCAGCTCCCGCGCCCCGGTGAGAAGCGCGGCCTCGTCGTTGTGGACCCGGTTGACCAGCCCGATCCGTTCGGCCCGGTACGCATCCACGTCGCCGCCGGTGAGCGCGAGCTCTCGCAGGTGCCCGTCGCCGACGATGCCGACCAGCCGCTGCAGGCTGCCCAGGTCGGCAACGATCGCCAGCCGTACCTCGCGGACGCTGAACCGGGCGTCGGCGGCCGCGAGCCTGATGTCAGCTGCGGTGATCAGGTCGACGCCACCGCCGACGCACCAACCGGACACCGCCGCGACGACCGGGGTCCGGCAGTCGGCGACTGCGGTGATCGCGGCCTGCAACCGCCGGACCTCGGTGAGGAACGCGGCCCGGGCTGCCGCCGTGGCCCGGCCGTCGAGCAGCGGGGCGAAGGCGGGGCCCATCCCCTTGAGGTCGAGACCGTAGGAGAACTGACCGCCACTACCGGTGAGGACGATGGCGTGGACGTCCTCGGCGGCGTCCAGTGCCCCGAACACCAGGGGTAGCTCGCGGAAGAGATCGGGCCCCATCGCGTTGCCGGGCGCCGGGCCGAGAAGGGTCACCTCGGCGACCGGCCCGGTGATCGACACATCCATGGACGTCAGAGCATCAGGAAGTGCCATCTGCTGTTCCTCCTGGAGATCCGGCCGACGGTGTCAGCTCGACCGCGTCCCGATGATGACGGTCAGCGTCTGTAGCTCGCCGCCGCGCTCGACCGTGATCGAGACCGGCCTGCCGGGCTCCGTGCCGCGGAGCGCGCCGAGCAGCTCCTCCAAGCTATCCACCGCTCGCTCGACGAGCGACGTGATCACATCACCTTCCAGCACCCCGGCGTTCGCGACGGGCCCCCCGGGATCCACCCCGAGGACGAGGACGCCGGACTCGGCCCGCACCCCGAGCGATTGGCGGATGGCTGGTGTCAACCGGCCCAGGGAGGCGCCGAGATAGGGGTGATCGGCGGTGCCGTCGGCGAGAAGCTGCTCGGCGACGTCGACCGCCGTTGCCGAGGGGATGGCGAATCCGAGCGACACCGCACCGACGTTGGGCGGGATGTAGGCCTCATTGATGCCGATCACCCGGCCGGCGGTGTCGATCAGGGCACCGCCGGAGTTGCCGGGCGAGATCGCCGCGTCGGTCTGGATCAGGTCGACCAGCGACTGGGTCTGGGCCGCGGAGCCGGGGATCGCCCGGTTCAGTCCGGAGACGATGCCCGCGGTGACGGTGCCTTCGAACCCCAGTGGGCTACCGAGGGCCAGCGCCACGTCACCGGGCCGGGGCAGCTCGATGCCGTACTCGGGAACCGGCAGGCCGGTTCGTTCGGTGCGGATCACCGCAAGATCGGTGACAATGTCGGTGGCCAGGACCGTGCCCGGTGACGTCGTGCCATCGGCGTAACCGATGCTCACCTGCGAGACGTCGGCCACGACGTGCTGGTTGGTCAGCACGACGTCGGGGCGGAACACCACCCCGCTGCCCTGCCCCGTGCCGGTGCGCACCGTGACGACGCTGGGTTCGACCCGGTCGACCAGATCGGCGTAGCCACCCGCGGTCGTGTCGGTGCCCGGCGGAGCCGCCACGGGTGGGCTCGAATCCGGGGCCGTGGCCGGTCCGGCCGTACAGGCGGTCAGCCCGGCCAGGAGGACCACGGACAGCGCCACGGAACTGAGCACGGATCGCCGCATGGCGCGGCATACCCGGCAATCGGGTTCGGTCAACCTGCGGGGGTGGAGCTCGCCTCGGCGGCACCGGCACGCGGGTGCCGACCACTGGATGACGAGCTAACCCCTCCTACTCACCGAGCCTCCTGGCGACCCGCGTGTCTCGTGCGCCACCCATGCCGTCTGTGCGGGGCTCAGAACCCGATGGCCCAGATCAGCCCCGCGCGTCCCCAGCGGTCCGGCTGCCCCGTCGACCGAGATCGACCCCGCTGACCCGCGGCTACTGAACCGGCAGTCGGGTAGAAGACTGACATGCACACTCCCAGTCGAGTCATCGCCTCCTTCTCGAACTACGCGCAGGGCGCAACCGGCAGTGGACGCGCGTGCCGACAACCGTTTCGTCGTCGAGAGTCTGGCTATCGAGAGCCCTGACCTCCAGTCCTACGAGCAGGTCACCGACCGGCGGGGGGCACCTTCGAGCGGCTGCATCCGGTTCGGTGTCCGCGCGCTGATCGGAGCTCTGGTCGGCTGGGTGTTCGGGCCGTTCAGCCTGGTTCAGCCGCTGGTCTCGGCGGTCGTGCTGGCCGGGTACGGCCTGGTCGTCGGCGTCGTGCTGGGTGTTTGGTTCGGGTTGCTCGGGCACGCCCTCAGCGGCGGTAGGCGTGTTTTTCCTCGATCTCGACCGTTCGCGCCGAGCGCTACGACGTGCTGGCCGCTGCCGACGTCGCCGACGACGCCGCGCGCGCCCTGGCGGAAACCGGCTACGCCCAGCAACGACAGTCGTGATCCTTCCCGGGTGGGGGGACAGCAGCTCTGGTCACACTGTTCGGGTTGTTGGCGCTGCTGGGAGCGTGCGCCGCGGATCAGGACGTACGGATCACCACGACCGGTGGGGCGAACGGGCAGGTCGGCGACATCGTGCTGCGGGACGCCAAGATCGCCTATGACGCTCCGGTCCCGGGGATGCGGTGTACCAGCCGGGCGAGAGCGCGCCACTGCAGCTCACCATCGTCAACGACGGCGAGCGCCTCGATCGGCTGGTCGGTGCCCAGTCCCGTTGCCGGCTCCGCGGTCGTTGCGGGCGATCCCACGATCAACGCTCACCAGGCAGGTGCTCACGGCTGCTGGGAGGATCAGGATGCGGTCGGCCAGCTTCTCGGCCTCGTCCAGGTCATGCATGGTGAGCTGGGTCGTCGTGTCCTCCGGGTCGGAGAGCCGGTGCACCAGGTCGTGGAATCCACGTAGGGCCACCGGGGTCGAGCGCCTGCGGTCGACCCGGCGAGGAAGAGCACTTCGGGGCGTCCGACGATGCCGACCGCGACGTCGAGTGCCCCCGCTCGCCGCGCGACAGGCCGCCGGCCTTGGCTGACGCGCGATCGCGGAGCCCGACCGTCTCGATGAGCTCGTCCGCGTCGCGGGCCGCGACACCTGCAGGGTTACCCTACGGCGCTGACTAGCGGCGAGGTGGCCGACCAGATCCCGGACCTTCCACTCGCCGTCGTCGCGCCGGGACTGCAGCAGGATGCGCGATCTTCGCCCGCCAGAGTTCTCCGGCCCGGGTCGGGCCCATGCCGAGTATGCGGACCTCGCCGCTGTGCGCATCCGGGACCCGCGAGGATCACTATCGTCGTGGTCCTCCCTGCTCCGTTGGGCCCCAGCGGGTGAGGACCTCACCGCGCCGCGGTGAACTCGACTCCGTCGAGCACGTCCCGCGACCCCGTACCGCATCGCAGATTGTGAACCTCGATCGCCGGCGCTGCGACTGCGCTGCCGTCGCTGTGGCAGGAGGTCTTCCGCGTCCAGCCAACGCCATAGCCGTCCTGCCGGTGACGACTGCATCTATGTGGACGTCCGTCTCCTGGACGAGTTGCCAAGCGAATCCAGTTGCCGTAGTATCGAACGTATGTTCGACAGCATGTTGTGTGAGGTGCCCGACCCCGGTGTCCCCGAAGACGCGTGGGACATCCACGGGTGGGCTCCACCTGAGTGGTTCGATCATGTCGAGCGGGCACCGGATCCGTGCCGGTATGAGCCGGGTGTGGTCGCTGACCTTGCTGGATGGCCACCCGATGTTTCGCCGCTGGAGGTATTGGTCGGCGATCGCACGCCGTCGGGGTGGTTGGCGGTGGAGCTGGACACCGCCACCACGGACGTTTCGGTATTGGATGACGGCGAGGTGGTGGAGGGGATCGTCGGGTTCGATCGGTTGGTGTCGTGGGCTGCGGCTCGACAGTCCCGGTTGCTGGCCGAGTTCGCCCGCCGCCGCCCGGGGGATGATTCACTGCCGGTCAACAGTGACCGGCCCTCGATCATCAGCCGGTATGCCCCCGACGAGATCGGGTTGGCCTTGCGGCTCTCCCGTGGTGCGGCGATGATCCGTCTGGGTCAAGCCATCCAGCTCGCCACCAGTCTGGGCGCCACCAGGGATGCGTGGGAAGCGGGCCGGATCGACGCGGCCAAGGTTCGGGCGATCTGCGATGCCACTGTCTACCTCAGCTCCGAGCACGCCGAAGCGGTGCAGGACCGGGTGCTGGGCCGCGCCCCGCAGCAGAGCCTGGGCCAGCTGCGGGCGGCGCTGGCCCGGGCGGTGATCGCCGTCGACCCGGAGGGGGCCGCCGAACGGCACCGGGCCGCCCGCCGTGATCGCCGGGTCTGCGTCGGGCAGGAAGCCGAGGGGATGGCGTCGCTGTGGGCGATGCTGTCCGCACCCGATGCTCATTGCGCCTACGAGTGGCTCAACCGGTTGGCCCGCGGCCTGGGCTCGCAGGACCCGCGCGGGATGGACGCCCGCCGCGCCGATCTGCTCGTGGAGTTGCTCACCGGTCAGCTCACCATCACACCCACCGCCCCGGGGGCTACCGGCGCGGAGGCTCCCGGCGTGAAAGTTCCCGGTGACGAGGTTCCCGGTGACGAGGTTCCCGATACCGCCACGACGACCACTCCGGGTGCGCCCGCCGTGCCCACACCGGCCGACCCCGCAGCACCGCCGGTGCGCCAGCCGGTGACCCCGGGTAAGCCCCTGGTGCAGGTACTCATGCCCTACGACACCCTGACCGGCGCCGATGACCAACCCTGCGAGCTGGTCGGATACGGTCCCATCCCCGCCGAGCTGGCCCGCGAGATCGCCGCCGATGCCGTCTGGAAACGACTGGTCACCGACCCGCTCTCCGGAGCCCTGCTCGACTACGGCCGCGCCACCTACCACCCACCCGCCGCACTCGCCGACTTCGTCCGCGCCCGCGACGTCTACTGCCGCGCCCCGATGTGCCGGCGCCGCGCCGCGAACTGCGAACTCGACCACACCGTGCCCTACCCCGAAGGCCCCACCAGCGAGGACAACCTGTGGGCCGGCTGCGTGCACGACCACCAGCTCAAACACCACGCCGGTTGGCAGGTCACCCAACACCCCGAAGGGCAAATCGAGTGGATCACACCGACCGGACACCGCTATACCAGCGAACCCTACGACTACCGACCGGCACTCGAACCGAACCGTCCACCACCGCGATCGACCACGCCGAAACCAGACACATCAGAGGTAGCCGAGGACGACGACGAACCGCCCTTCTGAGGCGCGAGTCTTGCCGACGGCTGCGCCGAGCTGCTCCTCAAGCATCCAGCTCGGCAGGGGGGCATCGCTCACGCTCCCTGGCCGAGGTTGCGCATGAGCCCGCCGTCCATCACGTAGGTGGCGCCGGTTACGTAGTCGGCGTCGCTCGAAGCGAGGAACACGGCAAGGCGCGCGATCTCCGATGGCTGGGCCGCACGCTTCCACGGGATGCTCTGCACCTGCTCCTCGAGGAGGTCCGGGTCGTCGATCGCGGGCTGGTTGAAGGGGGTGAGGACCATTCCTGGAGCCAGATTGTTGACGTTGATCCGCAGCGGGGCCAGCTCCAGGGTGAGTGTGCGGGTGAGGTTACGCACTGCGCCCTTGGAGCAGTCGTAGTCGGCCCCACCGGCGTTCGGGATGTCTTCGTGCACCGAGGTCACGTTGATGATCTTTCCTTCGCCGCCCGCGGCCGTGCGCAGTTGGGCGAATCGGCGGCAGCAGAAGAAGGTGCCGTAGAGGTTGGTCCGCAGGGCCCGGTCCCAGATTTCGGTGGACAGCTCCGCGACGGGCTTTCCGGAGGCGTCGACGCCCCCGTTGTTCATCAGGATGTCGATCGTGTCGAAGGCGGTGAGGGCCTCGTCGAACATCGACTCGGCCTGCTCCTCCACGCTGATGTCGGCCTGCACGACGATGGCACGGCGACCGGTTGCCTCCACGGTCTTGCGTGTCTTCTCGGCGCCTTCGGCGTTGTGGAGATAGTGGATGACGACGTCCGCACCCTCCTTCGCGAACTCGGTGGCCGTCGCCTGTCCGATTCCGGAGTCGGAGCCGGTGATGAGGGCGACCTTGCCGTGCAAACGTCCGTTCGTCATGCGGGTTCTCCTTGCTCGGGACCTGCTGCGGACGCCTGGGTGATCCGCCAGGCGGCGTTGATGAGTCCGACGTGGGAGAACGTCTGCGGGAAGTTGCCCAGCAGCTCCCCGCTGTCGGGGTCGGCCTCCTCGGAGAGCAGGCCCAGGTCGTTGGCGTGGTCGGTGGCGCGGTGAAACCAGGTGGTGGCCCGCTCGGTTCGGCCGGCGAGCGCGAGGCACTCGGCCAGCCAGTAGGTACAGATGAGAAATTTGCTCGGGTCGTTCGACCAGCGGCGCACCAGCCCGTTGTCGCCGAGTTCGCGTTCGATCGCCTCGATTGTCGACCACATCCGCTCGTCGGTGGCGGGCAGGAAGCCGACGAGCGGGAGCAGCAGCACAGAGGCGTCGAGATCATCGGAACCGAAGGCGCCGGCGTAGGCGCCGGCCGTGCTGCTCCAGGCCTGCTCGAGGACGGCGGCGTGCACCTTGTCACGCGCCGCCGCCCAGCGCTGCGGCTCGGCCCGCGACCCCAGCCGGGGAGCCAGCTCGACGGCCCGGTCCAGGGCGACCCAACACATCACCTTGGACGACACGTACTGGCGGCGCTGGTCTCGCGCCTCCCACATCCCGGCGTCGGGATCGGCCCAGCCGTCGGCAGCCCGGTCGGCCAGGGTCACCAGCATGTCCTGGACCGGCCCGTCGAACTCGTCCACGGCGTCCCGGAGCAGGTACGCGGCGTCGAGGACCTCACCGAACACGTCGAGCTGCACCTGTTCCCACGCCTCGTTGCCCACCCGGACCGGACGGCTGTCCCGGTAGCCGGACAGGTGCTCCAGGGTGTGCTCGGTGAGGTCCCGCTCGCCCTCGACGCCGTACATGATCTGGACCAGCTCGTCGCCGATGTGACCGGCCGAGGTGGCGAACCAGTCGAAGAGGCGTTTCGGTTCGTGCGGGCAGGCTGCGATCCACAGCGAGCGGATCGTCAGGCTGAGGTCACGGAGCCAGGCGAAGCGGTAGTCGAAGTTGAGGTCACCGCCCAGCTGCTCGGGCAGCGAGGTGGTGGCGGCGGCGACCACCGCACCGGACGGGCTGTAGGTGAGACCCTGCAGGATCAACGAGCTCCGCCGCACCTCGGCGGAGAAGCAGCCGTCGTAGGACGTATGCAGCGCCGCCCAGGACTCCCACGCCTCGAGCGTGTCCTCGATGGTCGGCGGATCGGTGTCCGTCGGGGCGTCCGGGCCGAACCCGGCCGAGTATCGAAGTGCGAACTCGACCGACTCGCCGGCTGCGACCGGGAACCTCGACCGGATCGTTCCGCCGGAGCACTGCGGAGCTGTCGGGCTGGTGAGGACGAGCCGAACCGGTCCGCCGCGCGCTTCGACCCCACCGGGAACGGGTCTCAGGTGGGGCTCGGTGCGGCCGTACTCCAGTTTCGGCGCCAGCTCGCTGTACATGTCGACGACCCCCGAGCAACCTTCCACGCGTCGCAGTACCACGTGCGGGCTGAGGGTGCCGACGTCGTGGCCGCGCGCCCCGAAGTCGAGAGCGAGCGCGTCGGTGACCGTCACTTCCCCGGTTGCCGTTCGGAACGTCGTGCGCAGGACCAGGCTGTTGCCGACGTACTGGCGTTGCGACCGGTGCTCGGCCCGCGGCCGGATCGCCCAGTGGCCCGCCCCCAGGTCGAGCAACCGGCCGAGTACCGACGGGGAGTCGAAACGGGGGAGGCACCACCAGTCAATGGAGCCGTCGCGGCTGACCAGTGCAGCGGAGTGGCAGTCGGAGAGGAACCCGAAGTCGGCAATAGGAGGTTGACTCCTCAACTGCGTGGGTGGAGAGCCGGAGTTGCTTCCTGACGGATCCGAGGTCGTCGCGGTGGGGAGAGTGGTCACCATCCAGCACTACCCCATCAATGACCACGGTCAACCCTGCCGACTCGAGGATGAGTGCACTGCGCGGTCAGGACCCACACCGTCTCCTTCGCGGTGCCGCTCTGGCTTTGTCGGACATCAGATCCCCGGCCGGTCGAACCGCAGCACGAACCCCGAGGGGTCCCGTCGGCGGGCGTCGATGTCGGCGAACAACTCCGGTGCGGTGTCGAACGGCAGGTCGTCGGGCAGCAGGTGGTCGTTCACGGCGCCACCGTGCGCACTCACCAACGCCAGCGTCTCCCGGGACAGGCGTTCCCGGTCCCAGGTCGGACTCAATCCGCGAGGTACCCGGCCGATCTGCGCGCAGCGCAGCGCGAGGCCGTTGTGGTGGAACTCCTCGCCGAACGCCACCTCGCCCGCGCCGCCGTCGTAGAACGCCAGATCGATGACAACGCCTTGCGGCCGGGTGCAACGCAGCGCGAGGGCCAACGCCGCCGCCTGTCCTCGGCACTGGAACACCACGCTCGCGCCGCGGTCGCCGGGCGCGTGGCGGTACCGCATCTTGATCTGTTCGGCGAGGTCGTCGGACCCGTCCGGGCGCGCGGGCAGCGGGGTGAGGCCGAGACCTTCGGCGGCCGCGAGACGCCCAGGCGTCGGATCGATCACCAGCACCTCGGCGGCGCCGTGGGCACGGGCGAACAACCCGGTGAGCAGTCCCACCGTGCCGGCGCCGATGATCACTACTTCGCGGCCGCGAACGCCGTCGCCGAGCCCGCGTACGTCGGCGCCGTGGGTGTCATGGGCGGCGTGCAGCAGCCCGTTGGCGCAGATCGGTCCCATGTGCGCGACCAGGACACCCAGCCGGTCGCAGACCCCGTCGGGGAGCACGACCGCCCGCTCGACCAGCCCATCCGCGGTGTGCCCGCTGCAGTGGCCGTAAGTCATCGCCACCCTGGCGCCCTCGACGATCGGGGCGAACCGGCTCGCGGTGACGACACCGACCTGCATGTAGCCGAATCGCCGTACCGGCCACCGGACGGCCGGCTCACCGGGGCGGAACAATCCCAGTTCGGAGTCCCAATGCGCACGCAACGCGGGATTGGTGCCCCGATACCAGCTCATCTCGGTACCCAGTGACACGCCGCTGGCCAGGGTGTCCACCCGGAACCGATCCGCGGCCAGCGGCCGGTCGGGCAGATCCGCCAGCCGCATCCGCCGCGGGCCCACCACCTCCAGCACCCGGACGCTGCGGTCGGCGCCACTCACTGCCTCCGATGGCGAGGGTGCTGTGCTCGATGATGAGCTCGCAGGCTCACTCACTGTGCTCGCCGGCGAGTTCGCACGCTCGCTCACGACACGACGCCGGCGGCACCCAACCGGACAGGCTCACCGGTACGGGCCGCGGTGTCGATCGCACATGCCAGTGCGTGGGTCCGCAGCGCCTCTGCGTAGTCGACGCCGACGAGAGCGGGATCGTCGGCGTGCAGCGCGTCGAGGAAGGCACGGTCCACCGCGACCCGCGCGCTCACCTGCGGCCGCCACTCCCGTTCCGCGGCCACCAGAAGGTCCTCCGTCACCTCCAACCGCAGGCCGGTGGCGATCAGTTCGACACCGGTGCGCTGCTTGCCCTCGAGCAGACAACTGGCCGCCACCGTGCCCACCGCGCCATTGGCGAAGTGCAGCAGGGCAACCGTGGCGTCGTCCACCACGTCCGGGTCCTCGGCCGGCCCGGCATGCCCGAAACGACCGGCGAACGCATGAACCATGTCGACCTCGCCGACCAACAGGCGCAGCAGGTCGAGCACATGGGTGGCCTGCTCGATCATCTGGCCGCCAGCGATGCTGCGGTGGTGCCACCACCGCAGTGGTGGCACCTTGTCCAGCCAGGACGCGCTGGCCAGGCCCACCGTGCGACCGGCCAGCAGCTCGCGGGCCCGCGCCACAGTGTCCAGATGCCGCCAGTGGTAGCCGGTCGCGGTGATCACCCCGGCCTCGGCCACCTCCCTGGCGAGCTGCTCGGCCGTGCCCAGGTCCGCGGCCAACGGCTTCTCCACGAACATCGGCCGCCCGGCCGCGAGCGCGGCCCGTTCAGATGGACCGTGGGCCCCCGGGGGCACGCAGATGTAGACGGCATCCGGTGCGACACCGGCGAGCATCGCCTCCGCGTCCGGCCACGCCGATGCGCCACACTCCGCGGCCAACGCCCCGGCGCGCCCGGCATCGAGATCGGCGACACCCACGACCTCGGCGTCGTCCATGCCGGACAACACCTTGACATGACGGGCCGCCACCCCGCCGGCTCCGACGACGCCGATCCGTACCCGACTTCGGCCGACCGTCACGCCCCACCTCCGATGCGCTTGTGAGTGAACGTGACTGAGTAGGACCAAATGAGTGAAACCCGACGACAGTGGGTAAGTACCCAGAGAAACGCAGTTGTACACGGCGCCGATATCAGCAGAAATCGTCACAGCACGTGGCTCTTGATCTTGGCGAGACTTGAGGACGATCTCCGGGAGGTCTCGCTGTGTCCGAGCAGGCAGACGGCACCGATGGGATAGTCGGCCGCGTGGTCGACGACGGCCAGGCCGGGGTGCGGCAAAGAGCCGCTCTCAAGACCTCGCCAGGCACCGTGCTCATGGATGCCGGGCCCTGGCTCCCGGTACCCCCCGGCGGCTACGGCGGTCTCGAGAACGTGGTCGCGACCCTGGTCACCGGCCTGCGTCGGCTCGGTCTGCGGGTGGTGCTGGCCACCGTCGGAGAATCCACCCTGGACTGCGACGAGCGGATCCACCGCTTCCCCCATGCCCGCTTCGACGCGATCACCCAGCCCTACACCCACACGGTGGGCATCGCGCACGCGCACATGAGCACCGTGACCGAGTACCTGTACCGGCACCCCGAGGTCGACCTGGTGCACAGCCACCTGGAGGTGGTCGGACCAGCCGTGCTGGCCGCCCTGGGAACTGCGGCTCCACCCGCGCTGCACACCCTGCACTGGGACCCCCAACGGCAGGCCGAGTTCTACGACACCTTCGACGGCGGGGGCCGGGTGCTCGTCAACGCCGTATCGGCAAGTCATCTGGCCCGGATGCCGGACAATCTGCGCCGCCAAGCCGTCGGCGCCGTGCATCTCGCCACCCCACCGGTGCCGCTCTCCCCGGTACCGCCGTCCGGCGCGCCGTTCCTCGTGCTCGGTCGGATCTGCCCGCTGAAGGGCCAACACATCGCCGCAGCTGCCTGCCGGACCGTTGGGGCCCGACTGGTGCTGGCCGGCCCGATCGGTTGGGCCCACGACCCCACCGAGCTCGCCACCATCGGCGTGGCGATGGCCGGCACCCCCGACCTGGTCTACTGGGAGCAGAAGGTGCGCCCGCTCGTCGACGGCGAGCAGGTCCGGTGGGTCGGCACCGTGCGCGAGCGCCCCGGCGACAACGCCAAGACCCGGTTGCTGGCCGGCGCCCGTGCGGTCCTGATGCCGGTGCAATGGGAGGAACCTGGCGCCACTGTGGTCATCGAGTCGCTCGCTGCCGGAACACCGGTGATCGCGCTGCGCCGCGGGGTGCTGCCCGAGCTCATCGACCATGGCGTGACCGGCTTCCTCGCCGACACCGAGGACGAGTTCGCCCACTACCTGACCCGCGTGGACGAACTCG
>JBOHEP010000414.1:0-15007 GCA_050701075.1 Pseudonocardia sp. | reverse complement strand
ACGACCGGGCGGTCTCCAGGTTGTGGTTGTAGCGGTGCACGCCCATCGCGGCGAGCTCGTCGACCTGCTCGGGAGTGAGCATGCCGAGCGAGCAGGCGATGTTGATGTCGACCTCGTCCTTGATCGCGGCGATGCCCGCCGCGACCTGTGCCATCAGCCGCTCGTCCGGCCCGCGCACCGCCGCGACGATGCAGAACTCGGTGGCCCCGGTCATCGCCGTCTGCTTTGCCGCCTCGACGAGCATCGGGACGTCCAGCCACGCCGAGCGGACCGGCGAGTCGAAAAGACCCGACTGCGAGCAGAAGTGGCAGTCCTCCGGGCACCCGCCGGTCTTCAGCGAGATGATCCCCTCGACCTCCACCTCAGGGCCGCACCAGCGCATCCGTACCTCGTGGGCGAGCTCCAGCAGCTCGTCGAGAACCCCGTCCGGGAGCTGTAGTACCTCAAGCACCTGCGCTTCGGACAGCCCGACGCCCTGCTCCAGGACCTGGGGACGGGTGGTGGCGAGAATGTCGAGCTGCGTGGCGGTCACGGTCTGGGAGTGTGCCAGGCGCCGCCCAGCGCGGGCGCCAGACCGTGACGCGCGACAGCCGCGAACCTCGCGGCGTCGAGATCACCCGCCCCGTCGGGAATCGCGCCGAGCAGCGGCACCCCGGTGACCAGCGGGAGGTCGTCAAGGTTGCACCGGGCAGCCAGATCGGGACCGGCGGGCCAGGCGCCGATGACCACGCCGGAGCACGCCAACCCCCGGGCCCGCAGCACCTCGACGGTGAGCGCGGTGTGGTTGAGCGTGCCAAGACCGGCGGTGGCGACGACGAGCACCGGAACGTCGAGCAGCACCGGGAGTCGGTTCCTGCCATCCACGCGCAGGACGCCCTGCGGTGCCACGAACAGCCCGGCCACGTCGGCGAGCGTGCCGGGTGGGTCGTCGCACAGCCTGACCAGCAACCCACCCGCACCCTCGACGAGCACGAGGTCGTGGTCGAGGGCCAGCTCCCGAGCGGCCGCCGCAACGGCTGCCGGCGTGACGGGGAGCACCCCCAGCCGTCGAGCGGCGGTGGCCGGCGCCAACGGATCGGGATACCGGGCGAGCTCACGACAGGTGACGCCGGGGGCGAGCCGTGCGACCTCAGCAATGTCCCCGGGCTCACCCGGTTCGACACCGGTTTGCACGGGTTTGAGCATGGCGACCCGTCCCCCCCGTTCGAGCGCCACCGCGGCGACCGCCGCCGTGACAACGGTCTTCCCGACCCCCGTCCCAGTCCCGGTCACGACCACCACACCCGCCGGCCCACGCGAACCCACGGTGCCCGACGACCGGCGCGAGCGCCCCACTACGCAGTGCCCGGTGATCCGCGCAAGCACACCATCACGCAGCTCTCAACCTGCGTGAACGTGCGTTCGTAACGATCATCGAACCGCGGCGGCGAGAAGAACGTCCGCCAGGACCGCGCGCACCCGCACCAGGTCGGGGTCGGTGAGCGTGGCTCGGGCGGTGAGCCGCAGCCGGCTCGTCCCCTCCGGCACCGACGGCGGCCGGAAGCACCCCACCCGCAGCCCGTGCTCCGCACACCGCTGTGCGGCGGCGAGCGCCACCAGCGGCGAGCCCAACACCACCGACACCACGGCCGACGCCGGCGCCGGCACCCCTGCGGCAGCAGCCAGGGCCGCTGCCACGCGCAGCACCACCGCGGGCCGCTCCGGCTCGGCGCGCAGCACCCGCAGTGCGGCCAGCGCGGCCCCCACGCACGCCGGCGCGAGCCCGGTGTCGAAGATGAACGACCGCGCGGTGTCCACGAGGTGCGCGATCACCGCCGCCGGGCCGAGCACCGCGCCGCCCTGACTGCCCAGTGCCTTCGACAACGTCACCGTGGCGACCACGTCATCCGCCCCGGCCAGTCCGACTTCGGCCACGAGCCCCCGCCCACCCGGGCCGCACACCCCGAGCCCGTGCGCCTCGTCGGTCACCAGCAGCGCACCCCGCGCCCGGCACACCGCGTGCAGCGCCCGCAGCGGGGCGAGCCCACCGTCCACGCTGTTGACACCGTCGATGACGACCAGCGCACGGGCCTCCGCCCGGCCGGCGAGCGCAGAGTCCACCGCGCCGACGCTGCTCGCAGGCACCACCACGACCCGGGCTCGCGAGAGCCGGCACGCGTCGACCAGCGAAGCATGGTTGGCCGCATCGGCGACGATCAGCGAGCCGAGCCCGGACAGCGCCGTGACCACCCCGAGGTTCGCGGTGTACCCGGAGGAGAACACCAGCGCCGCCTCGGCGCCGCAGAACCCGGCAAGTTCGGCCTCCAGCGCCGCGTGCAGCGTCGTGCTCCCGGTGACCAGCCGCGATCCCGTCGAGCCTGTGCCCCATTGCCGCGCGGCCGCGGCGGCGGCGCCGACCACCCGCTCGTCGCGGGCGAGCCCGAGGTAGTCGTTGCCGGCGAGGTCGAGAAGGGTGTCGTGGGCCGGGCGGGGGTGCAGCTCGCGGCGCAGCCCAGCTGCGCGGCGTCGCGCGGCGTGCGGCTCGAGCCAGGCCAGCGGGTGCTCGGGCGGGGTCGACACGGGAGAACGGTAGGCGAACCGTGCGGATGGGCACCTGGTGGCTCCACGGCTGTGGGCTCGTGACGCGGTGCCAGACTCTCACCATGACCACACCACCGGTCGGGCTGATGCTGGTACCGCGCTTCTACGTCCGCCAGAAGATCACTCTGATGGCCAACCAGTACCAGGTGCTCGGGGCAGAGCCGGACGGCACCGAGGGCCGGTTGCTCGCCTACGCCCAGCAGAAGCGGTTCGCGTTCAAGGAGCAGGTCACCTTCTACGCCGACGAGTCGAAATCCAGGCCGGTCTTCTCCTTCAAGGCCCGCCAGGGCCTCGACGTCCGCGCGGAGCACGACGTGTTCGACGAGTACGGGCAGGTCCTGGGGTACTTCCGCAAGGCGTTCGGCGCAAGCCTCCTGCGCTCCACCTGGCATCTCGCCGGCCCCGGGCTCGAGGCCACCGGACAGGAGCGGCGGCCGGTCATCGCGATCCTGCGGCGGGTCTGGGACCTCATCCCTTACCTGGGCAACGTGTGGGTGCCGTTCGTGTTCCACTTCGACTTCGTGGACGACGCAACCGGGCAACCGGTGCTGACCAGCGAGCGGCAGAAGACGGTGCGCGACCGCTACACCGTCACCGTTCCCGACCCGCGACTCGACTTCCGGGTTGCCGCATCGATGGCGGTGGCCCTGGACGCCCTGCAGAGCCGCTGAACAGCGACCGACGGCGGCGTGCCCCTACTCGAACCGTGATGTGTCGCCCGCTCCGCGGCGCACGATCTCGGGTTCGGACTCCGACAGATCGATCACGGTCGTCGGCTCGATGCCGCAGCCGCCGGAGTCGATCACCGCGTCCACCACGTTGTCGAGCTGCTCCTTGATGTCCCGGCCGTGGGTCATCGGCTCGTCCTGGCCGGGCAGCAGCAACGTGGAGGACACCAGTGGCTCCCCCAGCTCGTCGAGCAGGGCGTGCGCGACGGCATGGTCGGGAATCCGGACACCGACCGTTCTCTTCTTCGGGTGCATCAACATCCGCGGCACGTCCTTCGTGGCCGGCAGGATGAACGTGTAGCTGCCCGGCGTCGACGCCTTGATCAACCGGAACACCGCGTTGCTGACGTGGACGAACTGGCCGAGCTGCGCGAACTCCTTGCACACCAGGGTGAAGTGGTGCCGGTCGTCGAGATGGCGGATCTCCTTGATCCGATCGATCCCCTCCCGGTTGCCCAGCCGGCAGCCAAGGGCGAAACAGGAGTCCGTCGGATACGCGATCACCCCACCCGCGCGCACGAGCTCGACGACCTGGCTGATCGCCCGCCGCTGTGGATCGACCGGATGCACATCGAAGTACCTCGCCACGCCGACGATCTTAGGGGCATCACAGCACCGGATCGAACAGTGCGGCACCCTGAATCCATGAGTGAACAGCTGTGGCGAGACGTCGACACGTACTTCGGCGGGCTGCTCGTCGGCCCCGACACCGCCCTCGACGCGGCACTGGAGTCCAACGCCGCGACCGGTCTGCCGGCCATCGACGTCTCCCCTGCACTCGGCAAGCTCCTGCGGCTGCTGGCGAGCTCGATCGGGGCGCGCCGGATCCTGGAGGTCGGCACGCTCGGTGGGTACTCGACGATCTGGCTGGCCCGCGCACTCCCCCCGGACGGGCGGCTGGTCACCTGCGAGCTCGATCCGAAACACGTCGCGGTCGCCCGCGAGAACCTCGCCCGCGCCGGGCTGGACAGCATCGTCGAGGTGGTCGAGGGACCGGCGGTGGATACGCTGGCGTCGGTGGCCGGCCCGTTCGACCTCGTGTTCATCGACGCCGACAAACCGTCCATCCCCGAGTACTTCACCCACGCCCTGCGGCTCAGCCACCCCGGCACGATGATCATCGTGGACAACGTGGTGCGGCGCGGGAGCGTGATCGACGCCGACAGCGACGACGCCGCCGTGCGGGGCACCCGCCGGTTCGCCGAGATGCTGGCCGCGGAGGAGCGTGTCTCGGCGACGGTGATCCAGACGGTGGGAAGCAAGGGGCACGACGGGTTCGCGCTGGCGGTGGTGCGGTGAGCTGCGCGGTGACGCTGCACGCCGGACCCGAATGCGGCACACGAGATCCTCCCAACACGCCCAACGCTGACCCAACGAACTGATCGGCCGGGTGACGACGACAGCTGCGGCAGGCAGTCGGACGGCCTTGGCCGAACCGCTCGGCGGTTCGATCGCTCTCCTTCGCCATGTGGACACGACCCGGCCGCACGCCGACCGCGTGTCGTGTGACCTCCCGCAGGCGGCACAGGCAGATGATGACCGAGGCCAGCCAGTAGGACGACGAGCGGCCGGACTCATCCACGAGAGCCAACTATGTCGGACCGGAAGGCCCGGCGGACTCCATTGCCGCATCGCCACCTACGGCCAGGTCCACGCTGACTCGCTCCGCCGGTCCCCGGCGGACTCCATTGCGGCATGTCCGAGATACCCTCATCACATGACCGAACGGGTCGAGTTCGAGATGGACGAGACGACAGCGGCGTATCTGCACCGGTGCGCGCGCCAGCGTGGGATCAGCGTCAGCACCGCTGCAGCGCGTCAGTTGCGCGACCTGGCTTTGGCCAATGCTGCTCGGGCGCTTGCCACGTGGGATCCCGCCGGGGTCTACGCTGAGGCGCAGACCGAGGAGCGGGAGCGCGCCGCGGCAAGCTAGCTCCATCTCACCACCCCGGCGGTGATTCCAGCCCTCGATTTCAGGGATGGCTGGGCCTCTGGGACCCTTCCGGGTGCGTCGCGGAGAGATCTGGCAGTACCGACCCGTGCTCGAGCGTCCAGGCCAGTCTCTTCTGCGATTGATCGTGAGCGCGGACTTTCTGAACGAGGGCGACGGTGCGACCGTCCTGGGCGTACATCTGGTCGACCGCGACCCCGAGTCGCTGCTCGCGCCCCGGATCGGAGAACACGGCTTCGCGAACGTCATGACGATCGAGGCCGTCCTGCGCCGTCGACTCGACGCGCGCGTCGGTCTCGCGGGTCCGGAGGAGATGGAGCAAATTTCTCACGCCCTGCGAGCAGCGCAAGATCTCTGATGTACGGCCCACCGCGCCGACGCCGGTGACGGGCATGCCGCGCGGCGGCTGGCGAGCAATCGGCAGGTCTGCCTGGGCCGCAAGCGACTCATCGGCACTCCTACGCGCGCGGCGATCAGCTCTGCGCAGCCGGATACCGACAGCGCGACCGCCGCACAGCCGATCGGCGGCCAGAGCATCCATCGCGACCCGATCTTGACGCCGCCATCGGCACCAGCGGCAACCAGTCTGATCGGCCTCGGTCAGTTCGCGGCGGGCGCGAGGTGGTCGGTGAAGTCGAACTCGCCGTCGGCCACCCCGGCGACGAAGGCGGACCACTCGGCGTGGTCGAAGCACAGCGTCACATCGGTGCGGAGCGATCGCACGAGGGTGTCGGTGCCGACCGTGGCGACGGCGGCGACACCGTTGGTCGCGGGCAGGCTCTCGCAAGCCTCGCGGGTGAACGCCGCCCAGGCGGGGAACGGGAAGGTGATCGTTCCGGCCGCCGGGTGCTTGCTGTGCCGGAGCACCACGCCGCCCGGCGCCGGGGCGACCTCCACGCATGCTTCGCCATTGCTGCTCCGGCTGGAGGTCCGCCAGGCGAGGCGGTCGGTGGTGGTCATCTCAGTCCTCCGAACTCGTGTCCAAGGCGGCGAGGCGCGCGGCGATCAGCTCCGTGGAGTCGGCTACCGACAGCGCGACCGCGCACAGCCGATCCGCGGCCAGAGCATACACCGCGACCTGATCTTGGTCCTGGACGTAGAGCGCCCCGTTCTGATACTCGATGTAGCCTATGCTCTGGGCCTCGCCGAAGTCCAGCAGCAAGAAGTCGCCGTCGAGCCCGTCGTGGACGGCGACCCCGACCGGCATCACGTGCAACTCCACGTTGTCGCGCCGCGTCAGCGCGAGCAAGTGGTCCAGTTGTGCCCGCATGACCCGCGGACCGCCGACGACGCGATCGAGAACGTACTGCTCGACGACAGCGCGGAACCGCAGGGGTCCGGTGTCGTCGGTGAGCCGCTGCCGGGCCATGCGGGCCCGGACGACCTGGGACGCCTCCATCGGCGGGACACGGAGGTTGCCCACGAGCAGTGCCGCGGCGTAGTCCGGTGTCTGGAGTTGACCGGGCAGCAGCAGCGACTTGTAATTGAACTCGGAGGCGGCGAGCCCTTCCAGGCCGATGAAGGTCTTGAACCAGTCGGGCAGCACGTCGCTGAACGGTGCCCACCAGGTGCTCTGGTCGGCTCTCGCCGCGAGGGACGCCATGCGGTCGACGTGCTCCACGTCGGCGCCGTAGGCGCGCAGCAGGGCCGTGACCTCGTCCGGTTTCTGCTGCGTCTTGCCGGACTCCAGATAGTTGATCTTCGCCTGGCTGCAGCCCAACACCCTGGCGGCCTCAACCTGCTTGCGACCGGCCCGCTCGCGCGCGGCCCGCAGGTCGTGACCGATGAGGAAGCGCAGCGCTGACGGATCCGAGCGATGGTCGGCCACCGATGTCCCTCCGTACCTCGGTCAGATCGCACAGTGTGCAGCACGGTCCTCCGACGACAGCGAGGTCACCCGAACGATGTATAGCTCAGTGTATGTATACAAGCTAGATTGCGTTGACACGGTTGTTGGAGACCGTACCCGGTCGGGCGGTTTGCCCTCGTGCTCCCCTCAACGAGGGCCGCACGGGGCCTGCCGGCCGCGCACGGACACCCGACCGATCCCGGAACCGCTCAACCGATGGAGGAGCCATGACCACAGGACCGGCCCGGACGGACCAGCCGTCCGACGCTGACGGGGGACCCGCGCCCGCGCCGCTCGCAGGCACGCCGTACGCCCAGGGGAGCGTCACGCATCCGTTGGCCGCGCTGGTGCCCGACCCCGCGGGCATACCGCCGTTCTGCAGCGCGCAGGAGTTCGCCGCGACCGTGGAGAACATGGTCGCCGACGAGGCCCCGCGCCTGTTCGCGGTGGTGCAGGTGTACGGCGAGCACGTCGATGCCCGGATCGCCGCCTGGGGTCTGTCGTTCGAGGACCACGCCGAGGTCGTCTCGGTCGAACCCACGATGACGATAAGCCTGCCGGCGCCGGAGAACGCGCTGCGCAGGTTCCACGTCGGCAACCACGTCCGCGCTCATCTGGTGTGGTTCAACCCGGACGGCGCCACGCCCGATGAGAACAACGAGGCCGCCTGACCGGGGGACGTGCGAGGTCGGCCTGTTGGTTAAATCTGCGACACGGCTGTCGACCTAAATTAGCCAACAGGGTCCGCCCCACGCAAACGCACACCACTCGCAAACGCACACCACGCGGCGCGGCCACCGACCAGCGCACCACCACCATCGACCCCGAAGCCGGACAATCCCCGCCGAGAACCCGCAGGTCGTGACCGAAGGCGGTCCGCGCGCTGCGGCGGATGGCGGAGAACGCCCACCAGCTGTGGGAGGGCGTTGAAGGCGGCGCGCGCCAATCCAAGGTCTACGCGCCGGTGGTCGGCAGGAGCTCACGGGCCGGCACGCCCGGTCACGTGGACGGAGTTCATCGAGGCCGGCCTGCTCCGCAGCTACCGGCGCAACGGCATCCCGATGGCCGAGCTCCGACGCGTTCCCGCAGAGGGTGACCTGGGAGGGCGATACCGCCACCGGCCGGCGCCCGCATGACGACCCGCGTGGCCGGTCGAGATCGACCCGGACCTCCGCCACGGCCTCCCGACAGCGGGCGGTATCAGCACGCGATCATCCACGATCGAGGCCTGTCTCAAGGAGCCGGGCCGTTCATCTACACCGCGACGCGCACGACCTTCAGGAAGGCCGATTTGAGTGGGGCGCCCGTTCCGCGTATCGCGGGGTGAGCTGCTCCATCTGCTCCATCACGAGCTTGATCGCGCCGGGCTGCTTGTCCGGTGGGTACTTGTACTTGACCAGCCCCGGTCCTGCACCGGCCTCGTGGCTGGGCTTTTTCTGGGCATTCTGCTTCACTTGTTCCATGCCCAGGAAAAGCCCACAGCTCGACGAGGTGGCCGGTGCGCTGGCGCGGGTGCTGCGCCGCGGCCTGCCGATCTCGCCCGCCGCGGTCGGACCGGTGCTGCTGGAGCTGCGCGGGGTGAACGCGCGGGCGGTCGATCCCGCCGACGAGGTAAGTCGCGCCGCGGCGCTGGACGGGGTCCTGCGCGGGCTGCTGGCCCGGTTCCCTGATGCCCGCTACGCCCCGGCGGCACGGGCACTGTTCGGGCTCGCCCCCGCCGAGCCGGGGCAGAACCTGACCGCTCGCCGCGGGGCCGCCGCAGCGGCGGCCGGGCACGAGGTCCATCACTTCCGCAAGCGGGTCGAGCCGCGCCTTCTCGACGAGCTCGCCGTGGCCCTGTTGGCCGACGCGGACCGGTTCACCCGCGCCCGGCTCGCCGCCCCCAGTCTGGCCCCGGCGAGCGGGCGGGAGCCGGTCGGGGCGGACCCGTTCGCTTGGGAGGTCGCCGAGCAGGAGGAGTCCCTGACTCGGGTCTGGTCGGCGATCTACGCGCTGCGCGCGGAGCTGCTGGCCGTCGAGCGGCTGATCAGCCTGGACCTCGATGACCAGCAGGTCATCGCGCACACGGTCACCGCGGCCTGGCGCTGGGCGCTGGCCAGCAGTGCTGCCCGCACCTACATCGCCGCGTTCGGCGCGAAGCCCGACGTCGGCTCGGCCGATGAGCACGGCGTTCGCGCCGCCTCCGAGCTGGTCGCCCTGGCGGGCTGGGTCCCCGCCCTCACGCCGGCCCAGCAGCAGTGCATGCGCGCCGCGGCCGCCGGCGAGGCGTCGCGGGCGGAGTTCGTCGCCGCGCTGCACGACGAGGTCGACCTCGGCAACACCTGGACCACCGGGTTCCTCGACACAGCGTTCTCCACCCCAGCGTGGGCCGCGCCGCACACGCAGGAGGCTTCATGAGCACCACCAGCACGACCCCGGACACCGGCCAGGCCGGGCCGCCGTCCGGCGGGGTCGCGCTCGCGGCCGCAGTAGCTGCGGCCGCCGAAGGGGACGCGCGACGCTACGTCGTCACCGGCGGGCCGTCGTCGGGCAAGGACGAGCTGATCGAGGCGATCCTGGCTGCGGGGATTTCCTGCATGGAGGCCGAGCCCGGGCGGGAGATCTACCGCAAGCACCGCGAACGCCTGGGCCGGCACCTGCGCCGCGAGGACCGCCACGACTACTCCCTGGAGGTCCTACAGGCCTTCATCAGCGAGTTCTCCGCGCACAAGAGCGGGATCAGGTTCTACAACCGCGGCATCCCGGATGGTTACGGCTGGGACAGCTTCTTCGGCCTGGGCCCGACCCCGCAGCTGGAGGAGGCATCGCGGTTGTTCCGCTACGACACGATCTTCGTGCTCGATCCGCTGGACACCTTCGAGGACCCCGACAACATCGTCTGGGCCAAGGACCGCGAGATCCGCCGGGTCCACGAACTGATCGTGCAGGGCTACTACGACGCCGGCTACGAACCGGTGTTCGTCGGCCCCAACGACGCCGCCGGGCGGCTGGACTTCATCTGCGCGAACCTGCGCCTGCCCAAGCCGATCCGGGAGCGCTGAACACCATGACCATCTCCCGGTCGGGCACCCCGCCCGCGGGCACGCCGGCGCCGACTGCCACCCCCGGTTCGTCGGCGAACGGGGACGGCGCCCTGCTGGTCTCGCCGAACAGCGTGCTGGCCAATGCGCTGCTGCGTTCGATCGACGTGCTGCGCCCGCGATCCACGCCAGCCGGCCCGATCGGATCGAGTTCGTGGTCGGCACCCAGATCAACGGCGCCCC
Source organism: Pseudonocardia sp. (assembly GCA_050701075.1). Classification (GTDB taxonomy): domain Bacteria; phylum Actinomycetota; class Actinomycetes; order Mycobacteriales; family Pseudonocardiaceae; genus Pseudonocardia. The sequence goes on along the minus strand of JBOHEP010000414.1, from coordinate 4,636 downwards.
GCACCTGGGCACCAACCTGGTCCAGACCGCGGCGTTCCTGCTCGCGAAGATCGCCCGCCGGGAGTTCTCCATCGACACGCGGGTGCGGTGCGGGGCGCTGGACAACGCCCCGCACGAGGTCGTGCTCGACCCCGAGACCCACACCGCCTACCAGCAGACCTACTACCACGCACTCGGCGAGCCCGGGATCGCGGCGCTGATCAACACCTACTACCGAGAGTTCTTCGACTCGCTGTCTGAAGCCACCGGCACCGACTACGTCGTCGAGACCTACACCACCCAGCAGGCCAACCCCGGCTTCCGGGCGGAGTTCCTGCGCAGCCTGGAACGGCTCGAGGAGATCCGCTGGTGGATGGCGCCCTCGCACGGAGTCGTGCACGTCCGGCTGCCCTGCCCCGACTGCGGCTGGGCCGAGAAACGCGGCGACCGCACCAGGCTGGTCTCCCTCGCCGAGGACGGCGCGGTGTTCACCGCCGCGTGTCTGGATCACGGCCGCTACGAGGTCCACGTCGACCCCGCCGCGTCCGACCCCTACCTCGATCTGGCCACCCTCTATCGGAACCTGGTCAAGGAACGGGCGCTCGGCCGCGACACCGACGTGCTGCACGTGATGATGAAGGGCGGAGACTGGGCCTTCGGGTCCCAGCTCGTCGACGGCGCGCTCGGCACGCTGCGCACCCCGCCCCGGCAGATGCCCGTCCGGATCTTCACCCCGCAGGTCCTCGCCCACACCGGCGCGAAACTGTCCAAGTCACTGCTGCGTGAGCACGGCCGCGGTGTCCTCCCGGCCGACGTCGAGCCCTGGATGCTCGACACCACCACCTGACTCGGCAGCACCGACAACTATGTCGACGCCCTGCTCTGGCTGGTCGGGGAGCTGCTCGGCGACCCGAAGCACTTCTTCCGCTCGTTCACCGTCAAGGAACTCGGACGCCTCATGACCGCCCGCCCCGCCGACCTGGCCACCCGACCCCGCGCCCACGAGATGGGTATCTTCAAGCGCTACTTCGACCTCATCGCCACCGGGCGCAAGACCACCGAGATCCGGGTCAACGACTCCAGCCGCGCGAAGATCACCGTCGGCAGCCTGATCCGGTTCCGCTGCCGAGACGCCGAAGTCCTCACCCGCGTCACCCGCGTCAACCGCTACCCCAACCTCGACACCATGTTCGACCACGAATCCGCGACCAGCGTCAACCCCACCGCCACCCGCGAAGAGCAGCTGGCGAACATCCGGCAGATCTACCCCCCCGAGCGCGAGGCCATCGGCGTCGTCGCCATCGGCATCGAGCTCGTCGATCCTCAGCTCACCGAGTACGACACCGGCCCGGCGAGTCACCCGGCATGAGACCGTGGCACCGCGCGACCGCCGGGTCGAGCAGGTCCGACCGTGGTCGAAATCAGCGGCTGGGCGCTGATCGGACTGATCCGCCTGATGATCCTCGGCCTGTCCTACCGGTTCGTCACCACGACCGACCTGGCCTCCAACGCCGCACGCGGAGCCATCGCCGTCACAGCGCACTTCCTGGCGATCCTCGCGGCTGCCTCGTTCACCTTCGCCCCTGGGCTGACCGACGTCGAGCGGGCCTACGTCCACCAATGTGGATCACGTCGTCAGCTTCATGATCGCCGAACGGGAACGCAGAGCCGCATCCCGTGCGGCTCCCCGCACCGAGACGGTGATCTTGGCAGGTCACCGCGAGCCCGACGGTGCCGTGACCATCGGTTGGGAACCCGAAACCGCACTCGGCACGGCTGACGGTTCCCAGACATCGATCAAGCAATCGGCACATTCCGACCACCAGATCCCCGCACTACCTCCACACGCGCCCTCGCCTGGCCGAACCCCCGAAGGACTTCTGCGGTGCCGCACCGCGCCAAGCCGGTGATCTTGAGCTCGGTCAGTGGTCCGCGGGCCGGATGTGGTACTCGAACACCAGACCGGCGATCGTGATCAGCAGAGCGACCCCGCCGACGACGACCATCCAGACGTACATGAACGCCATCGAGATCGCGAGGAACGCCGCAGCCCCGGCCATCATGATCGGCCAGTAACTACCCGGGGAGAAGAACCCGACGTCTCCGGCACCGTCGGAGACCTCGGCCTGCGGATTGTCCTCCGGGCGCTCCTCGAGCCGGCGTGACACGAACCGGAAGTACGTGCCGATGATCAGCGACAACCCGCCGGTGAGGAACAGGCCCGCGACGCCGACGGACTCCCGGGCGAGCACCGCGTACACGATGGCGCACAAGAAGAAGAACGCGGTGCAGAGTTCGAAAACCCGCGACTCGACCTTCATGGCCTCCCTCTCAGCTGCCGGTAGTGATCGGCTGCGACGCCGAACGCTGTAACCGGTCGGTGGTGAACGGGTAGGTCGTGACCGCCTGCGGGGCGCACAGCTCACCGCAATCCAGCTGCTGCAGCGCCTCGCCTGCGGTGTAGGGCGCCGCGGTCGCCGGGTTCAGCTGCGCGCGCAGGCCGATCCACCGGTCGTAGAGCGCCGGCGCCAACGCGCGCACCTCGAAGTTCATGAACGCGTGGTAGCTGCCGCACAGCTCGGCGCAGCGCCCGACGAACGCGCCCTCGCGGTCGATCCGGTCGATCTCCCACACGTTGTCCTGGTCGTTGACCTCGGGCAGCGGGAAGACGTCGCGCTTGAACAGGAACTCGGGCACGAAGAAGGCGTGGACCACGTCGTTGGAGTACTGGGTGAACTCGATGCGGCGCTCGGTGGGCAACACCAGCAGCGGGATCGTATCGGTGGTGCCCAGCGTGCTGATCGGCTCACCGGTCGGCCCGGGGTCGTCCGGGTAATGGAACTCCCAGTTCCATTGGAACGCCTCGAGCGCAATGCGCAGGTCGGGATCCGGGGTCTCGGCATCGACATAGTTCTGCACGCTGACGGTGAACCCGAACAGCACCGCGACGATGATCGTCGGGACCACGGTGAACACGATCTCGACCGGCAGGTTGTACTGCGTCTGGCGCGGTGGGGTGTCCACGCCCTTGCGCTTGCGGTGGAACGCGATCGCCCAGAACATCGCCCCCCAGGTGATCGCACCGACGACCAGCGCCGCGATCGCGGAGTACGTCCAGAGATCGCGCATCGCCTCGGCCTGCGGCGTGACGCCGACGGGCCAGCCGAAGCGCAGGACCTCCTCCACCGAGCAGCCGGTGGTGAGCAGGACGACCACCGCGGACACGAAGGCCAGCCTGGGCCCCCGCCCGATCCCCGTGCGCTGCGCTCGGCCCACTTCTGGCCGCCTCCCTGATTCTTTCCACCAACACCTTCGACCCGTCGTAGAGCGTAACCGAGCAGATCTCCGGAACACCTCTCGGGTGCTGCCCGGAGTACCGGACCCAGACGTGTCGATTCGCGCTCCGCTGCCGCTGTGCGCTGAGCCCATGCGCGCTCCGCTGCCGCAGCGCGCTGAACCCATGCGCGCTCCGCTGCCGCTGCGCGCGTCGGCATACTTGCTCGCTGTGTGTGGACTGCTGGGACTTCTGACCGCGGGCGCCGACGCGGCCGCCCGAGCCGACGCGACGGGCCAAGCGCTGCACTGCGCCCGCCACCGCGGACCGGACGAGAGCGGCACCTGGAACGACGCCGACCTGGTGCTCGGCTTCAACCGACTGTCGATCATCGACGTCGAGGGCTCGCACCAGCCGCTGCATTGGGGGCCACCCGAGGACGCGGCGCGGTACACCATCGTGTTCAACGGCGAGATCTACAACTATCTCGAGCTGCGCGCAGCGCTTACCGCCGAGCACGGCGCAACCTTCGACACCGAGGGCGACACCGAGGCCATCGTCGCGGCGTACCACCACTGGGGCGCCGGGGCCGTGCGACGCCTGCGCGGCATGTTCGCGTTCCTCATCTGGGACGCCCGCGAGCGGCGGCTCTTCGGAGCCCGCGACCCGTTCGGGATCAAACCCCTGTTCTTCGTCATCGGCCCGGCCGGGGTGGCGTTCGCAAGTGAGAAGAAGAGCCTGCTGGCCCTCGCTCCCGCCCTGGGCCTGGGCGACCTGGCCACCGATCTCGACCACGCCGGGCTCCAGCACTACCTGCTCCTGCAGTACGTACCCGAGCCCGCCACCTTGCACCGGATCGTCCGGCGGGTGGAGTCGGGCACGCACGTCAGCCTACGACCGGGCGGCGAGATCGAGCAGGAACGCTACTTCGTCCCCGAGTTCCGCGCGGTGACCGTCCCCGACCCGCCCGCCCTGCACACCCGGATCGCCGACGTGCTGCGCGACTCGGTCGCCAAGCACATGCGCGCCGACGTCACCGTCGGCGCGTTCCTGTCCGGTGGGATCGACTCCACGGCCATCGCGGCGCTGGCCAAGGAACACAACCCGGACCTGATCACCTTCACCACCGGCTTCGAACGCGAGGGTTACTCCGAGGTCGACGTCGCAGCGGAGTCGGCCGCGGCGATCGGGGTGCGGCACGTGGTCCGAACGGTCAAGCCCGACGAGATGATGGACGCGCTGCCGCTGATCGTCTGGTACCTCGACGACCCGGTGGCCGACCCCGCGCTGGTGCCGCTGTGGTTCATCGCCCGCGAGGCCCGGCGGCACGTCAAGGTGGTGCTGTCCGGCGAGGGTGCCGACGAGCTGTTCGGCGGTTACACG
>JBOHEP010000413.1:0-6984 GCA_050701075.1 Pseudonocardia sp. | reverse complement strand
CGCTACCGGGGACTAGCCAGGACCCGCCTCGAACATGCCAGCGCCGCCGTCGCGGTCAACCTGATCCGGCTACACGCCTGGTGGAACGGCCACCCACTCGACCGGACCCGCACCAGCCACCTCGCCCACCTCGAACCCGCCCTGGCCTCATGAACACGAATTAGCCACCAGGGTCCGCGCCGAGCCCAAAACCCTGCGCTACAAAATCCTGCACGCCGCCGCCCGGCTGGCACACAGCGGGCGACGACGCCGACTGAAAATCTCCAGAACCTGGCCATGAGCCACCGCGATAGCCACCGCCTGGACCCGCCTCAGCGCCCTACCCGAAGTCCCATGAACAGCACGAAGCCATCCCTCGATCACGAAAGGAGCCAGCCACAGGGGCCCGTGGAACCCCCGGCCCCCGGCCCGCCAGCCGGGCCACTGTCATACCCCGACCCTAAAATCAAGATCTCAACGAGGCTCAGCACCCGTTCCAGACCAACCACCGACCAGCATGAATGATCAAGGCTAATGACGTCAAGCGGGTCTTTCCGTCCAGTGCTACCAAAAGTAAGGAGAAGAACGCCGTGCTTCCTTCCGACATGCTCGATGTCGCAAGTATTGGTATCCACCCCAGCAACTCCGCGTCAGACAACAGCGCCGCGGTGCGTGAGGCGCAGCTGAACATGCCACCTGGCACAACGCAACGCTGGTTCTTCACAGCCGATAGGTACAGCTTCAATGACACCTTCCACATCATTAGGCCAATTTGGCTCGAAGGCGTCGGCGGCAGTTGGCCGCAACCGCGCACTGTATTTCAGTTTCCGGCGGGAACGCATGGCCTGTATTTTCATTACCCACCGGACAACGAGAGCGGGCACAACGCGCTAGGCGCGTCAGCCTCAAACATCAGCGTGGAAGCCACGGGCAAGACCGCAGTCGCCCACGGAGTTCTCGTCAGGGCTACCTGCACCCTCTCACATCTACAGATCACTGGTTTCCGTGGAGACGGGATCAACGCGGTCGCCGCCCTTCCTTCGGTACCTCCTGTCGCCGTGCGAGTAAAGGAACTGTCGCGAGCCGGCCGGATCATCTCTATCACCACGGCCGGACCCCACAATTTGCAAATGGACAGTCCATTGTGGCTCGAGTCGGCGAACCCGGAGACTGACTTCCCGCGCGGGAGATGCCACGTAACTCGAGTCATCGACGGGGAGTCATTTGAGTGCATTCACGAGATCGAGCTGACCGGTAAAGCCTCCGCTTCAGCTAGCTATCGAATAGTTGCTGGCCCGGCCAGGGCGAGTTCTAGCCTTACGCGCCTCGAGAGCGTCAAAGCGGCCGCCAACGGCAATTCGTTGAATGTCGCGACGCTGTCGAGAACCGATCGCATACTCTCGGTTTCCACAGCGGATCCGCACCACCTGCAGGTCGACGACCTCTTTTGGTTGGAGTCGTCGTCACCCACCAGCGACCTCCCTAGCGGGACTTGCGGCGTGACGCGAGTCGTTGACAATGTGTCATTCGAATGTATGCACGAGCTTGAACTCACTGGCACGACCACGGCATCGGGAAGCTATCGAGTCGTCGTCGGACACGGAATCTTCACGCACGGCGGCGATGCCAACGCTGGGCTCAGCATCGCGTGCCATTTTGAGAACAATACCGGCTGGGGAGTATTTGAGGACTCATTCCTCGGAAATTCCTATTATGGCTGCAGTGCTACCGCGAACGGACTCGGCCCATATCGAACGGTGAAGGCGAGCGCCGCTGGGAACGTCTTCCTGAACTGCTACTCGGAAAGCGACCAGAATCCTAGTGACATTGGTGTCCCGGCGATCGTCATCGGTGGTTCACACGGAGCGGGGATCGTGGGGACTGGATTGTTCGTCGGCGTGGAAACCGCGACGCAGCTAGCCTTCCGCAATGGCAGCGGGGGTCACGTCCGGCTAGGCAGCCGCGACAAGGACTCAACCCGCTATCTCGAGTTCTTTAATGTGCGGGATGGCTTGGCCAACGAGTTGACCGTCGACTTCGACCAGGCGCTTCGATACGAGCGGATGCTCGGCTTCGGGCAATGTGGAAATCGTCGGCACCCGGCATTCCTGATTTCGGGCCCGAATAGCGTCATGAGTGACTGGGCGATGGCTCTGAGCGAAAGTACTCTGGTCGTCAACAGGCGATTCTGGCTTGATATGACCAGACATGAGACCGTCTTCAAGAAGCCGGACGACGTCAGTCACAGCCAGGATACGTGGAACCGTGGTGATCGTGCCTGGAATCGCGACGTCTCACCGGGAGGGTATGAGGGATGGATCTGCACGACAGGTGGTACTCTCGGCGTCTACGAGGAAGGTCGTTCGGCCACTGCGAACGGAACGAAAACAGTGATACTCGATGGCCCGTCGACCGTGTTAAAATTGGGAATGTATCTGATGATCAATGATACGCTGTGCCGCATTGCGGGGGTTTCCGATGCCACATTGACGATGGATGCTGTCGTGCCGTCCGGGGGCCCGGGACTGACGATCACTTATCGCCAGCCGGACTTTCGAGAGTTTGGAACCATTCAGGTTTGACGATCGTGACCACGGGAACCACGGCTCGTCGGCGCGCGCGGGTATCAAGTGTGGCGGGCTAGTACGGCAACCGGTGCGCCCAGTGGTCAGCACTTGCCAGATCAGTGCTGTCCCCTATGGATAAAGGAGGGATATTATCCGGAGGGTCTGGCTTTCCGCACGTCCGGTCGGCCATTTGTGCCCCACTTGGACGGCGAGCGTTCAGGCGTGGGTGTAGCTGGTGGTGGGCACGCCGAGGAGGTCGAGGATCTGTTGCTGGAGCGGGTCGAGGTCGGGCTCGAAGGTCTGGACGTGCTGGCCATTGCGGCGTAGTTCGTGCTGGGTGAGGTCGGCGAAGATCTCCAGCAGGCGCTCGGTGGACGGTGCGGTGCAGGCGCGTAGTTCGGGGTAGAGCGGGATGTCGCGGGTGGCCCGCGGCGGCCATTGCGGTGCGGATCTCGCGTTCGATTAGGGCGGCGAGTAGCAGGGCGAGGAACTGGGCGCAGAACAGCGCCTCGATGCGGGCCGGGCTGCGCAGCAGCACCGGCGCGGCGTCCTGGACGGACTTGAGCAGGTGGTGGCGGCGTTCGAGGTGGGGCTGGTAGCGGTAGGCGGCCAACACCTCGGCGTCGGTCAGGGCGGTGTCGTTGGTGATCAGGGGGAAGCAGCCGTCGGTGGCCGCGTCGTAGGCCAGCACGTCGAGGCGGGTGTCGGAGCTGATGGTGTGGCGGGTGCGGGTGTGGCGTCGGTAACGGGTGTCCGCGCCGGGTCGGCCGCGACGTTCTTGCCGGTAGGTTTCCTCGACCCTCGGTGATGGTGTAGGTGATCCAGCGTGCGGCGCCGGCGCCGGCGCGGGCGAGGACGGCCTGGGCCTCGGCCTCGATCGCGACCCGGGTCTTGAGCCGGCACTTGGGCCCGGCGAGACGGGCGGCGAGGGCGGCGATGGCGGCGGCGCCGGCCTCGATGCGGGCCTGGCGGGAGGCGGCGTCGCGGGCGGCCTTGGCGGTGGAGTGCACCCAGATGATCCGGTAGCCCTCCGCGGAGGGCAGCGGGGCGGACACGGTGCAGTACACCTGGTCGGGCTCGTCGAGGCGGGCCCGGGTGCGCGGGCCGCTTCGGTCCAGTCCGGCTGGTGGGTCTGGGCCCAGTCCCGGAACCATCGGTCCTCACCCCGGGAGCGGGGTAGCACGGTGACGAACCGGCCCCCGCCGCCGGCGATGTGGCCCATCGCCTCGCGCGAGCACAGCTTGGAGTCGGCGACGTAGAGGAAGTCCGCCCGCCCCAGCAGGGCCACCAGCCCGTCCCAGGTCGGCACGTGGGTGGGGTCGTCGGTGGTGTTGCCATCGGCGAGGCGGTAGGCGATCGGCACCGCCCCGTCCGCGGCCACGGTCAAGATGAACACCAGATGCTTGAGGTCGGGGCGGTGGTCCTTGGAGTGCCCGAACGTGATCACCGGGGTGGTCTTGCCGCCGCGCGGGTCCCGCCGCCGACACGTCCGGATCGGTCGAGCACAGCGCTCGCAGCCGGGCGAACCCCTCGGCGTCCCGGTGCTGGGCCAAGACGTTGACCAGGCACCCCCGGCGCGACGCCGCCGTGGTCAACCACCTCAGCGACGGCCGGATGAGATCGGCGCTGATCGCCACGAGCAGCGCCCGGTAGAACGCGTCGTGGTGCCACCGGTTGGGGTGGCCGTGCTCGCACAACCACCTGACCGGGATCTGCCGCCGGCACCTCCCGCCGGCGTCGGCACCGCTGAGCAGCCATCGGTCCTGCCAGGTCTGGCCCGGCTGGGCGCCCAACCAGTCCAGCAGCAGCCCGACGCCTCGCTGGTAGACGCCCCGGTGGCGGCCACCAGGGCGCTGCGGCGTGAACGGCGCGCTGGTCAACCGCGACCAGACCGCGTCTCGCTCCTGCCGCGTGACAGGCCAACCCTCCCCCGCAGGGCGCGCGAAGGGTCGAGCATGACCCGGGGCCGGCTGGGCCGGCTCGGGTGTGTCGATGACGGGGATGACTACCGGGCTCATGATGGGCTGGGCCCGCCGAACAGGACCGCGAGCGTCTCGGGCCGGTAACCCGGGGCGGGGGCCGAGGCGACCCGTTCGGCGGCCTGCCGGGTCTGCTCGCCGTGGTGGGCCGGCACCCGGCGGATCACCTCTTCCTTGCGCGGGGTGAGGTAGATCTGCGTGGTCGACAGCAGCGCGTGTCCGAGGACGAACTGCACGTCGGTGAGCGGGAGCGCCGGATCCTCGGCCATCCGGTAGGCGGCGGTGTGCCGCAGGGAGTGCAACGTCGCCGACCCGTTCGCCTTGCCCACCGCCCGCTCGAACATGCGGTGCGCCGCGTGGTAGGTCAGCGGCCGCGCCGGGCGACGCAGCGTCCACCACAGCGGGTGGCGGCGCCAATACTGTAAGGCGCCACGCTCAGTGAGGATGACGGCGTCACGGTGACTGCGGTTGTTCGGGATTGATCAAGGCCCCGTCCCGTGGTTCGGGGCGGGGCCTTGGTGTGCGGGTTGTCGGTGTGATGCTCATGGTGTCGTTATGATCGCCTCAGGATTACTCGGCGGTGACCTCGGTGACGGCGGCGCGGGCGGCGGTCTCGTCGACGATGGTCTTGTTCGCGGCGTAGGTGGCGACGAGGGCCTGCAGCGCGAGGTTGTTCACCGCGCGGGGCAGGCCGCGGCTGGTCTGGTGGATCAGCGCGGCGGCGTCGTCGGAGAACAGCTGGTCGCTGCGGCCGACGAGCTTGAGGTGGTGGGTGAGGTAGCCGCGGGTCTCGGGCTCGGTCATGCCGGGCAGGGCGTAGCGCAGCGCGATGCGCTGGTCGAGGGCGGCGAACGCGCCGAGCTTGATCCGGCGCCGCAGGGTCGGTTGGCCCAGCAGTAGCCCGGTGAACGGAGCCACGCTGTCCATCTCGCTGTTGGTGAGCAGCCGGAGCTCTTCGAGCTGGTCGGCGGAGAGCAGATGCGCCTCGTCGACGGCGACGACCACGGCGCGGCCGCGTTCGTGTTTCTCCGCGGCGAGGTGTTCCATGGTCTGGGCGATCAGCGCGGCGGTGTGGAAGCGGGGAGTGCCACCGAGGCCGGTGACGATGGCGGCGTAGAGGCCGCGGGAGCCGATCGCGGGGTTGGGTAGGTAGATGATGGTGTGCCGGGAGGCATCGAGCTCGGCCAGGGCGGCGCGCAGCGCGACGGTCTTGCCGGCGCCGACCTCCCCGGTGAACACCCCGAGCGCGGCCTCGGTCACGCACCAGCGGATCCGGGCGACGGCCTCGGCGTGGCCGGCGTGGCGGTGCAGCATGCCCGGGGCGAGGTCGCGGCGGAACGGGGTGCGGGTGAATCCGTAGAACGAGCACAGCGTGTCCAGGGTCATCGGTGCTCCTCGGGGTTGTCGGCGAGGTCGGCCGGGTCGGGGACCTCGGTGGTGGGGCCGCGGTGGGCCATGGCGGCGAATGCCGCGAGCTCTGCTTCGAGCTCCAGGTCGGGCGGGGCCGCGGCGACGGCCGAGGCGTCGGTGTCGGCGAGGGCGAGCAGGTCGGTGTCGTAGCCCAGCCGGTGGACATCTGGTGGTGGCCGCCGGCCGGCTCCCGCGTCCAGCGGGTCGGGACTGGGCTCGCCCGGCTGGGCGGGGCCGGTGGGCGGTGTGGGGGGCTCGTCAGGGTCGGCCAGCTGCGCGTATCGCAGCCGTTCGCCGAGAGAGCTGAGGTGGCGGTCCCGAACCAGGTTCAGGTAGTCGATGCCGGTCGGGGCGGCCGGTGGTGGGGCATCGGCGACGGCTTTGGGGTGGACGTGGCGGCCGACCTGGAACGGGGTGGCCGCCCCGGCGGGCCGGTCGTGGTGCCGCACGGTCATGTCGGTCAGGTCGAACGGGTCGAAGACCAGCTCCACCCGGGCCCCGGCCAGCGCCGGGTCGACCTCGTAAAGATTGCCGTGCAGGCTGACCGTCGCGGTCTTGGTGACGGTGCGCCACTCGCTCCACCGGAACGCCTCGCCCAGCAGGTCGGCGGGGGTCGGGGTCGGCAGGCCGGCGGCCAGGAACCGGGCCATCGGCGCCACCTGGGTCTCGGAGTGGATGCGCTGGTGGTAGACCTGCTCGACCCATGCGGTGAACAGGTCGTTGAGCTCGGACAAGCTTCCCACCGCGGTGCCGGGCGCCGCGCCGGCGTCGGCGATCTCGACGAGGAACTGGTCCCGGACGGTCCGGAAGAACCTCTCGATCTTGCCTCTGCCGGCGGGCCGGCCGGGTTGGGAGTGGGTCAGCTTCACGCCGAGGACCGCGCAGGCCCGGCGCAGCGCCGAGTCGATGAACATCGCCCCGTTGTCCACGTTATGCCGATATCGGAATAACGTGGATTATGCCGACCCTCGCGTTATGCCGACCTCGGTGAGGAGCCGCTGCTCGGCGGGGGTGGGTAGGCGGGAAGGGTCGGCATAATCCAGACGGTC
>JBOHEP010000412.1:0-2812 GCA_050701075.1 Pseudonocardia sp. | reverse complement strand
TCGTCGGGCTCTACGGTGCGACGGGGCTGGTCGTCACCCTGGCGCTGCTGGTCGCGCCCGACCGGACCGGTTTCACCGCCGGGCACGCGCTGGTCACGGTCTCGTGGACGGTGGTCGCGCTGTTCCTACTGGCCCGCGGGATCAGCCGTCCCGCGCTTGCGATCACCGGTCTCGTGCTGGTCGGCGCGGCCGTCGCCAAGCTTGTGCTGTTCGACCTGGTCGCCCTCGACGGCCTGGCCCGGGTGGGCGCATTCTTGGGTGCCGGCCTGGTCCTGCTGGCCGCCGGCAGTCGCTACGCACGGTTGGTTGCGGAGGCGGAGGCGGAGCGATCGGGCCAGGGCATGGCTACGCCTGCCGGCTGAGGATGCCCAGCCGCCGGCCTCGTGCCCGCCCTCGCCGACATCCGGGTTCGCGATCGTGAACCGTCGACGCGATCGGGTCCGCGGCGGGGGATCCGGGTGCCATCCTGCTCGGGTGGTCGACCGCTACTCCGACGCCGTGCGCGCCCGGCGCGCCGAGCTGCGTGCACTGCGGCCCCGGCTGAGCGGGAGGCATCGCACGGAGCTGCGCAGCGCCCTGGCGTTGGCGAGGTTGACCATGTCCGCGGAGCTGGCCGCGGCGTTCACCGGGCTGGGCCGGGAGATCCGGGCCTACATCGACCGGGCTGACCGTTCGGGGCGGGAGCGGTTGTCCGCGGCCGTTCTCGCCGCCGTCGAGGAGCTGCGGGCGTGGCTGCATCGCCGCTGGATCGCCACGGCCGGCCCCGCCGTACGCCGCATCGCCACCGCGGCGACGGTCCCGGTCACCCTGACGTGGCCACTGACCCGCGGGGCCGTCCGGTTCGAGGGCGGGCCATTTCGGCTGCCGCCGCCCGACCCGCCGCCGGGCGTGGGGCGGGCAATGCTGATCGGCGTGGCGGGCGGCGCGGGCATGTGGAGGCTGGCGCTGCTCCCCGCAGCCGGGCTGCCCGTGGTGGGGTTGCCGGCGGTGGGTGGTCCGGCACTGTTGCCGCTGGCGGCGGGGCTCGGGCTGGGCGCAGTGATCACGGCCGGGTGGATGCGCACCGTCGCGGCCGATCGGGCGCGGCTGCGTCGCTGGTCGGCCGAGACGTTGGCCCTCGCGCGGTCCGGATGTGATGGCGAGCTGGGCCGCTGGACCATCGAGCTGGAGCGTGAGGCCGGTGCCGACCTCGACGATGGGGTCGCCCGCCGCCGCGCCGCCGTCGACGCCGAGCTTGTCGCGCTCGCGCCCGACCGCGGGCAGGCGCTGGCCGCGGTCGCGCCGGATCGCGGAGTCACTCCATGAACTGGGCCGGCCGGTCGCCCGGTGCGGTGCCAGAGGACGGCGTCGACGTTGATGGCGGGATGGACTCTGACGGCGACGGTCAGGCCGACACCGTGTTCGCCGAGCGCGACCACGAGCTGGCGTTGCACACCGACCTCGACGGCGACGGTTTCGCCGATCAGGTACTGCTGATCGGTGCGGACGGCCTGGCACGGGAGGTGGCGCCGCCCGAGCCGGAGGACGGCGATGGCTTCGCAGCCGTGCTCGCCGGGCTGCTGAACCGGATGTTCGGTCTCCGCTCGCCCGGCGCCGGCGTGGACCCCTGAAGCTTGCGGATAGGTTGCGGGTATGTCGATCGACCGAATCGATCCGGAGTTCCGGGCCATATCCCTCGCCGCACTGGCCGACGCCGCGCTGGGCCGGGCCCGCGCGCTCGGCGTCGACCATGCCGACCTGCGGGTGGAGCGCATCGCGAGCCAGTCGATCGACCTGCGGGACGGCACGGTCACCGGGATCGTCGACGCCGTCACCGTCGGGCTCGCGGTCCGGGTGATCGTCGACGGCACCTGGGGCTTCGCCTCGCACATCGAGCTCACCCCGGAGCGGGCCGCCGCCACCGCGGAGCGCGCGGTCGAGGTGGCCCGCACCCTGCGCCCGGTGGCCCTCGAACGGGTGGTGCGCGCCGACGAGCCGGTGCACGCCGGCGCCATCTGGGTCTCCGACTACCACACCGACCCGTTCGCCGTCCCGACCAGGGACAAGGTGGAGCTGCTCACCGAGTGGTCGCAGCGGCTGCTGGCCAGCGACGGTGTCGACCACGTGCGGGCCGGTGTCACCCAGGTTCGGGAGAACAAGTTCTACGCCGATCTCGCCGGTAGCTCCACGATCCAGCAGCGGATCAGGATCGGACCGTCGATCACCGCGACGGCGGTGGACCGTGCGGCGGGCGGATTCGAGACGATGGGGTCGCTGGCCCCGCCGGCCGGCCGCGGCTGGGAGTACCTCACCGGCGAGGGCTGGGACTGGGACGGCGAGCTCGCGGACATGCCCGAGCTGCTTGTCGAGAAGACCAAGGCACCGTCGGTCGAGCCCGGTTCCTACGACCTCGTCATCGACCCGACCAACCTGTGGTTGACCATCCACGAGTCCGTCGGGCACGCCACCGAGTACGACCGGGCGATCGGCTACGAGGCCGCCTACGCCGGCACCAGCTTCGCCACCCCCGACAAGCTGGGCACGCTGCGCTACGGCTCCGCACACATGCACGTCACCGGCGACCGCACCGTCCCGCACGGCCTCGCGACCATCGGCTACGACGACGACGGCGTGGCCACCAGCGAGTGGGACCTGGTGCGCGACGGCACGCTGGTCGGCTACCAGCTCGACCGCACGTTCGCCCCACGGCTCGGGCTCGACCGGTCCAACGGCTGCGCGTTCGCCGATTCGCCGCACCACGTACCGATCCAGCGGATGGCCAACGTGTCGCTGCGCCCGGATCCCGCGGTCGACCGCTCCACCGAGGACCTGA
>JBOHEP010000411.1:0-7529 GCA_050701075.1 Pseudonocardia sp. | reverse complement strand
GAGTCCCGATGGAGGCCCACCCCGTGTACGACGGTGACATCGCGTCCGTGCTTGTCACCGAACAGGCGATTCGGGAACGGACGGCCGAGCTTGCGGAGAAGATCGGGCGGGACTACGGGCAGGACTGCGCGGGCGGCCGCGACTCGGACCTGGTGCTCGTCGGCGTGCTCAAGGGCGCAGTCATGTTCATGACCGACCTGGCCAGGGCGTTGCCGCTACCGGTGCAGCTGGAGTTCATGGCCGTGAGCTCCTACGGCTCGGCCGCCTCCTCATCCGGGGTGGTCCGCATCCTCAAGGATCTGGACCGTGACATCGCCGGCCGACACGTGTTGATCGTCGAGGACATCATCGACTCCGGGCTGACGTTGTCATGGCTGCTGAAGAACCTGGAATCGCGTCGCCCCACATCCCTGCGGGTGTGCACGCTGCTCCGCAAGCCGGATGCCGTCACCGTGGATGTGCCGGTCGAGTACGTCGGCTTCGACATCCCGAACGAGTTCGTCGTCGGATACGGCCTGGACTACGCCGAGCGCTACCGGGACCTGCCGTTCATCGGAACCCTGGATCCGGCCGTCTACGCCTGAATCGGCGTCTCGAAACCGGGACCGGGGATCTGCGCACGGCCCGACCGACGAGGTCAGGCGGCGCCGGATGAACCATCACCCCGGGTGCCCAGTACCAGCTCGATCTTGCCCAGGCCACCGTGGGCGTTGGCGTAGTCGAGGGCCATCGCCATGTCGACCACGCCGTTGGTGCCCGGCAGCGGTGCGAGGTTGAGGGTGCTCAGAACGCCCATCGCGTCACCGTCGGAGTCGAGGAAGCCACTTCCCGAGTCGCCCGGAACACCGGGTGTCAGCGGCGTGACGACCTCGTGGCTCCACCCTCCTCCGAAGTCGCCCACGTTCTGCCCAGACTTGGGGCTGAGCTCGCTGACGCCCTGGCGGAGCGGGGAGTTCCCGTAGCTGAAGACCTGCTCACCCTCCGCCACACCACCCCTGTCGAGGCCCGTCGGGCCGCCGAAGAACGGCACGGTCGGATTGATGTCGGCCTTGTCGGCCGCGCTCAGCTCGACCAGTGCGAAGTCATTGAACTGGCAGGCGTTCACGTCGGTCTCGCCGATCTTCTGCATCGTCAGCCAGGAGCTGTAGGCGAGCTTGCCGACACGGTCGGTGCCGTCGTTGGCCTTGATGACGACGACTGTGCCGATCGGGGCGCTGCCTGAGTTGCAGCCGTTGGTCTCGGTGGCGTCACCGGTGCCGGCGCAGTGCGCCGCCTGCCCGATGAACGTTCTGTCGCCGCTGGTGAAGATGAAGTTGGAGGTGCAGCCGCCGCCACCGCCTTCGCTCTCGGTCACCACGCCCGGACGGATCGCCAGGCTCTTGGCAGGTGCCTGCCCGTTGCCCGACCCCTCGTCCGGCGCCGCCGTGGCGATCGGGGCGACGATCATCGCGAGGGCGACCACTCCGACCGTTGCGGCGGCCGCAGCCAGCCCCCGGAACCGTGCCCCGGACCTGACGATCATCTGCACTCCCCCTGCCTTGACGGGAGGAAGTTCCCGTCCAAACTCGCACACATTGAGCCGTTAACGACGCCGGTACGTGCCGGGTTACCACTCCTTCGTAGTGATCTCGGCAGCGGTCGACGGCCTTGTGGGAACTGCCCGACCGGGCGGCACGTTGTCGGGACGCACACTCGCGGCGGTGAGGTCGGCGGCACCGCAGCGCAGGCAGACCGGTGGACCGCTATCCTGGGGGTCTCAAGACCGGTCGGCATGTGGCGGGTTGATGTCGTCGGAAGTCGCTGCGGTTGAACGCCGGTGTCGTGAGTGTCGCTGCCGTTGGGTGTCGCTGCCGTTGAACGGCACCGTCGGTGGATCTCGTCAGGGAGGGTGAAGGCCGAACAGGCCGAAGCTGCATGGACCGCAAGCGCCTGCTCCGCAACCCCATCACCTGGATCCTCGTCGCGATCCTGGTCTACTTCACGTTCAGCGTCCTGTTCGACGACACGCGCGGTTACACGCAGGTGCCGACGTCCACCGCTCTCGCGCAGATCTCCGGCGGCAACGTCCGCGAAGCGCTGATCGAGGACAAGGAGCAGCGGTTACGCCTCACCCTGAACCAGCCGGTCGAGGGCGCCACGCAGATCATCACCCAGTACCCGCTGCAGGTGGGCGACGACATCTTCGTCTCGTTGCAGGACGCCGGCGGCAACCCGAGTTTCGACACGACCGTCCGCCAGGAGTCGTTCCTGGTCACGATGCTGATCTACCTGGTCCCGCTCGGCCTGGTGCTGCTCATCCTGTTCTGGATGATGAACAACGCCCAGGGCGGCGGCAACCGGGTCATGTCCTTCGGCAAGTCGAAGGCCAAGCAGCTCAACAAGGACATGCCGAAGACCACGTTCGACGACGTCGCGGGCGCGGATGAGGCGGTCGAGGAGCTGCACGAGATCAAGGACTTCCTGCAGAACCCGGGCCGTTACCAGGCCCTCGGCGCAAAGATTCCCAAGGGTGTGCTGCTCTACGGTCCCCCCGGCACCGGTAAGACGCTGCTGGCGCGGGCCGTGGCGGGTGAGGCGGGGGTGCCGTTCTACACGATCTCCGGATCCGACTTCGTCGAGATGTTCGTGGGTGTGGGGGCCTCGAGGGTCAGGGACCTCTTCGAGCAGGCCAAGCAGAACTCCCCGTGCATCATCTTCGTCGACGAGATCGACGCCGTCGGCCGCCAGCGCGGTGCCGGCCTTGGCGGTGGGCACGACGAGCGCGAGCAGACCCTCAACCAGCTCCTGGTCGAGATGGACGGCTTCGACGCCCGCGGCGGCATCATCCTGATCGCCGCAACGAACCGGCCGGACATCCTCGACCCCGCGCTGCTGCGGCCGGGCCGTTTCGACCGGCAGATCCCCGTCGGCGCCCCCGATCTGGCCGGGCGCAGAGCGATTCTGGACGTGCACTCCAAGGGCAAGCCGTTGGGTCCCGACGTCGACCTGCAGATGCTCGCCAAGCGCACGGTCGGCATGTCGGGCGCCGATCTGGCCAACGTCATCAACGAGGGGGCCCTGCTCACCGCGAGGGAGAACGGCACCCAGATCACCGCGGTGGCGCTGGAGGAGGCCGTCGACCGGGTCGTCGGCGGGCCCCGCCGCAAGGGAAAGATCATCTCCGAGCAGGAGCGGAAGATCACGGCCTACCACGAGGGTGGGCACGCCCTCGCCGCGTGGGCCATGCCCGATCTGGAACCGGTCTACAAGCTGACGATCCTGCCGCGTGGACGCACCGGTGGGCACGCCCTCGTCGTTCCCGAGGACGACAAGGGTCTGATGACGCGTTCTGAGATGATCGCGCGTCTGGTGTTCGCCATGGGTGGGCGCTCCGCGGAGGAGCTCGTCTTCCACGAGCCCACGACCGGTGCATCCTCCGACATCGACCAGGCCACCAAGATCGCCAAGGCGATGGTCACCGAGTACGGGATGAGCGCCCGCCTCGGCGCCGTGCGTTACGGCCGGGAGCAGGGCGACCCGTTCCTCGGGCGGTCGATGGGCAACCAGGCCGACTACTCCCTCGAGGTCGCCCACGAGATCGACGAGGAGGTTCGGGCGCTCATCGAGGCGGCCCACACCGAGGCCTGGGACATCCTCAACAACTACCGCGACATCCTCGACGAGCTCGTCTTCGAGCTCCTGGAGAAGGAGACGCTCACCCGCACCGACCTGGAGCGCATCTTCGACCGGGTGGAGAAGCGCCCCCGGATCACCGCGTTCAACGACTTCGGCGGCCGCACCCCGTCGGACAAGCCGCCGATCCTGACCCCGGGTGAACGCGCGCGCGAGCGGGGCGAGTCGTGGCCGCCCGTCGTGGGGCCCGACCGCGAGCCCACTCCGGTCGGGTCATTTCCCGGCGGCGCACATGTGTTGCCGGCACCAGGTCCGCCGGACAGCGCGGCACCGGCACCCGGGCCCGGGCCCAACGGCCACCCGGTCGGCCCCGGCCAGGCCTCGCCGCAGCGCCAGCGCCCGGACCGGCACCAACCCCACTCCGTGTTGCCCAACTACGGCGCGCCGCCGGACTGGCGCCCGGCCACCACCCCGGCCGGGCAGTCCTGGCCGCCGTCGACCACCGAACCGCCGCACAACGGCACGTTGGCCGATCCGGAGCGGGACGGTTCGAACAACTCGGGCAGCTCGCACTGAGCCAACCAGCACCGGGCCGACCAGCACCGGGCCGACCAGCACAGGGCCGACCAGCACAGGGCCGACCAACACCGGGCCGACCAACGCAGGGCGGTGCGGCAGTGGATGGCAGCGCGGTCGGTGACGGCGGCCCGGTGATGGATCTCCCACGAGCCGAGGCCGCGGTCCGGGAGCTGCTGCTGGCATGTGGGGAGGACCCGGATCGTGACGGCCTGCGGGAGACGCCGGCCAGGGTGGCCCGGTGCTACGAGGAGATCTTCGCCGGGCTCTACGCCGACCCGGACTCCGTCCTCGACAAGACGTTCGACGAGGACCACCAGGAGCTCATCCTGATGAAGGACATTCCGATCTTCTCGCTGTGTGAGCATCACCTGGTGCCGTTTCACGGCATGGCGCACGTCGGTTACATCCCGTCGGTCAGCGGTCGGGTCACCGGTCTGAGCAAGCTCGTCCGGCTGGTCGACCTCTACGCCCGCCGACCCCAGGTCCAGGAACGGCTCACCGGCCAGGTCGCCGATGCGATGGTCCGCAAGCTCCAGCCGCGCGGCGTCATCGTCGTGATCGAGGCCGAGCATCTGTGCATGGGGATGCGGGGGATCAAGAAGCCCGGGTCGCGCACACTCACCTCCGCGGTGCGTGGGCTGTTCCAGAGCTCGCCGTCGTCACGGGCCGAGGCGTTGTCGCTGATCCGAAGCGGGTGACCTCGTGCCTGCCGATGTGCACCCGCTGCCGCAGCCCGGGCGATGCGTGGTCGTCGGAGTCCTCAACGTCACGCCCGACTCCTTCTCCGACGGCGGCCGCTTCCTCGACCGCGGGCACGCCGTCGCCCACGGCATCGCGATGCGCGACGCCGGCGCGGACCTGGTGGACGTCGGCGGGGAGTCGACCCGGCCGGGCGCGGGGCGGGTGGAGGCCGACGTCGAGCGGGCGCGGGTGTTGCCGGTGATCCGTGAGCTGGTCGCGGTGGGTGTGCGGGTCAGTATCGACACGACCCGAGCCGGGGTGGCTGCTGCCGCCCTGGACGCCGGGGCATCGGTGGTCAACGACGTCTCGGGCGGGCTGGCCGATCCGGCGATGGCGGCCGTCGTCGCCTCCGCCGAGGTGCCCTGGATCCTCATGCACTGGCGCGGGCCGAGCGACCGGATGAACTCCCTGGCCGGCTACGCCGACGTCGTCGGCGAGGTGCGTGCGGAGCTCCTCGCCAGGGCCGACGCGGCCGTGCTGGCCGGCGTCGACCCGAGCCGGCTGGTGCTGGATCCCGGCCTGGGTTTCGCCAAGACCGCGACCCACAACTGGGCGTTGCTGCGCCGGCTCGACGTGCTCGTCGCCCTGGGTCTACCGGTGCTGGTCGGCGCGTCCCGCAAGCGCTTCCTCGGTGAGCTGCTGGCCGATGACGACGGCAATCCGCGGCCGGCCGCCGGGCGCGAGGTGGCCACGGCGGCGGTCACCGCGCTGGCCGCACAGGCGGGGGCGTGGGGGGTGCGAGTGCATGACGTGAGGTCATCGATGGACGCCGCGGCGGTGAGTGCGGCGTGGCTCGATACGGCAGCGGCGAGCGTCGGTGGGGAGGTGCCGTGACCGACCGGATCGAGCTGCGCGGCCTGCGGGTGCGCGGCCGGCACGGGGTGTACGCCGAGGAACGCCGCGACGGCCAGGACTTCGTCGTGGACGTCGTGGCATCGCTGGACCTGCGTGCGGCCGCCGCGTCCGACGACCTGGCCGACACCCTCGACTACGGCGCGCTGGCCGTGCGGGTCGCGGCGATCGTGGGAGGTGCGCCGTGCGATCTGATCGAAACCGTTGCCGGGCGCGTCGCCGACGATGTGCTGTCCGACGGGCGGGTGCTCGTCGTGGAGGTCACCGTGCACAAGCCGCAGGCCCCGATCCCGCTGGCCTTCGCCGACGTCGCAGTGGTACTGCGCCGTTGGCGCGCCGCGGGTGGCGTCGGCGAAGCGCGCATCGACACCGAGGTCCTCGGATGAGCCGCGCCGTGCTCTCCCTGGGCTCGAACCTCGGTGATCGGCTCGCCTACCTGCGCAGTGTCGTCGAGCGGCTGGCCGGCGTGCTCGTCGCGGCTTCACCGGTGTACGAGACGGCTCCGTGGGGCGGGGTCGAGCAGGGCCCGTTCCTCAATGCGGTGATCGTGGTCGACGACGCCGCCACCGACGAGTGGGGATGGCTCCGCAGCGGGCAGCACCTGGAGGACGCCGCCGGCCGGGTGCGCGACGTGCGCTGGGGCCCCCGCACGCTCGACGTCGACGTGGTCACGGTCGACGGCCCCGACGGACCGGTGCGCAGTGACCACCCCGACCTGCTCCTGCCCCATCCCGGCTCCGCGTCGCGGGTCACGGTGCTCCGGCCGTGGCTGGACCTCGATCCACACGCGGCGTTGCCCGGTCGCGGCCCGGTCGCCGAGCTGCTGGCCGCGCTGGGCCCAGACGCCGAGGCCGGTGTGCTGCGGCGCGATGACCTGGTGCTGGTGCCGGCATGACACCAACCCGGGCGAGGGACCTGCTGGTGGCGGGGGTGGTCACCGCCCTGCTGGTGAACCTCGCCGTCCGGCTGAGCTACGGCTCGTTGCCCGCGTTCCCGCTGCTCGCCGGTGCCACGCTCGGGGTGCTCGGGCTCGCCGAGGCCGTTGCGGGCAGTGCCTTGCGAGACCGGATCCGGCGCCGTCCGGGCACGAGCCCGGTGCAGCCGCTGGTCGCGGCCCGGGCGGTGCTGGTGGCCAAGGCTTCAGCGCTGGGCGGGGCGATCATGGCGGGGACGTGGACCGGGTTGCTGGTCCACGTGCTGCCGCTGGGCGCCGACATCGCCGCCGCCACCGCCGACTCGGCCGCTGCCGGGGTAGGGCTGCTGTGCGCGCTCGGGTTGGTGGCCGGAGCGCTCTGGCTCGAGCGGTGCTGCCGGACTCCGGAGGACCGGCGCCCGGACCACCCCCCGGAGGACCGGCGCCGGGACCACCCCCCGAAGTAAGCGCGTCACCATACCGATCACCCGTAGGCTTTCCGACCATGACCGCAGCGCGTGGCGCTCCCCACCCGGACAGGTGGGGGACGCCCGTGCCGACCCAGGGGCAGCAGCGCCGTGGCGTGCTCGGTCCGGTTCTCGGACTGATCGTGCTCGGCGTCTGCGGGCTCGTGGTGCTCGGTCTGGTGGCCACGACGGTGGGTCCGGGTGGCGTCGTGGTCGGCGCGCTCGGTGCGTTGCTGCCGGTCGGCCCGGTGGTCGCGGCCTTCCTCTGGGTCGATCGGTGGGAACCCGAACCACCGCGGCTGCTGCTGCTCGCGTTCGGTTGGGGGGCGTCCTTCGCCGCACTCTCGTCGTTGATCATCAACAGT
>JBOHEP010000410.1:0-1216 GCA_050701075.1 Pseudonocardia sp. | reverse complement strand
CCGCCGAGCCGTGCGGACTCGCCGAGCTCTGCCAGCGGACCGGACTCCCCCGGGCCACCGCCCACCGGCTCGCGGTCGGCCTGGAGGTGCACGGCCTGCTGCACCGGGGCTCCGACGGACGCTGGCGCCCCGGCCCGGCACTGGCCGAGCTCTCCACGGGCGGTGTCGATCCCCTGCTGGAGGCCGCGGCCGCCGTACTCCCCCGGTTGCGCGACATCACCGGCGAGAGCGTCCAGCTCTACCGCCGCGAGGGTAGCCATCGCCTGTGCATCGCCGCGGCCGAACCGGCCAGCGGCCTGCGGGACACCGTCCCGGTCGGCACCCGGCTACCGATGACCGCCGGCTCCGGGGCCAAGGTGCTCGCCGCGTGGGCCGAGCCCGCCGTGCAGCGGACCATGCTCACCGACGCCACCTTCAGCGATCGGATGCTGCTCGACGTCCGACGCCGCGGCTGGGCACAGAGCGTCGCCGAACGCGAATCGGGCGTCGCGAGCGTGTCCGCGCCGGTCCGCGACGCCGCCGGTCAGGTCATCGCGGCGGTCTCGGTGTCCGGCCCGGTGGATCGCATCGGTCGCCGCCCGGGTGTCCGATGGGCGGCCGACCTGCTGGCCGCGGCCGAGGCACTGCACCACCGGCTCTGATCCCGCAGGGGGTCAGAGCTCCCGCAGGCGTCAGAGCTCCCGCAGGGGGTCATCCGAATCCGCGATGTCGGACCGGATCGCTAACGTGAACCCCTACCGGCTCCACACACACGCAGAGCGGGCCCTGCACAAAGACGGGTTGATCATGAGTTACTTGCTCGGAATCGACGTGGGCACCACCCGTACCGCGGCCGCGATCGGACGGATGGGCGCCAACCCGGGCGAGATCGAGATGGTCAACCTCGGCGACCGGGCCAGCTCGGTTCCCTCGGTGTTGTTCCTGGGTGTGGATGGTTCGGTGTTGGTGGGCGAGGTCGCGGAGCGTCGGGCGGCAACGGATCCGGACCGAGTGGTGCGGGAGTTCAAGCGGCGGTTGGGGGATCCGACGCCGTTCGTGGTGGGGGGCCGGGCGTGGGCGCCGGAGGAGTTGTCGGCGCGGTTGGTGCGTTGGGTGGTGGATCGGGTCGCTGAGCGTGAGGGGGGTCCGGCGGCCCGGGTGGCGGTGACGCATCCGGCGTCGTGGGGTGAACACAAGAAGAAGTTGTTGGCCGGGGCGTTGGCCGGGCAGGGGCTGT
>JBOHEP010000409.1:0-8702 GCA_050701075.1 Pseudonocardia sp. | reverse complement strand
ACATCGTCGACGCCGACCGGCTCGCCGAGCGCCAGCAGGTGCGCCGCTTCGACTCCACGGCCGAGCGCGCGGCCGCGGACCGGGAGTGGACCTACGGCCACGTCATCGTCGACGAGGCCCAGGAGCTGTCCCCGATGGCCTGGCGGCTGATCATGCGGCGCTGCCCGAGCCGCTCGATGACCCTCGTCGGGGACATCGCCCAGACCGGTGACCTGGCCGGAGCCGGCTCCTGGGCCGAGGTGCTCGGCCCGTACGTCGCGAACCGGTGGCGCCTGGAGCAGCTCACGGTCAACTACCGCACGCCGTCGGAGATCGCCGACGTGGCCGACGACGTCCTGGCGGTGATCGACCCCTCGCTGGCCCCGCCGCGATCGGTGCGCAGCACCGGGACGGCGCCGCGGACGGTCGGGGTCGGCCCGGGTGATCTCGACGACGCCGTGGTCAAGGTCGTCGCCGAGGAGGCGGGCGCGGTGGGGGAGGGCCGCATCGCGGTGCTCGCCCCGGCCGGGCGGGTGGCGGCGCTGCGAGAGCGGTTGCTGGGTCCCGCTGCCGACGCGGTGGCCGATTCCGGCCTGCCCGGTCCGGATGGTCCCGCCGATCCCGAGGTCGACCTTGAGTCCCCGATCGTGGTGCTGCCCATCGCGAAGGCGAAGGGGCTGGAGTTCGACGCGGTGGTGCTGGTGGAACCGGCGGAGATGCTGGCCGAGTCCCCGCGTGGGGTCAACGACCTCTACGTGGCGCTCACCCGCTCCACCCAGCGGTTGGCGGTGGTGCACGCGGCGGAGTTGCCGCCGATGTTGCACCGGTTGAGTGCGGGGACCGGCTGAACGGTCACAGATCACCAGGACGTGGTGGCCGTCGCGGAGCAGCGAGCAGAAGCACCGACGGGTCGACGGCGTGTCCGGTTTGGATCTCGATGACCTCGGCGGCGTCGGTGGAGACCTGTTCGAGGCGCCTGCTCTGGGTGATGGCGCCGGGGACGTCGGGGACGGTCACGACCCACCATCCGGTCTCGTCCCATTCGGCATCGACTCGATAGGTCACTGCGTCTCCTCGATCCAGGTCGGGCCGAACCGTCCGTGGGAAGCTCGTCGAGACGCTGGCCGGCTATCCCGGCCTGCCCGAGCACACCGCCGCCGGCTTCGTCGTCCGGCTCCTGACCGAACGACCGCGCCGCGCCGCGCTCGCGGAGATCACCAGTCGATCAGAGCGGGGTGACGTAGGCGCCGGAGATGCCGCCGTCGACCAGGAATGTGGACGCGGTGATGAACGAGGCGTCGTCGCTGGCCAGGAACGCGACCGTGCCGGCGATCTCCTCGGGCTCGGCGAAGCGGCCCATCGGGACGTGCACCAACCGACGCCGGGCCCGCTCGGGGTCGGCGGCGAACAGCTCGCGCAACAGCGGGGTGTTGACCGGGCCCGGGCACAGGGCGTTGACCCGGATGCCCTCGCGGGCGAACTGCACGCCCAGCTCGCGGGACATGGCCAGCACCCCCCCTTTGGACGCGGTGTAGGAGATCTGCGAGGTCGCAGCGCCCATGACGGCCACGAAGGAGGCCATGTTGACGATGGCGCCCTTGCCTTGGCGCTGCATGTGCGGCAGGACGGCCCGGCAGCACAGGTACACCGAGGTGAGGTTGACCTCCTGAACCCGGCGCCATGCGTCGAGGCCGGTGGTGAGGATCGAGTCGTCCTCGGGCGGGGAGATACCCGCGTTGTTGAACGCGACGTCGACGCGTCCGTACGTCTCGGCGGCTGTGGCGAAGAGCGCCTGGACCTCGGCTTCGGAAGTGACGTCGGTGCGGATGAACAAGCCGTTCACCCCGGCCGCGGCGACGGCGCCCGCCTCCGGATCCACGTCGGCGACCACCACCTGTGCGCCCTCCGCGGCCAGGCGCCGAACCGTGGCCAGGCCGATCCCGCTCGCCCCACCGGTGACCACCGCGGTGCGTCCGGAAAACCGTGCCGACATGTCCGCAGCGTAGAGCCGAACCCCTTGCCCGAGGCGGCGACGGGCGTGGTCGGCGGCGCGTCGGCTTCGGTGAGCCTTTTTTGTCGGGGTTCGAAGGTACGTTCGATTCGTGACTGAGGCGGTGGAGGTGCCCGAGGGTCTGGCGGCGTTGCCGCCCGGTCCCGCGCTCGCCGCCGTGCTCGCCGGGATCGACCTGGCCGCGGTGGCCAACAACGAGCTGCTCCCGATGCTGCGGGCGCAGTCCCGGCAGGCCGCTCATGAGCAGGCCCGCCTCCTGGCGGTGGTCGCGGAGGTGAGCCGGGCAAAGCCGACCTTCGACGACCGGGAGGTGGCGCGGCTGCCGCACCCACACCCGTACTGCGCCGACGAGGTCCGCGCCGCGCTGGCCTGGAGCCGCCGCGCCGCGGAGCACGAAACCGGCCTCGCCGAGCACACCGTCCACGGGCTGCCGCTGGTGTTCGAGGCGTTCCTGGCAGGCGAAATCGACAAGCCCAAGGTCCGGGTGTTCTCCGAGCACCTCGGCTGCGGTCTCACCGACGCCCAGGTGCAGAGGATCTGCGCTGTGATCGTGCCGCTCGCGGGGCGGTTGACCACCGGGCAGATCGCCGCCCGGCTCCGCAGGATGATCCTCGCGATCGATCCGCGGCACTATGAGCGGCGCTACCGCAAAGCCCTGCGCGACCGGTGCGTGATCGGCTTCATCACCGGCGACGGCACCGCAACGATCAGCGTGAGCGGTTTGTCCCCGGCCGAGGCCGCCGCGGCGCTGAAACGGATTGATCTGCTGGCCATGGCCGCGCGCCGGGCGGGGCATCCCAGCACGCTGGACCAGATCCGGGTGGACATCGTCGCGGGTCTGCTCGACGGCACCCTGCACCACCTCGATCGCGACGCGATCATCACCTACCTGATCGCCCACCGTTGCGCCGCCGACGACGCTCCCGCCGGGCACCCCGAGGCCGGGCCACCCGGTGCGGACGGGCAGGCCGGCGCGAACCAGACGACCAGCGGCGATACCGACGGCCGGCCGGGCGGCGCATCCCCTGACACCGATGGCCGCCCGGACGCCGGAGACGCCGATGACAGCAGCCAGCCGGGCGGTGCCACCGACCAGGACCCCACCGACCACCACGACACCGACCACCACGACACCGACCACCACGACATCACCGCTGGGAGCGGCCGAACAGTGCCTGCCGACCCGACGATCGGCGGCGGCGAGAGCGGACGGGAGGACCAGCGCGTCGGGGTCGAGGTGCGAGTGGAACTCTCCACCCTGCTCGGTCACGACGAACATCCCGGTGAGATCCCCGGATGGGGGCCGATCACAGCTCAGCACGCGCGGGACACCGTTGCGCGGCAGCGACGCGCGGAGTGGCGCTTCGCCGTGGCTGACGATGGCGGAAGACTCGTGTTCGATGGGCTCACCCGCCGTCGACCGTCGGATCTGGAGCGGACCGGGCCCGGCGGAGGTGTGGTTGAGCTCCAGATCCCCGCTATCCTGCTCGAACACCTCGCTGCCGTCGGCGAACCGAGCAGCTCGTGGGCGAGGGTGATCGCTGACATCGCCCGCCAGTACGCCGACCGAGCCACCCGCGATCTCGATGCCCACCCCGGTGACCGCCACCCGCGCGCGGCGCTGCGCCGCCACGTCCAGGTCCGCGACCGCACCTGCATCGGCCCCGGATGCCGCCACCGAGCCCAGCGTTGCGACCAGGACCACACCCTCGACCATGACCTCGGTGGCCCCACCACCGCCGCCGACCTCGGCCCACTGTGCCGACACGACCACACACTCAAACACGAAGCAGGCTGGAGACTCGAACAACCCGAACCAGGCCTGTTCGTCTGGACCAGTCCCCTGGGTGGCACCTACCCCGTCCGGCCCGAGCCGATCCTGCCACCGCTCCCCGACCCCGACCCCAGCCCCGACGACCCCATGGACGACGAACCCGCCACCGACGACGACCGGCCACTCCGTCTGCACGAACCCGGTCTGCACGAACCCGGTCTGCACGAACCCGCCCGACCACCACCGCGCCCAGAACCACCACTGCGAACCACCGTCTACCCGGACGAACCTCCTTTCTGAGTGGCCCCGGGGTGGGTGCCGGCTGCCGCATCCACGAGGGCGGCGAAGAGACGGTGGTCCTTGGCGGACTGCTCGGGGTGCCATTGCACGGCGACGACGAATCGGTGCGCTGCCAGCTCGACGGCCTCGATCGTGCCGTCCGCGGCGCGGCCGGTGACCACGAGGCCGTCGGCGAGCCGGTCGACGGCCTGGTGGTGGTGGCACAGCGCGTCGATCCGGGCACCGATCGCCGTGCCGATGCGGCCGGACCTGTCCAGCGTGACGGTGGTGGACCCGAAGACGCCGGGGGAGGGGTTGTGCCCGTCGTGGCCGACCAGTTCGGGAAGGTGTTGGGCGAGCGTGCCGCCCAGGGCCACGTTGAGCACCTGCAGCCCCCGGCACACCCCGAGCACCGGAATCCCGCGGTCGAGTGCCCGGCGCAGCATCGCGCACTCAGCCTCGTCGCGCTCGGCACGCGGCGCGCCGGTGCGGGGGTGCGGCTCGGCCCCGTAGCCCGCCGGATCGACGTCCGGCCCGCCGGTGATCACCAGCGCGTCCAGCACGTCGACGGCCCCTGCCGCGGCGGGCACCGACGGCAGCAGCACCGGTGTGCCCCCGGAGGCGACGACCATGTCGACGTAGTCGCGCGGCAGCAGCACCGCGTCGAGGTCCCAGACACCGAACCGGACGCGCTCGCCGTACGAGGTGAGCCCGACCAGGGGAACCCGCGGGTCCTCAGAGCCGTTCGAAACCACGGCGGCGCTCCCAGTCGGTGACCGCGGAGTCGAACGCGGCCAGCTCCACCCTGGCGGCGTTCGCGTAGTGCTCGACGAACTCGACCCCGAACGCGTCGAGGGCCACCTCGCTCGCCGCGAAGAGCTCGGCAGCCTCCCGGAGCGTCGAGGGCACCCGTGGCGCGTCGGACCCGTACGCGTTGCCGGTGAACGGCGCATCCAGCGGCAGCTCGTTCTCGATGCCGTGCAGCCCGGCCGCGATGAGCGCGGCCACGGCGAGGTAGGGGTTGACGTCGCCGCCGGGCACCCGGTTCTCCACCCGCAGCGACGGGCCGTGGCCGACCACCCGCAGCGCGCAGGTGCGGTTGTCGAGCCCCCAGACGATCGCGGTGGGCGCGAAGCTCCTCCCGGTGAAGCGCTTGTAGGAGTTGATGTTCGGCGCGAACAGGTAGGTGAGCTCGCGCAGGCATGCCTGCTGGCCGGCGACGAAGCGGGTGAACAGCGGGGAGAAGCCGTGCTCGCCCTCGCCCGGGAAGACCGGGCCGTCGCCGTCATGCAGGGAGACGTGCAGGTGGCAGGAGTTGCCCTCGCGCTCGTCGTACTTGGCCATGAAGGTGAGCGCCATGCCGGCCTGGTGGGCGATCTCCTTGGCCCCGGTCTTGTAGATGCTGTGGTTGTCGCAGGTGGTGAGGGCATCGGCGTAGCGGAAGGCGATCTCGTGCTGGCCGAGGTTGCACTCGCCCTTCGCGGACTCGACGACCAGGCCCGCGCCGGCCATCCCGTTGCGGATCCGGCGGAGCACCGGCTCCACCCGCCCGGTGCCGAGCAACGAGTAGTCGACGTTGTAGAGGTTGGCCGGCGCCAGGTCGTGGTAGGCCTTGCGCCACGCGGTGTCGAAGGAGTCGGCGAAGAGCAGGAACTCCAGCTCGGTGGCCACGTCGGCGTGCAGGCCGTGCTCGGCGAGCCGGTCGAGCTGCCCACGCAGCACCTGCCGGGGGGAGGGTGGCACCGGGGTGCCGTCGGCCCAGACCACATCGCACAGCACCAGCGCCGTCGCCTCGTGCCAGGGCAGCCGGCGCAGCGTTCCCAGGTCGGGTTTGAGCACGAAATCGCCGTAGCCGCGCTCCCACGACGACATCGGGTAGCCGTCCACCGTGTTCATCTCGACGTCGACGGCGAGGAGATAGCCGCAGGCCTCGATTGCGTGTGGGGCGACCTCGTCGAGGAAGTACCGCGCGGTGCAGCGCTTGCCCTGCAACCGGCCCTGCATGTCGGTCATGGCGACCAGAACCGTGTCGATCGCACCCTCGCTGACCAGGACGCGCAGGTTCTCGCAGGTGAGCAGGCCGTCGTGGCGGACCGTCATGCGTCCTCCCTCTCAGATCGCTTGCATCCCGAGCGGGACGCCGAGCGCGGTGGCGAGTGCGGCCAGGTCAGGAGGCGGCCGACCTCACGAGCAGCGTTCTCCGCGAGCGCCTCGATGACGCATCCCTTCAGGAGCCGGGACAGGTTCGGCTGCGGCCCGCCGCGCCAGGCCTGTGCCAGCACGACGGACGGCACGACCGGACGAAGCCCACGACCGAGCGCGCGGCGGTGCACGAACCACACCTGGTCGTCTGCGCGTTCGGCTGCGACGAGAGCGCCGGTGTCGTAGACGATGCCGCCTGCCGACACCGACACCGACCTCGACCGGCTCACCGGCGGCCGACGCCGTGCCGATCCCTGAAGTGAGCGGATCGTCACGCTCCAGGTCCTGGTGGCCGACTGGCGTCGTCCTGGAACGCGGGCCAATGGACCCCACCGGCGATCAACGCTCACGGCGCCTCCGCCTCCAGCTGCCGCTCGATCGACGTCAGCTCCTCCTCCGTGCCCGCCTCCCGAACCGGACCGGTGAACCACTTCCGCGCCGAGAGCAGGTACCAGCCACCGAAGAGCGCCAGCGCCCCGCCCACGGTCAACGGTGCGTAGTTCACGACGTTCCAGTCGAAGTCCGGCGCGCCCGGGATGGCATTCGGCGACACCGGGAGCAGGAACAGCACGCACACGACCACGATCCACACCACCGCGATCGACGCGATCCAGCGGTAGTGCCGCCCCAGGCTCCAGGCACCGTGCTCGAACGACGAACCCGCGCGGATCCGCAGGATGATCGGCAGCACGAACGCGATGTAGAGCCCGATCACCGCGATCGACGAGCCCACGAGATAGCCGATCACCCCGTTGGCCAGCGTCGGCACCATCACCGCCCACGACAGCACCGCGATGGCGACCACCGCGTTGACCGGCACCCGGTTGCGCGCGACCTTGCGCCACAACGTCGATCCCGGCACCGCGCCGTCGCGGGAGAACGCGAACATCATCCGCGATGCCGAGGTGAGCGACGCGGTGCCGCAGAACAGCTGCGCGATCACCGCGATGAGCAGCAGGAGCTCGGTCCATCCCTCGCCGAGGGACTCGGTCCAGATGTAGACCACGGCGTTGCCGGCGGCGTCGAGGGTGCCCTGCACGTCGGGCACCGCGAAGGTCACCGCGACCAGCAGGACGAAGCCGAAGATCACCGACACCACGACGGACATGACCATGCCCGTCGCAGCGGCCCGCGACGCCGCGCGGGTCTCCTCGCTCATGTGTGCCGACGCGTCGTAACCGGTGATCGTGTACTGCGCCATGAGCAGGCCGATCCCGAAGACGAACCAGAACCCCAGGTCACCGAAGCCGTCGCCGGAAAATCCCGAGTTGTTGATCGTCTCGCCGAACACGAACGACGCGGACCGGTGGTTCTCCGGGATCACGATCAGCACCCCGACGATCACCAGCACGCCGATCATGTGCCACCATGCGGAGATCGTGTTGAGCCTGGCCAGCAGGTTGACGTTCGCCAGGTTCAGCGCCAGGTGTGCCGCGATGATCGCCGTGTAGACGACGAAGACCGTGCCGAAACCGGTGCCGACCACGCCGGGGAACCACAGTGCGAGCAGGGCGGTGGTGAACAGGGCCGCACCGTAGTCGATCGTGGCGGTCACCGCGATCTGTCCGATCAGGTTGAACCAGCCGGTGAACCAGCCCCACGCCGGGCTGCCGAGCTTGGAGGCCCAGAAGTACAGCGCCCCGGCGGTCGGCATCGCCGAGGCGATCTCGCCCATCGCCATCGCGACCAGCACGCAGAACGCCCCGACCAGCAGCCAGCCCCAGGTGATCACCACCGGGCCACCGTTGTTGAACGCGATGAAGTACGAGGTCAGGCAGCCGGCCAGGACCGAGATGATCGTGAACGAGATGGCGAAGTTGGAGAACCCGCCCATCTCGCGCAACAGCACCTGGGCGTAGCCGAGCCGGTGCAGGACGGCCTCGTCGCCGCCGGACCGTGCCGGGTCGTGCCCGATCTTGTCATGCGCGCCCATGGTGCCCTCCCGGGTCCTCGGTGTGCTCAGTCCTCCCGCTGGGCCGCCGCGAGCAGGCGCTCGAAGTCGGGCCCGTCGAACTCGGCGACGGCGCGGTCGTACTTCTCCATTCCCCACGACCAGAAGTCGAAGCCCAGTGGGCTCGACCCGTGCTGGATCGACGCCCACGCCGTCCAGCCGTACTTGGACATGAGTCCGAACAACCTTGCCCGCGCCACCTGCGCGGGGCGGGGCCTGCCGAAGTAGGCGGTGACGAGCACGTCGAGCAGTGGCGCGGGCAGCGCCGCCTCGCTCCAGATGTTGCCGAGCTCGAAGCACGCGTCGTTGTTGCCCGAGTACTCGTAGTCGATGATCCGCACCTGCTCGCGCCCGTGAGCGCCCGAGCCGTCCGGGCAGTCGAGCAGGTTGGCCGCGAGCAGGTCGTTGTTGCACGGGACGGTGGGCCCGGCCTGAACGCTCAACGCCTCCCGGATTCGGGCGACGGCGGGGGCGAACTCGTCGTAGCGGTCCGGCAACCGGAAGCC
>JBOHEP010000408.1:0-9554 GCA_050701075.1 Pseudonocardia sp. | reverse complement strand
TGGTGACGTCGTTGGCCCCGATCACCAGCGTGACATCGGTGCGGGAGAACTCGCCGTTGATGTCGTCCATCTCCCTGAGCTGGTCGTAGGGCACGTCGGCCTCGGCCAGCAGGACGTTCATGTGTCCGGGCATCCGGCCGGCGACCGGATGGATGGCGTACTTGACCTCGACGCCCTTGGCCTCCAGCAGCTTGGCCATGTCCTTCACCGCGTGTTGGGCCTGCGCCACGGCCATCCCGTAGCCGGGCACGACGATCACCTGCGATGCGTATGCCATCTGGATGGCGACGTCGGCGGCGCTGGTCGACGTGATCGTGCGGTCCACCCCGTCGTCGCCGCCCATGGCAATCCCGCCGCCGCCGAAGCCACCGGCCACGATGGCCGGGATCGACCGGTTCATCGCCTTGGCCATCAAGTTGGTGAGAATCGACCCGGACGCGCCGACGATCATGCCGGCCACGATCATCGCGGTGTTGTCCAACGCCAGCCCGGTGGCCGCCGCGGACAGGCCGGTGAACGCGTTGAGCAACGAGATGACCACGGGCATGTCGGCGCCACCGATCGGCAGCACCACCATGAGGCCCAGCAGCGCGGCGAGCACCAGCACCCCGATGATGAGCAGCTCAGAGGTGCCCCCGAGCCCGATCAGGACGGCCAGCACCACCGCGGCGACCAGCAACAGCCCGTTCAGCGCGCTCTGCGCACGGCCCAGCCCGATCGGCCGGCCGGGAAGGATCTCCTGCAACTTGCCGAACGCGACCAGCGAGCCCCAGAACGACACCGATCCGACGACGGCCGAGAACAGCGAGGCCACCACGAAGTAGACGGGCCTTTCGAGGTAGCCCTCGCCCCCACGGAACTCCACCCATGCGATCAGCGCGACCGCGCCACCGCCCACACCGTTGAACAGTGCCACCATCTGCGGTATCGCGGTCATCTTGACCTGGCGGGCGGACGGCACCCCGAGCAGCGTGCCGATCACGATCCCGATCACGATCAGCAGCCAGTTTGAGACACCCGGGATCAGCAGCGTGGCCACCAGCGCCACCGCCATCCCGACCGCGGCGATCAGGTTGCCACGGACGGCGGTCTTGGGGCCGGTCAGCCCCATCAGCCCGTAGATGAACAGCCCGAACGCCAGGATGTAGAGCACGACGACCAGGGTGTTCACTTCTGCGAGCCCTCCGGCTGTGCTGTGCCTCGCTGCTTGGCGGACTTGCCCTTGAACATGCCCAGCATCCGGTCGGTCACCAGGAACCCGCCGACCACGTTGATCGTGCCGAAGGCGATGGCGATCACGAGCAGCACCTTGCTGAGGACGTCGAGATCATCCCCGCCCAGGCCAAGCACCACGATCCCACCGAGCAGGACGATCCCGTGGATGGCATTGGTGCCCGACATCAGCGGGGTGTGCAGCGTGTTGGGTACCTTGGAGATCACCGCGAAGCCGACGAAGCCGGCCAGCACGAGGATTGCCAGATTCGCCAGAAACTCGGTCTCCATCAGTCCCTTTCCCGGGTGACGCAGGACTTGGCCAGAACCTCGTCGGAGAAGTCGGGAGCCAGCCCGCCGTCGTCGTCGAGCATCAGATCCAGCAGCGCCGCGACGTTGCGCGAGTACAGCTCACTGGCGTGCTCGGGCATCGTCGAGGGCAGGTTGAGCGGCGAGGCGATCGTCACGTCGTGACGGACGACGACCTCACCGGGCTCGGTCAGCTCGCAGTTGCCCCCGGCCTCACCGGCCATGTCCACCACGACGCTGCCGGGGCGCATCCCCTCGACGGCCTTCGCCGTGACCAGCGTCGGCGCCTTCCGGCCTGGCACCAGGGCGGTGGTGATCACCACGTCGAACCCGGTGATGGCCTCCTCCAACCGCGTCTGCTGCTCGGCGCGCTCGGACTCGCTCAGCTCACGCGCGTAGCCGCCCTCACCCGCCGCGTCGATGCCGAGGTCCAACCACTGCGCCCCCAGTGACCGGACCTGGTCGGCCACCTCGGGGCGAACGTCATAGCCGGTGGTGCGGGCACCGAGCCGCTTGGCCGTGGCCAGCGCCTGCAACCCCGCCACCCCGACGCCGAGCACCAGCACCTGCGCGGGCTTCACCGTGCCGGCGGCGGTGGTGAGCATCGGGAAGAACCGCGTGGACCGATCCGCGGCCAGCAGCACCGCCTTGTAACCCGCGACACCGGCCTGCGAGGAGAGCGCGTCCATCGACTGCGCCCGCGAGATCCGCGGAACAGCCTCCATCGCGAACGCCTGGATGCCGGCGCCGCGCAGTGCCTCGACCGTCTCCGGGGACGACAGCGGGGCCAGGAAGCCGATCAAGGTGGCGCCCTCGCGCAACCGCCCGATCTCCTCCGACGACGGCGGCGCCACCTTGACGACGACGTCGGCCGCCCACGGATCACCGATCGTCGCACCGGCAGCCGTGTAGAGGTCATCCGGGATCAGCGCACCGAGCCCCGCACCCTGCTCGACGACGATCTCGACCCCTCGCGACCGGAGCTTCTCGACGATCTTGGGAACCAGAGCGACGCGGCGCTCACCCGCACCGGACTCACGTAGCACGCCCACCGTTACCGGTCCGGCGGGCCGCTGCGCTGCTGACTCTGCGCTCAT
This sequence comes from Pseudonocardia sp., assembly GCA_050701075.1. Taxonomy (GTDB): domain Bacteria; phylum Actinomycetota; class Actinomycetes; order Mycobacteriales; family Pseudonocardiaceae; genus Pseudonocardia. The sequence continues at coordinate 6,936 of JBOHEP010000408.1, read as the reverse complement.
GGCAGAAACCTAGACGACACGGGTGACAATCGCGCTGTCGGCCATGTTGGTCTTGGGGTCCTCCGGCCGGGCTTCACCCGCGCCGGGGACGATCAGATCGCCCGGCGGCGCAACGCGGGACCGCCATGACGCTAGAGCGCGAACCATCCGCCGGCACAGATGGTGGAACCACAGTTACCGGAAGTACAGTTACACCTGTGAGCACAATCCCACGGCCACCCGATATGTTCGACCGAGCATGGGAGTGGGACATGCTCGTCCGGTTCAGCGACGACGCATCGCCCCACGTCAAGCTCGGGGTCGTCTCAGGGCGCCGCAGGCAGGGCAAGTCCTACTTGCTCGAAGCCCTGTGCGAGGCGGTTGGAGGCTTTTGCTTCGTCGCGACCGAAGCTACCGAAGCGGAGTCGCTACGGCAGCTGGCTGACGCGGTGGCGAGCCACCTGGACATGCCCGTGGCACCCGCGTTGGGGAACTGGGACCAGGCGCTTGAGCTCCTCCTGGCCATCGGACGTGATCGGCCCCTTCCGGTGGCCCTCGACGAGTTCCCGTACCTGTGCGCGTCGAGTCCGGCACTCCCGTCGATCGTGGCGAAGGCGCTGGGTTCCCGCCGTCCCCACACCGCGAACACCCGGACCCGGTTGGTGCTCTGCGGCTCGGCGATGACGTTCATGGGCGGCCTGCTGTCCGGGTCGGCGCCGTTGCGAGGCCGGGCGAGCCTCGACCTCACGGTTCCCACCTTCGACTACCGCGCGGCAGCCGAGTTCTGGGACATCGAGGATCCGGCACTCGCGGTGCGGGTTCACGCGGTGGTCGGAGGCACCCCGGCGTATCGCCGCGAGTACACCAGCGGCGACTCGCCCCGTGGCGGGGACGACTTCGACCGCTGGGTGGCCCGAACCGTGCTGAACCCCGCAAGTCCCTTGTTCAGGGAAGCGCGGTATCTCCTGGCCGAGGAACCCTCGCTACGGGACAAGGCCCTCTACCATTCGGTCCTGGCCGCGGTCGCCGAAGGAAACAGCACCCGGGGCGCGATCGGCCGCTTCGTGGGACGCCGCGACGACGCACTCCAGCACCCACTGACCGTGTTGGAGGATGCGGGCTTGTTGCGGCGCGAACCGGATGCCTTCCGTGCGGGCCGGAGCACTGTGCGGATCACCGAACCATTGATCAGCTTTTACCACGCGGTGATGCGACCCGAGTGGACGAGACTTGAACGGCCGGGGCAGGGTGCTGTCGTCTGGGCGGATGCCCGCAGCCGTTTCGAGTCGGCGGTCCTCGGCCCGCATTTTGAACATCTGTGCCGGGACTGGACGACGCGGTTCGCCACCAGGGCAGATCTCGGTGGTACTGCCGCGTTCGTCGGCAACGCTGTCATCAATGACTCGGCCCGCCGACGAACCTGGGAGGTTGATGTCGTGGTTCGCTCGGCGGACGGCCGCGTCCTGGCTCTCGGCGAAGCCAAATGGGGCCAGGTGATGGGCATCGAGCACCTCGACCGGCTGCGCGAGATCCAGCAGCTCCTCGCCGCTCGGGGACGAGATGGAGCTGATCAGGCGCGACTGCTGTGCTTCAGCGGATCGGGTTTCACCGACGAGCTGAGGATGGCCGAGAACGAAGGACGGGTCCTCTGCGTCGACCTCGATCGCCTCTATGGGAATCGCTGACGAGACGCGCCGCGGTCAGGCCGACCCGGTGAGCAGGCGGGGCCCGTCCTCGGTCACGGCCACGCTGTGCTCCCAGTGCACGGCGCGGCTCCCGTCAGCGGTGACGACGGTCCAGCCGTCGGCGAGCTCGTCGGTCTCCGGGCTGCCCGCGGTGAGCATCGGCTCGACGGCCAGCGCCATGCCTGGCCGCAGGTGCGGCCCGTGGCCCGGATCGCCATGGTTGGGCAGGAACGGGTCCATGTGCATGGACGATCCGATGCCGTGCCCGCCGTACCCGGCCACGATCCCGTACTCGACGCCGTCCCGGCGCCCGGCCGCCTCCGCGGCGACCTGTATCGCGTAGGACACATCCGAGAGACGCCCCCCGGCGCACACCGCCGCGATGCCGGCGTACAGGGCCTGCTCGCACGCGGCCGACAACGCGAGGTCGGCCAGGGAGACCGCGCCCACCGGGATCGTCACCGCGGCGTCGCCGTGCCAGCCGTGCAGGATCGCCCCGCAGTCGACCGAGATCAGATCGCCGTCCTCGAGCACCTGAGCGGCCGACGGGATGCCGTGCACGATCTGCTCGTTCACCGACGCGCAGATGCTCGCCGGGAACCCATGGTAGCCGAGGAACGAGGGCACCGCCCCACCGTCACGAATGATCTGATCCGCCAACACGTCGAGCTCACCGGTGCTGACCCCGGGCCGGGCGAGCTCGGTCACGGCGACCAGGGTGCGCGCGACCAGCGCCCCGGCCGCAGCCATGGCGTCGATCTCTCCCGGGGTCTTCAGCTCGATGTCGCGCCCGCGCCAACGCGCGAGCACCCCGCGGACACCCCGGAACACCCCGGTCACCTCGACCCGAGGGCCTCGGAGACCCGATCGGTGATCTGCTCGACCGAGCCCACCGCGTCGACCGTGACCAGCTGGTCGGCGTAGTGAGATAGCAGCGGGGCGGTCTCGTCGCGGTAGACCTGCCGGCGGCGCCGGATGACGTCCTCGGTGTCGTCAGCGCGCCCCCGGCTCAGCAGGCGCTCCACGAGCACGTCCTCGGCGATCTGCAGCTCGACGACGGCGTCGAGCGCCTCGTCGCGCTCGACGAGAAGCTCCTCCAGCGAGTGAGCCTGGCTCACGTTGCGTGGGAACCCGTCGAGGATGAAGCCCTTGGTCGCGTCGCCCTCCTTGAGCCGCTCACGCACCATGGCGACGGTGACCTCGTCGGGCACCAGGTCGCCCGCGTCCATGTACCGCTTGGCCTCGACGCCCAGCGGTGTCAGTCCCTCCAGGTTGGCGCGGAACAGGTCGCCGGTGGAGATGTGCGGAACGTCCAGACGCTCGGCAAGACGGACCGCCTGGGTTCCCTTACCCGCTCCCGGCGGGCCGACCAGAACGAGTCGCACTCGGCTGACCTCCTGAACTCGACCAACGGAAGCAGGGAGAATGGGCGGGCACTAACGCAGGAAGCCCTCGTAGTTCCGCTGCATGAGCTGGCTCTCGATCTGCTTCACCGTGTCGAGGCCGACCCCGACCATGATCAACACTGCGGTACCGCCGAAGGGGAAGTTCTGGTTCGCACCGCTTCCGGTGATACCGAGGAAGAAGTTCGGCAGTACGGCGACGATTCCCAGGTATAGCGAGCCGGGCAGCGTGATCCGGGACAGGACGTAGTTGAGGTACTCGGCGGTCGGCCGTCCTGGGCGGATACCCGGGATGAAGCCGCCGAACTTCTTCATCTCATCGGCCCGCTCTTCGGGATTGAACGTGATGCCGACGTAGAAGTAGGTGAAGAAGATGATGAGCGCGATATACAGCAGGATATGCAGCCAGTTCGACTGGTCGACCAGGTAGGTCTGCACGAACTGCTGGAAAGCGCCGCCGTCCGAACCCGCTAACCGCGAGATGAGGTCGGGCAGGTACAGCAACGACGACCCGAAGATGACCGGGATGACGCCGGCCTGGTTGACCTTGAGCGGGAGGTAGGTGGACGTGCCGCCGTACATCCGGCGACCGACCATCCGCTTGGCGTACTGCACCGGGATGCGGCGCTGGCCCTGCTCCACGAAGACCACGCTCGCGATGATGGCCAGGCCGAAGACGCACACACCGGCGAAGACCAGCGGCCCCCCGCCGTCGGGATTGTTGAGGATGTTGGCACCCTCGGCCGGGATCCGGGCGGCGATCGAGGCGAAGATCAGCAACGACATCCCGTTGCCGATACCGCGTTCGGTGACCTGCTCACCCAGCCACATGATGACGGCGGTGCCGGCGGTCATCGTGATGACGATGATCGACAACGTGTAGACGTCGGAGTTCGGGATGATCGGCAGCGCGCAGTTCTGGAGGAGCTGGCCTCGGTCGGCCAGGGCGACGATGCCGGTGGACTGCAGAATGGCGAGCGCGATCGTCAGATATCGGGTGTACTGGGTCAGCTTGTTCTGACCCGACTGCCCCTCCTTCTTCAGCTGCTCGAACCGAGGAATGACGACGGTGAGCAGCTGCACGATGATGCTCGCCGTGATGTACGGCATGATTCCGAGGGCGAAGATGGACAGCTGCAGGAGCGCGCCGCCGGAGAACAGGTTGATCAGCGAGTAGATGCTGGAGTTCTCGCCCTCCTCGACCTGCCGGAGGCACTGCTGAACATTCGGGTACGAGACACCGGGCGACGGGATGGTGGCCCCGGCCCGATAGACCGCGACGATCCCGAGCGTGAAGAGGATCTTCCTCCGGAGATCCGGCGTGGCCAAGGCCGACCGGAAGGCGCTGAGCACTCGGGATCCTCCTGTACTGGGCTCCGCGTCGCCGGCCCAGCGGGGGGCAGGCGACGAGCGGCTCGACTTTAACAGCGCCTCGACCGCACCTCGAAGCCTGCTGCTATCCGGGCGGGCCGGGCAGCCCGGGGGCTCCGAGGTGCGGCACGGGCTCTAGAGCTCGGTCACGGTCCCGCCCGCGGCGGCGATCTTGTCGCGGGCGCTGCCGGAGAAGGCGTGGGCGCTGACGGTCAACGCCACCCCGTCGAGATCACCGTTGCCGAGCACCTTGACCAACTGGTTGCGGCGGACGGCGCCAGCCGCGACCAACTCGTCCGGGCCCACCGTGGCACCGGCTGGGAACAGCTGGGCGAGATCACCCACGTTCACCACCTGGAACTCCACCCGGAACCGGTTCTTGAAGCCCTTGAGCTTGGGCAGCCGCATGTGCAGCGGCATCTGCCCACCCTCGAAGGCCGCGGGAACGTTCTTCCGGGCCTTGGTACCCTTCGTGCCGCGGCCGGCGGTCTTGCCGCCCTTGCCGCCCTCGCCGCGTCCGACCCGGGTCTTCGCCGTCTTGGCGCCGGGCGCCGGACGCAGGTGATGGATCTTGATGGCCATCAGGAGCCGACCTCCTCGACCGTCACGAGGTGACGGACCGTGTGGATCATGCCGCGGATCTGCGGGGTGTCGTCCCGCTGCACCGACTGGCGGATCTTTCGCAACCCGAGCGATGCCAGGGTGGCGCGCTGGTTCTGCTTGCACCCGATGGTGCTGCGGACCTGGGTGACCACCAGCTTCGTGCCGGTGGTCGGCGTGGTCTGGGCGCGCGACGCGGTGTCTGACATCGCGATCACGCCCTCGAACCAGCAGCGGCCGCAGCCGCCCGGGCCCGCAGCATGTACGCCGGCGCAACGTCCTCCAGCGGCAGACCGCGACGGGCCGCCACCTCCTCCGGGCGCTGGATCATCTTCAACGCGGCGATCGTGGCGTGCACGACGTTGATCGCGTTGTCACTACCCAGCGACTTGGAGAGGATGTCGTGGATGCCGGCGCACTCCAGCACCGCACGCACCGGGCCACCGGCGATGACACCGGTACCGGGGCTGGCCGGGCGCAGCAGCACCACCCCGGCGGCGGCCTCACCCTGCACGCGGTGCACGATCGTGCCGCCGATGCGCGGGACGCGGAAGAAGCTCTTCTTCGCCTCCTCCACACCCTTGGCGATCGCGGCCGGCACCTCCTTGGCCTTGCCGTAGCCGACGCCCACCAGACCGTCGCCGTCGCCGACGATCATCAGCGCGGTGAAGCTGAAGCGCCGACCACCCTTGACGACCTTGGCCACGCGGTTGATCGTGACCAGCCGCTCGATGTACGGGGTCTTGTCCTGGGCCGCCCCGCCGCGGCCTCCGTCGCGGCGGTCGCGGCGGTCGCCCGAATTGCTGCGCTCGCCACTGGGCCCACCGGGCCCACCGCCGTCACGCCGTGCGCGTCCCGGCATCAGACGTTCCCTTCCATCTGCTTGAGCATGAACTGCTTGTATTCGAGCTGTGTCTTCATCTAGAACTCCAGGCCGCCCTCGCGAGCGGCGTCGGCCAGTGCCGCGATCCGACCGTGGTAGTCGTAGCCGCCCCGGTCGAAGACCACCGCGGTGACCCCGGCCTCACGAGCCCGACCGGCGAGCAGCTCACCGACCTTGGCCGCGCGCGCCTTCTTGTCGCCCTCCAGCGCCCGCACGTCGGCTTCCAACGTGGACGCCGAGGCCAGAGTGTGGCCGGCCAGGTCGTCGATCAGCTGGGCCACGATGTGCCGGGAGCTGCGTTTGACGGCCAACCGCGGCCGCTCCTGGCTACCGTTGATCTTCTTGCGCAGCCGGGCGTGGCGCCGGGCACGCGACGTGCGGCGCTTGCTCGACACCTGCGAGCCGGCCCGCTTCTTCGCAGCCGCAGAAACGATCTCAGCCATCACTTACCCGTCTTTCCGACCTTGCGGCGGATGACCTCGCCGGCGTAGCGCACACCCTTGCCCTTGTACGGGTCGGGTTTGCGCAGCTTGCGGATGTTGGCGGCGATTTCGCCGACCAGCTGCTTGTCGATACCGGAGACCGAGAACCGGGTGGGCGTCTCGACCGTGAACGTGACGCCCTCAGGGGCCTCGATCACCACTGGATGGCTGTACCCGAGGGCGAACTCCAGCGAGGAGCCCTTCAACGCGACGCGATAGCCGACACCGTGGATCTCCAGCTTCTTCTCGTAGCCGGCGGTGACGCCGACGACGAGGTTGTGTACGAGTGTGCGGGACAGGCCGTGCATGGCCTTGCTCCGGCGCTCGTCGTCCGGGCGACGCACGTGAAGTGTGCCGTCGTCATCCCGCTCGATGCTGATCGGCTCGATCACGGTGTGCGTCAGGATGCCCTTCGGCCCCTTCATCGTCACCGTGGCGCCGTCGATGGTCACGTCCACCCCGGACGGAACGGTGATGGGCAGCTTCCCGATTCGGGACATGGTGTTACCCCCTCACCAGACGTAGGCGAGGAC
>JBOHEP010000407.1:0-5437 GCA_050701075.1 Pseudonocardia sp. | reverse complement strand
CCCCGCGGGCTCACCGTTCTCCTCGAAGGAGCCGACGCCACCGTGGAGGCGATCCGCGGCGGCTTCAAACAGGCCGCGCGGCGCCTCGCCGGGCTCGCGGCGGCCACCGTCCCGCCCGACATGCTGGCACCGGAGCTGTGGGGAGATCTCGTCGTCGCCGTCGTCGCCGCGGGTGGCGACGACGGTACGGCGCGGGCCATGCTCGGCGCGCATACCGGCCGGCCGGCCACCCGCCAACAGCTTCTCACTGCCTGGCTGGACATGCGGGCCGGCCGCCTCGCCCAGGCCCGCGACGGCCTGACCGCAGCGGCGCGCACCCGGGTTCTCCGGCGCAACGCCGTGCTCGCCGCCGCGGTGACCATGGGGATCGCCCGCCGCTGCGGTGACAGCAACTCGATCGCCTCGACCTGGCACCGGGTCGCGCCGGTGGTCGCCGGCGCCGACGTGGAGCTGTTGCTGCTCGACGCCTGGGGTGAGCTCTCCGCCGGCGCGGCGTGGGTGTCACCCACCGATCGGGACACCCTGGCCAAAGCGATGCATGCGGCGGTGGTCCGTGCCGGTTCGCCGGCGTGGTGTGTCGCCATCGACCAGTGGTGGCGGCTGGAGCGCGCAGTGATCGCCGATGACGCCGCGGCCGCCGCCGCCACAGCCGAGCAGCTCACCGGGCTGGCGGTCGCGCACCCCGGTATCGAGGCGTCCGCCGAGGGCGCCACCACCTGGGCGGCAGTCCTCGCGGGCGACGTGAACCCGCTGACGGTGGCGCGTACCGCAGCCCGGATCGCCGACACCGGCCGACATTGGGAGGCAGCGGCGCTGTGCAAGGCGGCGGCGGCCCGCACAGCTGATCCCGCCGCCGTGCGCAAGCTGCTCGGTAAGGGCCGCCGACTCCGCGCAGAGACCACCGCGCCGGGCACGGGCGCCGTCGATGGGCTGTCGGACCGGGAACGCGAGGTGGGCGCGCTCGTCGTGGACGGCCTCACGCAGAAGGAGATCGGGGCCCGGCTGTACATCTCGCCGAAGACAGTGGAGCAACACGTCGCCCGGATCCGCCAGAAGCTGACCGCATCCAACCGGGCCGAACTCGTCGCCGCACTCCGGCGCCACCTCAGGGCCTCACCCTCGACCGCCGCCAACGGGTCGCAGCAGCGGGGTCAGGCCGTCATCGGGTCGGTCCGAGGATCCCTTGATGAGCAGGCAGAAGTCGATCTGCGGCCACAGCGGGCCGGGATCGTCGGATCGTCCGGATCGGCTGTTCGACCAGCCGCGCACGCACCGGCTCAGAGCCGGCGGGGGTGAACCAGAGCCATACGGGTACCGGGGCCGATCTCCTCGCGAGGCTCCGGTCCGCGCCCCGGGGAGGCGCACACCGATCAGGCCGGTCCGGGGACCCGTCGGCGAGCAAGCAGGCCCCGATCCTCAGCGGTCGCCGGCCCGGGTTTCCGGGTGACCCGGATCGGCGCCTCGATCAGTCGCGCAACCACCCGCTGGTCGCCGGCCGGGGCGAACCATGGGCCGCACGGCTCCTCGCCCACGAAGCGCCACGGCCGCGGGACCCGGTCGACTGCGATCGGATGGATGATCACCGCTTCCTCGGTGACCTGCAGGGACAGGAACGACTTGTGGTCTTCGATCCCCTGGGCGGAGAAGAGCTCGTTGGTGTTGACGTCCAGCAGCGAGCTCGCCACGAGCAGGTAGACCCCCACCGCGAACGTGCCTGCACCCGCGCCGGTGATGAAGGCGACGAGACCGAGGAACGCCTGGTCGGACACGGCGGCGAACTGCTCGGTTGCCGCCGTCACCCACACCGCAGCCGCGATCAGGACCGCGGACGCACCGATCACCCACCCCGCGATCAGGGTCCGACCCCACTTCCTGGAGTACGGGTCGGCGAGCTTCAGGCCCACGAGCGGGACGATCACCACTCCCACCGCGGCGGCGACGAGTAGGGCCGAGACGATCTCCCCGTACGCCGTCGGTATCCACTCGGTGCGGTGGCCCGCGATCGACACGACTGCGAGGACGAGGCCGAGGTGGAGAACGAGATGCCCGGCCGTGGCCATCCGACGGCGGACCGGGCGGTGCCGTCGGTCGGCCGCGAAGGCGTGCAGGGCACCGGTGACGGCGACGAGGACCAGCGCGGCCATCAGCAGCGGTGCGAGCGGGAGGCTGCCGTCGGCACCGTCCCGCAGGGCCTGCTGGGCAGCGTCGAGCTGGAGCGCCAGCAGGAAGTACACTGCGGCCGTGACCAGGTAGAAGGCCCGGTTCCCGAAGATTCGCCACAGCACCCCGATGCCGAGGAGCCATGACTGCCTCCGTGCGGGGTAGACCTCCTCGCGGGTGAAGCGCGCCGGCGGCCGCTTCTTCGGGTCCCGCGACTGCGGCGGCGGAAGGTCCACGTGTGGGGGCAGGTGATGGGTGGCCGAGAGGTAGGCGCCCCCGCCACCGGCGGTGATCCGCTGCTCGTTGGTATCGGCCTGGGAGTATCGGGCGTACTGGTGGCTGTCGCCGCTCAACGAGATGCGCAGGCACGCGTGGTCGGGCACGACGGTTCGCTCGAAGAACTCCAGAAGAGCGAAACCCTCCGGGTTGTCCGGGCCCGCCTGCACCCAGCTCGGTTTCGCCGAGCACAGGATGATGGCCTCACCCGCGCCCACCCGCTCGGCCACCTTGCGGAAGTACTTCAGCTGCGGCTCGTCGATATCGGATTCGAACTGGATGTCGATACCCCACAGCCACCAGCCGTGCGGCAGCCGGACGGCGAAGTAGCTGCGCTTCTGTTGGGTCCTCCAGGCACCGATCCAGCGCTCCTGGCAGAAGACCCGGATGAAGCTGACGAGGCCGTCGTACCAGTCGTGGTTGCCGGGTACGGCCACCACGTGTCGGGGCTGCGCGGTCCACCGCAGCATCGACCGGTAGGGGCCCACCAGGCGATCCTGGTAGCTCTCGGTCGAGCCCGACGGGTAGGCCTCGTCGCCACCCAGGACGAGCAGCTCCGCTGGTGGGATCTTCTCGTGGACTTCCTGGCCGGACGGGTCGAGCACCTCGAAGGACTCGACCCGGGCCACGATGGAGGCGATCGTGGCCGCGGCGTTGAACCCGTCGCCCGCGTCGGCCACGTAGTCGATCCGCAGGTCCCCGTCCTGGGAGAGATCGATGATGTCGAGGGTCGTGGGATCGATCTTCTCGATGGCCTGCAGCTCCCGGCGGTCGACGAAGTCTCCGAAGAGCCTGGACAGCACGACCTCGCGCGCGGTCTGGATCAGCAGGCGCACCGAGAGCCAGCGCAGGCGGGGCTGTGGGCAGAACCCGGTCTCCTTCGGGTCGCCGGAGGCCGGCACGTCGACCGGCCGCTCGCCAGGGGGAATCGGGTTCGCCATCGCGGTCGCTCCGTGGGTGAGGTTGTGCTCAGAGTGAAGATCGGTCTCGACGGCCGCCGCGTTAGCAGCAGCCACGATCTGTGTACGATGCCCCCCTACCGTATGATGGCACCGGCGACGCGGAGGCGACCGATGCACGGCTACCCAGGACAAGGATGCCTACCTCGAACGGATGCGCCGGATCGAGGGCCAGATACATGGAATCGCCAAAATGATCGAGACCGACGACTACTGCATCGACGTGCTGACCCGGCGGTCGGCCGCCACCAGGCCCTGCAGGCCGTGGCGCTGGGGCTGGTCGACGAGCACCTGCGGCACTGCGTCACCGCGGCGGGCGCCGTGGGCGGCCCGGGCGCCGATGCGAAGGTCACCGAGGCCGGCGCCGCCGTCGCCCGCCTCGTACGGTTCTGATCCCATGAGACGAAGGAATCCATGAAGACCAAGGCGTTGCTCGCCACCTACGGCGCGGTGCTCCTCCTGCTCACCGGTGCGGCGTACGCGGCCGGATCCGCGGTCGGCCCCTTCTCCCCCACCGCGGGCGGGCACGCACACGGGCACGGCGGCGACCACGGGCACGGCGGCGCGGACGAGCAGCCCGGCGGCCTGGCGTCGAGCAGCGGCGGCTACCGGCTCTCACCCATCGACGACGCGCAGCCCGAGTTCATCGTGGGTGCCGCCGCGGACTTCGCCTACCGCATCACCGGTTCCGGCGGCGCCACCGTCACCGCTTTCGACGTGGAGCACGACAAACGCATGCACCTCATCGTGGTGCGCCGCGACACCACCGGGTTCCAGCACGTCCACCCGGAGATGGCCGCCGACGGCACCTGGCGGGTGCCGCTCGCACTGCCGGCCGCCGGCACCTATCGCGCGTTCGCCGCCTTCACCCCGACCGGCGGCCGGCCCCTCACCCTGGGTGTCGACCTGTTCGCGCCCGGCACGTTCGAGCCGGTCGCCCATCAGCCCACTCGCATCGCCGAGGTCGACGGGTACACCGTCGACCTCGCAGGTGAGCCCGTACCCGGCGAGGCCTCACCCCTGACCCTGACCGTGCGCAAGGATGGGCAGCCGGTTACCGACCTGGAGCCCTACCTGGGGGCATACGGGCACCTCGTCGCTCTGCGCGAGAGCGACCTCGCCTACCTGCACGTCCATCCCGAGGGGGCGCCTGGCGACGGCCGCGCCCCGGCCGGGCCGGTCATCGAGTTCATCGCCGAGGTACCCAGCGCCGGTAGCTACCGGCTGTTCCTGGACTTCGCCCACGCAGGCGTCGTCCGCACGGCGGATTTCACGGTTGCCACCCCGGGTCACGGCGGCCGCTGATGGCAGGGGAGGGCACTGCGCCGATGAGCACCGTCACCGATGTCGAGCTGGTGATCGGGGGCATGACCTGCGCGTCCCGCGCCAACCGGATAGAGCGCAAGCTCGACGGCGTCAGGGCGAGGGCAAGGTCGTCGCGATGGTCGGCGACGGTGTCAACGACGCCGCCGCGCTCGCCCAGGCCGACCTCGGCCTGGCACCGGCACCGGCACCGACGTCGCGATCGAGGCCGGGTGACAGCACCCTGGTCCGGGGTGACCTCCGTGCAGTGGCGGACGCGATCCGGCTGTCCCGGCGCACCCTCGCCACGATCAAGACCAACCCTGTTCAGGACGTTCGCCTATAACCTCGCCGCCCTGCCCCTGGCCGCCGTCGGCCTGCTCAACCCCATGATCGCCGATGCGGCGATGGCGTTCAGCTCGGTGTTGGTGTGGCCACAGCCTGCGGCTGCGCAGCTTCAGATCCCACGCCGACAGCCAACCCGCGCCCGCCGCTCCCACCGACCGCCGGGAGGAGCTGGCGGTGGCAACCGTCGGCCGCTGACCAACACCACTACCACGGCCCCCATGGGGACCAGAGGTCATCTCGCCCCCAAGAACCCCCCAATCCCCCCCGACCAGCAACCGGCTCCCCGCCGCGCTCCTGTCGGCCGACTGTGGCGCACCGACTGCCGGCCGGCTGTCGGCCGACTGTGGCGCACCGCACCGCCGTTCTGGTGCCGGCACCAGCGTCCCGACACC
>JBOHEP010000406.1:0-14600 GCA_050701075.1 Pseudonocardia sp. | reverse complement strand
TCCGGGGGCACCCCACCATCCTCTCCTCCCGTACGAGCACCCGTCCACGGGCGGTGCGACGTGGTTCTCCCCGGACGCCGGCGTGAGCAGCCACACCCCGACGGTCCGGATCCGGGCTGCAAGACTGGCCGGGTGACATCCACCGCTGCATCTCTCGACCTGCAGATCCCCGTCGAGCTCAAGCCCGCCGACGGACGCTTCGGGTGCGGCCCGTCCAAGGTTCGCCCCGAGCAGTTGGCCGCGCTCGCCGGGTCGGCTGCCGCCGTCATGGGCACCTCGCACCGCCAGAAGCCGGTGCGCTCGCTCGTCGGCCGGGTCCGCTCCGGGCTCGCCGAGCTGTTCTCGCTGCCCGACGGGTACGAGGTGGTACTGGGCAACGGCGGATCCACCGCATTCTGGGACGCCGCCGCGTTCGGCCTGGTCCGTGGGCGTGCCCTGCATCTGGCCTACGGCGAGTTCTCCTCGAAGTTCGCCGACTCCACCAGCGGCGTCCCGTTCCTCGCCGACCCCGTGGTGATCAGAGCCGACGCCGGGAGTGCGCCAACGCCCGTGGCCGATCCCACCTGCGACGTGCTGGCATGGGCGCACAACGAGACGTCGACGGGGGTTGCGGTGCCCGTGGTCCGGCCGGCCGGGGCGACCGGCGGTCAGCTCGTGGTGATCGACGCGACGTCAGCGGCCGGTGGGCTGCCGGTGGACATCACCCAGGCCGACACCTACTACTTCGCGCCGCAGAAGGGGTTCGCCGCCGACGGCGGGCTGTGGGTCGCACTGATGGGCCCGGCCGCGCTGAACCGGGTCGCCGAGCTGGCCGCGACCGACCGCTGGATCCCGTCGTTCCTGTCGCTGGCCACGGCCGTGGACAACTCGGCCAGGAACCAGACCTACAACACCCCGGCCGTCGCCACGCTGGTGCTGATGGCCGAGCAGATCGACTGGATGCTGGGCCTGGGCGGGCTCGACGCATGCGTCGCGCGCACGGCGGACTCGTCGGGTCGGCTGTACTCGTGGGCCGAACGCTCGGAGTTCGCCACCGCGTTCGTCGCCGATCCCGCGCTCCGCTCACAGGTGGTCGGCACGATCGACCTCGTCGAATCGGTGGACGCCGCCGCCGTCGCGAGGACGCTGCGGGCCAACGGGATCGTCGACACCGAGCCCTACCGCAAGCTCGGCCGCAACCAGCTGCGGATCGGGATGTTCCCGGCCGTGGACCCGGCCGACGTCTCCGCGCTCACGGCGTGCATCGACTGGGTGGTCGACCACAGCGCCTGACCGGCCTTGCCCGGCTCGCACACACCCGCCGTCGCCGCACACGCGCTGCGCCACATGTGTCGAGAATGCAGGGTGTTGCACGGGTGGGGGTGTCTGATGTGGAGGCGATCGACTTCGTTGTCGACGTGGACCGGCGCGCCTCCGTCGCAGGCTCCGGCTCGGCAACTACCGTCACCCGGACGGGGAGATCAGAGCGGGGAGGCCGCTGATGCGGGCGTTGCGGGTCGTCGGGATCACCGATGGCGACGACGGCATCGCAGTCGTCCTCGAGGACCCGGACCGCCGCGAGCGTTTCACGGTGCCGGCCGACGAGCAGCTCCGCGTTGCCGCACGGGGTGATCGGACCCGGCTCGGACAGATCGCGATCGAGGTGGAGAGCCAGTTGCGACCACGTGAGATCCAGACCCGAATCCGCGCCGGAGCGTCCGTGGAGCAGGTGGCCACCGCCGCCGGGGTGCCGCAGCACAAGATCGAGCGCTTCGCCTACCCGGTGCTCCTGGAGCGGTCCCGCTCCGCCGAGCTCGCCCAGGGGGCGCACCCGGTCCGGTCCGAGGGCCCGGAGAGCCGCACCCTCGGGGAGGTCGTCGCGCACACGTTCGGCCTGCGCGGCCAGGAGTACGAGCACGCCGAATGGGACTCCTGGAAGGGCGAGGACGGCAAGTGGGTCGTCGCGCTGAGCTGGCGGGCCGGTCGGTCGGACAACCGGGCACACTGGACGTTCCACCCCGGCGCCCACGGCGGCACCGTCACCGCCGTCGATGAGCACGCGAGCGACCTGGTCGAAGGCCTGCCCGCCCGGCCGCTGCGCACCGTCGGACCGGTCATCTACATCGGCCGCACCGACGAGCAGGCGCCCGCGCCCTTCTCCCCGGCGGAGGAGCGTGCCGCCGCGTCGGACAGGGTCCGCGGTCCGGGCGCCGACGCGGACACCCGGCCCGCTGCCGAGCGGACCACGGCCCACGCCCCGCCCGAGAAGCGCCGCCCGGCGGCGTCAGCGTCGCACCAGCCCGAGTCCCGTCCGGCCGAACCGCAGGACGCGCCTGCCGCCGAGGCTCCGGCCGACCCGTCCGCAACCGACCCGCCCGTGGCCGAGCCGGGCACCGACACCGGCACCGCACCGGTGGCCAACCGGCGCACCAAGAAGGGCAAACCGGTGATGCCATCCTGGGACGAGGTCCTGCTGGGCGTGCGAGGGCAACGATGACCAGGACGTGCGCGACGAGCACGGCGAGGATGTTGACGGGATCGCTGCGGCCGGCCAGCGGTGTGGCGGCGCAGCCACCCTCCGCGCTGGAGCATCAATTCCGTCCGTGTCGGCCATCGACAGGAGGTCGAGCTCCGCCCCGGGGCGTCGGTACCGAGTGGCAGGCTGTCCGCCATGACCGGACCGGATCCGAAAGCGGACCTTCGTCGTTGCCTGCAGGCTGCTCACGAGACCCTGCTGTGGAAGCTCGACGGGCTCTCCGAGTACGACATCCGCCGCCCGCTGACGCCGACCGGCACCAACCTGCTGGGGCTGATCAGGGAGGCGCCCGAGTGCCGGGCGGTCCTACGACTCAGCAACGGCCGCACCATGCGAGGCCGCGACAGCGCCGAGTCCGCGCTGATCGACGCTGTGACCCCGGCCGGGATCGGTGACACAGGGCTCCCGGTGAATATCACGGCGGCGCTCAACCCCGCTGGGCTGGACCTTGTAGCCCCGGTGGCTAGCGCCGATCAGGTTGCGGAGCTGGCTCCTGTGGGGGCTGCAGCCGGCCCGGCGCTGGAGGAGCAATCATCTTGACGAGACGGAAGTCGCTCGCGCTCGGGAACGCTGCCGTGTGACCGTGGTCGTAGATCCACACCGTGAACCCGCGTTCCGCGAGCTGATCGCCGAGCGCGACGATCTCCAACCAGTTGTCGGTGTCCCGGCTCTGGAACTCGTCGCGGGTCAGTGCGCCGAGCGGACCCTCGATCAGCCGGGCGTGCAGGTGGTAGAGGCTCACGTGGTCGGTCCGAGATGTGGCCGGTCGGCCATGCCGGGCTCTCCGACGATGAACTCGACAATCGGGTACATGACCACAGACCCAACCGCCAGGGGCCGACGGCGGACAGCACGCACACGCCGCACCCCGTGCCGCATTCGTACCCGCATCCCGTACCGCTGCAGGTAGCGCGCGTGCGTAGCCTGGTCGCATGCCCGGGAGACGTCCGCGCCTCGTGCAGGCGCGCAGGGTGGCCGGGCTCACGCAGGAGGATCTCGCGCACCGCGTAGGCGTCGACCGCTCGACGGTGGGCCGTTGGGAGTCCGGTGAGACCGTCCCGCAGCCGTGGGCCCGACGGAAGCTGGCAGCGCTGCTCGACATCACCGCCGCCCGCCTCGACGGCCTGCTCGAGCGCGACGTCGCTACCGAACCCGCACCGCGGGCCGACGACGAGATCGAGGCGCTGGAACTTGCGCGCCGGGCGTCAGCGTCCGACGTCGGCGAGGCGACGCTCACCCAACTGGAGCTGGCCGTCGACGACCTCGCGACCGACTACGCCACCTGGGACCCGGCCGCCCTGCTCGACCACACCCGGCAGCACCTGCGCTACGTGGGGCAGCTCCTCGACGCCCGAAAGACCCTCGGCGAGCACCGCAGGCTACTCGTCGTCGGCGCGTGGATGTCGCTGCTGGGCGCAACGCTGCATGTCGACCTGCTGCAGCAGCGACCGGCCGTCGCCCGGCTGCGCACGGCTGAGTCACTCGCCCGCGAGGGCGGGCAGGAGGAGATCCGGGCGTGGTGCCTCGAAACCGAGGCGTGGCGGGTACTCACTCTTGGTGACTATCCGCGGGCCGCGCAACTGGCGCTGGGCGCGCAGCAGCTCGCGCCTTGCCACAGCTCTGCGCTGATCCAGGCGACCGCGCAGGAGGGTCGGGCGTGGGCCCGGCTCGGCGACGTGCACAACACGCAACGGGTGGTGGACCGGGTGAATCGGATGGTGAGCCCGCTGGTGAGGCCGGACCGGCCCGAGCACCACTACCACTACGACCCGGCGAAGGCGACGTCGTACACCGCGACGACGCTGTCGTGGGTGGGAGATCCAGCCGCGGTGGACTTCGCGCGGGAGGTGATCGCCACACTGTCGGCCGACGAGGCACACGGCGGCCGGCCGCGCAGGCTCGCGGTGGCGCGGCTCGACCTGGCGCTCGCGCTGATCGGGCAGGGCCAGGTCGACGAGGCCGTCCGGTCCGCGCTCGACGCCGTGGAATCCGGCAGGGTGGCGCCGTCGAATCGGTGGCGGGCGCTGGAGGTCGTCCGTGCCGTCGAATCCGCCGGCACCCGGATCGCGGTGCCGCTCCGGGAGGCGTACCGGGAGCTTGTGCGCTCGCCGTGACGGCCTCCCCGTTGTCTGCAAATAGGGCCCGTTCCGACGCCCTAGGTCGGGTCGCCGTCGGGGCTGACGCCGACGGAGCCCAGACTGCCGGGCAGCGAGACCGAGACCATCGGCCTTCAGCTGAGCTTCTGGGCCCTGACGTCAGGCAGGAGACCGAGTCGATGCGTCTGACGGCAGCACGAGTTCATCGGGGTCGCTCACTCCGTCAGCTTCATGATCGCCAAATGGGAACACAGTGCCCCATCCCGTGCGGCTCCCGGTACCGACACGCTGATCTTGGCAGATCCCGCCGGCTCAGGCGATGCCAGATCATCGGTTGGGAACCCGAAACCGCACGCGGCACGGCTGACGGTTCCACAACATTGATCAAGCTCGACACCTCTGCCTCCGGATCCCCGCGCCACCTCCACGCGTGCCCTTGACGAGCCCGTCCACCGCTGCAGTGGCAGCTCAGCGTCGCCGAGACCGCCGAGGTGATGCACCTGAGCACCGCCGCCGTCAAGCGCTACACGACCGATGGATCACGCCGGCTCCGGGAACGGCTCAGTGCCTGAGGGTACGGCCGCGCAACACTGCAGGGGTGCGGTCACGCGCCCTCACCGCAGCAATCCCAACAGGAGCACGAGCCACGCGACGATCCAGCCGGCGGCGATGCCGAGGGCCGGCCAGCGCCAGAACCGAACGTGTCGTACGAGCCACAACCCCGGCGCGAGTCCCGCCCCGACGAGCAGGTTGGCCGGTACCCACAGCAGCCCGAACATCGCGCCGATCGCCCGGCTGAACGCGACGTCGCCGACCGCCGCCAACACCGCGAAGAACGCGGCCACCGCGAGGCCGGTGGCCCACGGCGTCGACTCGGACGGGAGCACGGGATCGATCTCCAGGAACGTGGCGGGGACGCCGCTGACCGGAATGCGATCCATCGTGCCGGTCACCGGATCCATGAACTCGACGGGCCGTCCCAGCAGGTTCGCCACCCGCGACGCAAGCTGACGGCCGCGGCGGCGGACGAGCTCGCGTTCCTCGACCCCATCGGACCGGGCGTCCCGCGCGAACGCCAGCCATTCCCGCAACGCCGCCTGGAGTTCCGCGGGCACAGCCGGATCGCCCGACCGCCGATCTCCGTGCACCCCAGCCCTCCTGTGCCAAGCCCTCCCGTGCCAAGCCCTCCCGTGGCAGCAGCCCCCGTAGACAACCCCAGTGGCGCGACCCGCTGCTCAGCCTACGGGCGGAACGGCGGCGTGGAAGGCAAGCGCCGCCGCCGTCGCCACGTTGAGGGAGTCGACGCCGGACGCCATCGGGATCCGGACCCGCAGATCGGCAACCGCCAGTGCCTCGGCCGACAGCCCGGGGCCCTCCGCACCCAACAGCAGCGCCACGGGGCTGTCCGCGAGACCCGCCCCCGCCAGCCCGACCGCGTCCGCGAGCGGGGTCAGCGCCACGACCCGCAACCCGGCGGCCCGCAGCAGGTCCAGCGAACCCGGCCATTCCCCCGGGAGGTCGGCGAACGGCACCCGCAGCACGTGCCCCATGGAGACCCGCACGCTGCGCCGGTAAAGCGGGTCCGAACAGCGCGGGCCGAGCAGTACGCCGTCGACGCCGAGCGCGGCGGCGTTTCGGAACAGCGCTCCGAGGTTCTCGTGATCGCTCACGCCTTCGAGCACGGCCACCACCCGGGACCGTTTCGCCAGCGCGACCGGATCGGACGACGCCACCCGGTCGGCTACCGCAAGCACGCCACGGTTGAGGTGGAAACCGACCGCCGTGGCCATCGTGTCGGCGTCCGCCGCGTAGACCGGAACGTGTAGCCCGGCTAGATCCTCGGTCAGATCGGCGAGTCGTCTCGGCACCCCGAGCAGAGAACGCACCGGGTACGGCGAGTCGATCAACCTCCGGACCACCACGATCCCCTCAGCGATCACCAGACCGCGCCCGCCTGGTCGGTCGGGCCTGCGGTCTGCGCTCGTCAGGTCGCGGTAGTCGTCCAGGCGCCGGTCGGCCGCGTCGGAAATCAGCGTAATGGTGGCCACGAGCAGCATCGTCCCAGGTGGTGGCCTCGTAGCCGGAACCGTAGCCCGTCAGCCGTAGCATTCGGATCGAGGGTGTGTAACGGTGGGCGACTGTCCGGCGACCACTCTGTGTCCGGGCTCGGCCCGGGGGCAGGGAGGAATTGGCGCGAATGGGCCAGGACGTCGACCGGACCACGTTCAGTCGACGGGACCGCCAGCGGTATCGGGCCAAGGTTCAGCGCTGTCTCGACGCGCTTGCCGTGATGCTGCGAGAGCACCCGTTCGCCCGTGATGAGCCGATCACCGGAATCGAGGTCGAGCTCAACCTCGTCGACGACGAGCTCGCGCCGATGTTGTCCGGGGCAGCGGTGCTTGCGGCGATCGGGGAACCCGAGTTCCAGACCGAGCTCGGCCGCTGGAACCTCGAGCTCAACCTTCCACCGCGGCCGCTGCTGGGTGACCAGTGGCGCCACCTCGAACGTCAGCTCGTCCACATGCTCGACCTGGCCGGATCGAAGGCACAGGACTGTGGCTCACAGCTGGCCGTCATCGGGATCCTGCCGACGTTGGAGCGCTGCCACCTCGTCGTCGAGGCCCTGTCCGCCGATGATCGCTACGCCGTTCTCAACGAACAGGTGATGGCCGTGCGCGGGGAGCCGATCCGCCTGGACATCGCCGGCGACGACGCGTCCGGCCGGCACCAGGTCGTCCCGGAGCACCTGGTAGCGGACTTCGACTCGATCGCGCCCGAGGCAGCCTGCACGTCCATGCAGCTGCACCTGCAGGTGCACCCCGACTCCTTCGCCGGGTACTGGAACGCCGCGCAGTGCCTGGCCGGCGTGCAGCTCGCGGTGGGTGCGAACTCCCCGTTCCTGCTCGGGTCGCGGCTGTGGGCGGAGACCCGGATCCCGTTGTTCGAGCAGTCCTGCGACGTGCGCTCGGTCGAGTTGCGCAACCAGGGGGTCCGCCCGCGGGTCTGGTTCGGCGAGCGGTGGATCACCTCGGTCCTGGACCTCTTCGCCGAGAACGGGCGGTACTTCCCGGCGCTGATGCCGGTCGTCGACGACATCGACCCGATGGCCGAGCTGCGCGCGGGTCGGGTGCCCGAGCTCGACGAGCTGCGCCTGCACAACAGCACGGTCTGGCGCTGGAACCGGCCGGTGTACGACATCGCCGGCGGTGTACCACACGTGCGGGTGGAGAACCGGGTGCTACCTGCCGGCCCGACGGCGGTCGACATGGTCGCCAACGCGCTGTTCTTCTACGGTCTGATGCGGGCGCTGGTCGAGGCCGATCGGCCGCTGTGGAGTTCGATGTCGTTCGACGCGGCCGTGGAGAACTTCACGACCGCGGCACGGCACGGGATGGATGGCCCGCTGTACTGGCCGGGCCTCGGCTGGATCCGGCCCGACGAGCTCGTGCTCCGCAAGCTCCTGCCACAGGCCGCCGATGGGTTGGCACGCTGGGGGGTCGGCGCCGAGGTCGCCGAGCGCTACCTGTCCGTGATCGAGCGGCGCTGCGTCACCCGGCGGACGGGGGCGTCGTGGCAGCTGGACACCGTCGGCGTGCTCGAGGGGCGCGGCGCCGACCGTGAGACGTCGCTACGAGGAATGCTCGCGCTCTATCTCGAGTATTCGAAGACCAACGAGCCCGTGCACACCTGGCCGATCCCGAACTGAGCCGTCGAGTTCCCGACCGCCCGTTCACGATCGCTAACCGCTGACCCGTTTCGGCCCGCCGCGCGGACGTCGCTCTTACAGTCGGAGCCGTCCTGATCGCGGCCACCTTGCGTTGCCGCAACCCGTCGGCGCCGCCGCCGGGCCACTGACCAACAGCACGCCGCACTGCACTCACCAACCCGGTACTCCCGACCCGGTGGTGCAGATGCTTCCGCGTGCCCGTAGACGGGGGTACCTCGTGTCCCGCTTCCGCCTCTTCGGGCGTACCCCACCGGTTTCCTCGGCGCGGCCGACGTGGCCGGTCCCCGGGCCCGGCGTCCCGAGCTGGGGAGCGCCGCCGGGACCGCCGGCGGGGTGGCCGGGACCGCCGGCGGGGTGGCCGCAGCCCGGAACACCGGCGCCTCGGGGCGGATCAGGTGGGTCGGGCATCCGATCCGCCTGGCCAGCGCCGCATCCGGCTGACGATCGCCCGACCGATCCGTACGGTTTCCCGCCGATCCCCGGACCGCCGCCGATCCCCGGTCCGCCGCCGGCGCCCCCACCCGCGATGGCCGTGCCCGCAACGTGGCCGGCGCGGTGGTTGGCCGGGTCGAGCCTGGCCACTGCATCGGCTCCGGCACCGGCGGCCCCCGCACCCGCTATGGCGCCCGTCCCCAGCCTCGCCGCCCCGGCCACCCCTTCGACGCCGAGACCGGCCGTACCTGCTCCGCACCCGGCCGAGGCCGCGGCGCTCGCCGGTGCGTTCGCCGTCGACTACCTGTCGTGGGATCAGGACGATCCCGAGCGGCGGGGTCGGGTGCTGCTGGACTACCTGCCCGCCCCCGGAACCGACCCGGCCAAGCTGGGCTGGTCCGGGCTCGGGCGTCAACGTGCCGAGATCGCCCTACCCGGGCAGGTGCGGCCCGACGGTGACGGGCGCGTGCTCGTCGACGTCCGGGTGCGGGTCACCCCGTACCGGCAGGTCGGTGACCACTCCGCAGAGCCTGCCGTGGCACCCGAGCGAGAACCCGACATCGCCGGTGTTCCCGCAGTGGCGCCGGCACCCACCGGCCGCGGCTGGCGCAGCCTCGCGTCCTACTGGATCCGGATCAGTGTGCCGGTCGTGTCCGACGGCGGCCGACTCGTGGTCGACGCATGGGAGGAAAGCCTCGACGACCTCGGAATACCTGGTTCCACCGCGCGAAGCCCGAGCGGAGCACCCACCGACACCGCCCGAAACGCAGACGGAGCGCCCACCGTCACCGACGACCCGCTCGTCGAACCGCGCTCTGGAGGCACGTCGTGATCGGACTTCGTACACCGGTGATCGCCGGCGTCGCCGGCGGCGTCGGTACCAGCACCGTGGCCGCGGCGCTGCACGCGCTGGACGCCGGCCGGTGCGGCGCCGATGCGCTGGCCGGGGTGGACGTGCTCGTGTGTCGGGGCACCGGCGAGTCGCTGCGGCGCGCCGATGCGCTCGCCGGGCCACTGACGGCATCCGGTTCGCGGCCGGTGCTCGCCGTCACTGCCGAAGCCGGGATGCCCCGAGACCCGCTGCTCTCCCGGCTTCGAGACATCGAGCCGCGGTTCAGTGGCGTGCTGATGTTGCCCTACGTCGGGCGGTGGTGCGAGGTCACCGATCCGCACGTCGAGGCCGCTGCGCTGCTCGCTGAGCTACCGGAGCGGCTCCCTCGTCCGCTGCGGGCCTATGCAGGTGCGCTGCGCCTGCTGGCCCGAACGGTGGTCGAGGGCCGGCGGCTGGACCGGGCAGCCACATCAGCGCCACTCGAGCCCCGGCGCCGTGTCGTCCTGCTGTGGCGCGGCCTGTATCCGATCGAACGCGCACGGTCCCCCCTCGAGGACGGACAGGCACCCCTGCTTCCCGTGCCGGACCTCGACGACGAAGAGCTCGAAGCCGGAAGTGCGGCGATCATCGACACCGGGTGGGCGGCCGGGTGAGCCGTGGAAGCGCGAAGCGTCCTGCGACAGCTGGGTTGGTGTCGGACACCGCTGACCTTGGCTCTCGCCACGCTCGTCGGTCTGCTGCTGCTCGGCGCTGCCCGGGAGGAGGAGGCGAGCCCGGCTTCCGGGGTGGATCCGGCCCGGATCCCGACCCTGGCCCGGGAGTCACTGCCGCTCGTCGAGGAGCTGACCGCCCAGCACTGCCCCGAGCTTCCGCCGGCGTGGGTGGTGGCCCAGGTGGAAGCGGAGTCCGGCTGGGATCCGGCCGCCACCAGCAGCGACGCCCCGGGCGGGGCTGCTGGGCTCTACCAGTTCGACGAGCGCAACTGGCTCGCCGCCGGCGGCGAACCGTGGCTGTCGGACCCACCGGCCCCCGACGTCACCGTCACCTCGGCGGCCGACCATCTCCGCATCGCGGTGCCATGGGTATGCACGAACCTGCGCGCGGTCACCAGGCACCTGGCGGACACCGGCAAGCAGACCCCTCCGCTGGACGCGATGCTGGTCTGCCACATCGCCGGCTGTGGGCGGGTGACCGGCAGTGCGACGGGGGTGCCCCAGGCAGGCGAAGCCGCCTGCGGGCAGCGCTGCGCACTGCTCATCAGGCGTTATCTCGACGCGGTGCACGGCCACCTGGAGCGGTTCACCGTACCGGCGGGCCCATCCGGCGCGGCCGCCGTGCCGACGCCGTGGACCGGTGGCGCCACCGGTTGCCGCCTCGACGACCCGACGGGCGACGGCTGCCTGACCGGCGCCACCCGACATGGCTTGGAAGCCGCTGTGGCGGTGTTCGGCGACTGGTCGGACGGGCCCGTCCTGCGCTCGGCCGGCTGCTGGGACGCGCACGCATGGAACCCGCGCAGCGATCATCCACGAGGAAAGGCGTGCGACCTCTTCGCGACCGAACCGGGCCACTTCGCCGCAGACACCGAACTGGACGCGGGATGGCGGGTCGCGAAATGGTACCGCAGCCATGCCGGGCCGTTGAAGGTCAAGTACCTCATCTGGCAGGGCCGCTACTGGGCCCCGAACGCCGCCGACCAGGACGGCTGGGGCCGCAGGTACACCGGCGGTGGGGTCTACAACGTCCGCAACGCGACCGGCGGGCACTACGACCACGTCCACGTCAGCTTTCGGGAGTGACGCGGTGAACCGCCGATCGTCGGTCCTCCCGTTCGTCGCCGCCGGTGTTGCCGTACTGGTCGCCTGCGTATTCGTGCTCACCCGCACCGACGCCGCTGAGCTGGTGGGCGGCCCGCCGCTCGGCGCGGTGCTGAGCGAGCAGGATCGCCGCGACCTCGACGCCGTCGACGTCTCACGCGGGGCGGCGCCACCGCCGGTGGACCCCGCCGTCGATCTCCGGGATCCCCGTGCCGTGGCCCGGGCCTACCTCGTCGCCGCGAACGGGCTCACCGCCGCGGACGGTGGTCACACCCAGCTGCGAGCCGCGGGCTACGCCGCACCGGGCACGCCACCGGCAACCGTCGGGGTGCTCGTGCTCGATCCACCCCCGGCCGGATCGGTGCGCACCGCACGGGTGCGGACGCTGGAGCTGCTGACCGCCGAACCCGGCGACCGGCGCCGCGGCTACCGCACTGCCGTGGAGACCGTTACCGGGCCACCGGAGGGACCGGTCGCGGTGCGCCTCATCGCAGGTCACATCGTGCTCGCGCGCCAGCCGAACGGCCAGTGGCTGGTCGCCGCCGACGCGCCCGCGACCGAGCAGGAAACCCCATGATCGCCCAACCCCCGTCCAGGAGCACAGATGTCCGGTTTCCTCGAATCCGTTGTCGCACTGGTCACAGCGGCGTTGACGGCCTGTCCCCTGATCATCGCGGGCGTCCCATCGGTCCCACCCGAACACGAGTCGCGCTGCGTCGAGCGGGTCTCGGGTGGGCGACAACAACTCACCGCCGAGGAGAAGGCCGCGCTGCAGCAGGCCCGGGAGCTCGTCACCGCGCTCACCGGCTCGATCGGCGACGGCGACAGCCAAGCAGCCGGCCTCGGCGAGCAACTGCGATCCATCGGGATCACCCCCGCCGTCAACACCGGGTGGCGCCAGCAGGTCCACGATCTGGCCGACATGCTGATGACGGTCTCGGATTCAGATCCCAAGGCGCTGGATCTGGCGGTGACGCTCGCCGACGCCGGCTTCTCCCCTACTCCCGCCGACCTGCGGATCACCGTCACGACGACACCGGGGGTGGAATCCAGCGGCGAGTCGGTCGTCTCGAGCCAACGATCGGGATCGGCACCCCGGCCGTCGGGCGGCTCCACGACCCGTCAGACCTGCACCTCGACCGCCGGCGCATCCCCAGGTGCCTCGGGATCGGCAGCGTCCACATCCTGGGAACAGCAGGTCAACACCGTCGTCGCTGATCTCAGTGCCACCGGCGACCCAGCCGCCAAGGAGGTCTCCGATCGGCTTTCCACGGTGAGCTCGACCGGGTCCAGCTCCGACAGCGGCGGTGATGACGAGAACAAGGACGAGAACAAGGACGAGAACAAGGATACAGACGCGGACAATCGCGGCAACGCGACGGGCGCCGCCCCCAGCGGGAGCTCCGCGTCCCCATCCACGTCCAGGCCCAACCGGCCTGACTCCGGGCTCAATCGACCGGAGTCGCGGCCCGTCAACCCACCCCCGAGCAGCCGCTCGACCGAGTCCGCGGCCGACGACGACTGGAAGCAGCTCGCCGGCCAGCTCTCCGAGATACTGGCCACTGCGGACGACACTGACCCCGTCGTCAACGCCCTGGCCGATGCGCTCACCGAGGCCGGCTTCACCGGCGGGGTGCGCGGTTCCGGCAGCAACCAGCTCGACACTCCCACCGGGAACCCCGCCCAACCCGCGGAGATGCTGCCCGATGCCGCAACGGAGGTGTTCCGATCCAATTTCGAGACCGGCGACTTCAGTGAATGGGGGAATTGCCAGAGTTCGTCGGTCAATGGTGACTGCGCCGAGCATGAAGGTGATCACGGAATGCAGATTCTGCGGGACGCCCAACGCGGCAATGTCGCCAAATTCGTCGTCAACCCCGGCGATATCCCTGAATTCGGTGGGGGCGAGCGGGCCGAGGTCTCGGAGAACAACGCCAACATCGTCACCCGCGAGGGCGATGAACGCTGGTACCAGTGGTCGATGCAGGTCCCAGAGGATTTCCAGAACCCCACCGGGGAGTGGTTCATCGTCATGCAGTGGCATGCCGGTGAGGGCTCGCCGCCGCTGCGTGTCGAGGTCAGCAACGACGGCATGGTGGACCTCGGCGGGTTGGAGGGCGACAAGCAGACCGTCGGTTCGGTCCCGCGCGGAGAGTGGGTCGACTACATGTTGCACGTGAGGTTCTCCGGCAGCGATGGGTTCGTCGAAGCCTGGGAGGACGGCGTGCAGACGGTGCCGCTGACGGAGCGGCCCACGATGAGCAGCGACGAGAACTACTTCAAGATGGGCATCTACCGCGATGAGGAGGGCGGTGACGGATCCGCCGAAGTGTTGTTCGACGACTTCAGCGTCTGGGCACCCGACGGTGCCGACGTCGCCCCCTCCCGCGCCGGCGAGGGAGGGGCCTCCGGTGAACCTGGCGAGGCCGGCCACGACGACATCGGCTCGACCGACGAGACGAAGCCCGACGAAAAGAAGCCCGACGACAAGCAGCCCGACGACAAGCAGCCCGACGAAAAGAAGCCCGACGAAAAGAAGCCCGACGAGGAGCAGCCCGACGACGAGCAGCCCGACGAGGAGAGGCCCGACGACAAGGGTGGCGAGCCACAGGTCGGGAGCTCCAGTCCGGCGCCGGACCCCGAACCTACCGCCGAGCAGAGCAGCGCGACGTGGGACGAGCTCGCGCAATGCGAGAGCGGCCAACGCTGGGACGTCTCCACCGGCAACGGCTACAGCGGGGGACTGCAGTTCGACCGCGCAACCTGGAAGGCCTACGGCGGCGACGAGTTCGCACCGACAGCCGCCGAGGCCAGCAAGGAACAGCAGATCGCGGTGGCGACGAAGGTTCGCGACGACCGCGGTGGTTACGGCTCCTGGCCGGCCTGCGCCAGGAAGCTCGGACTGCGCCGATGAGCCCCGGCGGCACCGGAGCTCATCGGGGTTCGGCCCGATGAGCCCGGGGCACCGGTGCTCGTCGGGATCGCGCCCGGTCGCACCTCAACTTGATCGGCCTCAGCGGCCGTTGCGGACGATCTCGATGTCGCCGCTGCTGACCCGGGCCTGGATCAGCCGATCGCTGGTGGTGTCCACGGGAACGTCCACCCGCTGCTCGCCGGAGTCCACGTCGACGTCCACGTTGTACTTCCCGTCCGGCAGGCCGATCTCGATCCGGCCCGAGCT